>JBDTEP010000270.1:0-11985 GCA_039922455.1 Mycobacterium sp. | reverse complement strand
GTACCGGCGCGGGCGTCAGCGGACTCTGGCTGCTGTCGGGTATGGGCGGCGAGGGGGTTCTGACCACCATCGACATCGAGCCCGAATACCAGCGCACCGCCAAGCAGGCTTTCGGTGACGCCGGTATCGGGGCTTCGCGAACCCGGTTCATCGGCGGCCGCGCACAGGATGTGCTGACCCGCCTCGCCGACGAGTCCTACGACCTGGTTTTCGTCGACGCTGACCCGATCGACCAGCCCGGTTACGTGCTGGAGGCCGTGCGACTGCTGCGGCCCCGTGGTGTGGTCGTGGTGCATCGGGCGGCCCTGGGCGGGCGGGCCGGCGATCCCGAAGCCAACGACGCCGAGGTGGTCGCGGTGCGTGAGGCGGCCAGGCTCATCGCCGAAGACGATCGACTGACCCCGGCGCTGATCCCGCTGGGCGACGGACTGCTGGCGGCCGTCCGCGACTAATTTCTACCCGCCCCTTCCTTCCGCAAGCTGGGGCCGCCCGCCCGCCCGCCGGGGCCCCACCTGCGCGAGCGGGCATGTCCCCGGCCGACACGCCGAGCAAATTCCCGGTTTTACGCACGTTCGCGGTCAAACCTTGACCGGTGATTGAACGCGCGTTTAGTATATTGAACATGCGTTCAGTGGATCTGACGACTTCGGCCCGTATCCGCGACGCGGCGATCGAGCAATTCGGTCAGCACGGCTTCGGCGTGGGACTGCGCACCATCGCCGAAGCCGCCGGGGTCAGCGCCGGGTTGGTAATCCACCACTTCGGGTCCAAGGACGGTCTGCGGAAGGCCTGTGACGACCACATCGCCGCCGAGATTTACACCGGCAAGTCGGAGGCGATGCGCTCGAGTGACCCGGCCACCTGGTTCGCCCAGATGGCGGAGATCGAAACGTACGCACCACTGATGGCCTACCTGGTCCGCAATATGCAGGACGGTGGCGAACTGGCCCGCACCCTGTGGCGGCGGATGATCGACAACGCCGAGGAGTACCTCGACGAAGGAGTCCGGGCCGGCACCCTCAAGCCCAGCCGCGACCCGAAAGCCCGCGCGAAGTACCTGGCGATGGCCGGCGGCGGCGGCTTCCTGCTCTACCTCCAACTGCATGACAACCCCACCGATTTGCGCGCCGTGTTGCGCGACTACGCCCACGACATGGTGCTGCCCTCTCTCGAGGTGTACACCGAGGGCCTGCTGGCCGACCGCACTATGTACGACGCCTTCCTGGAGGCCGAGCAAGGAGGAACCGATGCATCCTGACAACCGTTGGCCGGCTATCGAAATCCGAGGACTGGAAAAGTCTTTCGGCCAGACCAAGGCGCTGGACGGGCTGGATCTGACCGTGCATGCCGGTGAGGTTCACGGCTTCCTGGGCCCGAACGGCGCCGGAAAATCCACCACCCTCCGAATCCTGCTGGGCCTGGTCCGGGCCGACAACGGAACCGTCCGCCTGCTCGGCGGCGACCCCTGGGCCGACGCAGTCGAGCTGCACCGTGAGATTGCTTACGTGCCGGGCGATGTCACGTTGTGGCCAACACTGTCCGGCGGCGAGATCATCGACCTGCTCGCCCGGATGCGGGGCGGAATCGACGACCGACGCCGCGATGAATTGATCGAACGCTTCGACCTGGACCCGAGCAAGAAGGCCCGCACCTACTCGAAGGGCAACCGTCAGAAGGTATCCCTGATCTCGGCCTTCTCGTCGCACGCCCGGTTACTACTGCTCGACGAGCCCAGCAGCGGACTGGATCCCTTGATGGAGAATGTGTTCCAGCAGTGCGTCATCGAGGCAAGCCAACGCGGGGCCACCGTCCTGCTGTCGAGTCACATCCTGGCCGAGACCGAGAGGCTGTGCCAGCGGGTGACGATCATCCGGGCCGGGCGCGTCATCGAAAGCGGCTCGCTGGACTCCCTGCGCCACCTGCGCCGCACCTCGATCCAAGCCGACATGATGAGCGATCCAGGCGATCTCACGCACATCCGGGGAGTCGGGGACGTGTACTACAACGGCACCGTGCTGCACGCGCAGGCCGACAGCGCGAGCCTCGGTGAGCTCATCGCGGTGCTCGGCGCGGCAGGTGTGCGCAGCCTCACCAGCCAACCGCCGACACTGGAAGAACTGTTCCTGCGTCACTACGACACGGTGCGGGCATGACCACCGCCGTACACCAGGCGCACCGACCGTCCCGGAGAGGATCGAGCCTCTCCGGCACACCTGAGATGCTGCGGCTGTATCTGCGCCGCGACCGCGTCGTCGTACCGCTGTGGGTGTTGCTGCTGTCGCTGCCGCTGGCCAGCGTCTACATCGCCAGCATCGAGGCGATCTACCCCACCGCAGCCGACCGCGCCGGCCTGGCGGCAACCATCATGGCCAGCCCGGCACAGCGCGCGATGTACGGCCAGGTCTACAACGACACCCTTGGCGCGGTGGGCGTCTGGAAAGCCGGGATTTTCCATCTGCTGATCGCGGTGGCGGTGATTCTGACGGTCATCCGGCACACCCGCGCCGACGAGGAGACCGGCCGCACCGAATTGATCGACTCGACGGCGGTGGGCAGATACGCGGGACTGACCGGCGCGCTGCTGCTGGCATCCGGGGCATCGGTGGCTACCGGCGTCATCGGGGCGGCGGGCCTGCTCACGGCCGATGTGCCGGCGGCCGGTTCGTGCGCGTTCGGAGCCGCCCTGGCCTGCTCCGGGCTGGTCTTCACCGCAGCGGCCGGGGTGGCCGCACAGCTGTCCTCGAGCGCGCGACTGGCCCGTGGCGCCGCATTCGGCGTGCTGGCCGCGGCCTTCACCGTGCGGGCGGTCGGCGACGCCGGGTCCGGCGCGCTGTCGTGGTTCTCACCGCTCGGCTGGTCGCTGCAGGTGCGGCCGTACGCGGGTGACCGCTGGTGGGTGCTGGTACTGCCGTTGGCGACCACGGCCGCGCTCACCTGGCTGGCCTACCGGTTGGCAGCCCGCCGCGATGTCGGCGCCGGGCTGCTTCCCGATCGTCCGGGACGGCGCCGGGCAGCACCGACATTGGCCGGCGCCTTCGGATTGGCGTGGCGGCTCAACCGGGGTTCGCTGCTGCTGTGGACGGTGGGCCTGGTGCTCTACGGGCTATTGGTCGGCAGCGTGGTGCACGGGATCGGCGACGAGGTCGGCAGCGACAGTGCGCGCGACATCGTCGTCCGGTTGGGCGGCACCGCGACACTCGAGCGGGCGTTCATCGCGGTGGCCTTCACCATGTTGGCTATGGTGGCCGCCGCCTTCGCGGTGTCACTGGTGCTGCGGCTGCAACAGGAGGAAGCCGCAGGGCGCGCCGAGAGCCTGCTCGCCGGGTCACTCGGAAGAACCCGATGGCTGGCAAGCCATCTGGTGATAGCAATGGCTGGATCGGCGGTCGCGATACTGGCGTCCGGAGTGGTAGCCGGAATCGTCTACGGGGCCGCGGTCGGCGACGTCGGCAAACAGTTGGGCCTCGGCATCGGTAGCGCCGCCGTGCAACTGCCGGCGGTCTGGCTGCCCGCAGCGGTGACGGTCGCATTGTTCGGGCTCGCGCCGAGGTTCGCCCCCGCCGGGTGGGCGGTGCTGATCGGCTTCGTCGCGCTGTACCTGCTCGGCACGCTATCGGGCCTACCACAGTGGGTACTCGGCCTCGAGCCGTTCACCCATATTCCGCTGGTGGGCGCCGGCGGCCTGGATATCGCGCCGCTGGTGGTGCTGCTGACGATCGACGTCGCGCTGATCACGCTGGGCGCCTTGGCTTTCCAACGTCGTGATGTCTGGGAATGAGGAGCGCACCATGAAGAACGCCGGCAAAGGATTGGCGTCATCGGTCTTGGGTTTGATCGTTTTCGGGGGGCTGTTGTTCGGGCCCGCCGGAACACTGGACTACTGGCAGGCCTGGGCCTTCCTGGCGGTGTTCACCGCAACCACCTTGATTCCCAGTCTCTACCTGTTGCGTACCAATCCGGCTGCGCTGGAGCGCCGGATGCGCGCCGGACCACTGGCGGAGACACGCCCGCTCCAGCGGGTCGCCATCACCGCGATATTCATCTGTTTTCCGGCCATGTTCGCGCTCAGCGCGCTCGATCACCGCTTCGGCTGGTCAACGGTACCGGCGCCGGTCTGCCTGCTCGGCGACGTCCTGGTGGCCATCGGACTCGGCGTCGCCATGTTGGTGATCATCCAGAACGGTTACGCTGCCGCCAATGTCACCGTCGAAGCGGGGCAGACGCTCGTCTCGACAGGCTTGTACGGGCTGGTACGCCACCCGATGTACGTCGGCAACATCATCCTGATGCTGGGGATACCACCCGCGCTCGGCTCCTACTGGGGGCTGGTGTTCGTCATCCCCGGACTGATCGTGCTGGTCTTGCGTATTCGCGATGAAGAGCACCTGCTCACTACCGAATTAGCCGGCTACCGCGAATACACCCAGCAGGTGCGCTACCGGTTACTGCCCCACGTGTGGTGACCGGTCATGACGAACGTCGTTCAAGCCCTGGGCTACCGATTCGTTGTCCTGGCCATGCTGGGCGTGCTGTTGTTCTGGCTGGCAGGCACTTTCGACTACTGGCAGGCATGGGTGTTTCTCGCGATCTACGCCGTCGCAACGGTCGTTCCCTGCATCTACTGGGGTGTCACGAACCCGGCCGTCTTACAGCGGCGGATGCGCGTTGGACCACCGGTTCGGGTGGTCGACCCCATCGGCGGCTGTGTCCGCGGTGGGCGACGTCATGGTGGCGGCCGGGTTGGGGATCGGCATCCTGGCCGTCACACAGAACAGTTACGCAGGTGCCAACATCACCGTCGAGGCTCAGCAGCCGGTAATCGCCACCGAGCTGTACGGCTTAGTCCGGCACCCGATGTACTTCTCCGTACTGGTCACGATGATCGGCCTGCCGCTGGCTCTCGGCTCGTACTGGGGACTGGCCGGCGCGCTCACCAGCGTGCCCATCCTGGTGCTGCGCATCCGCGACGAGGAAGAACTCCTGACCCAGGAGCTCGGTGGATACCGCACGTACACCTAACGGGTCCGCTACCGCCTGATCCCCTACCTCTGGTAATTGGCCGGTCCGAATCTCATTTTGGACAGAAATAGCTTACAGTCTCCTAAGTGCAATCTGTTAGTTCGGCGGGTTGACGTGACTTAGGGAGTTCGGTCGAGCCATGCGTAGACCCCGGCGAGGCGGCACCGGTCAGAGCATCTCCCGTGGCCGGGTGGCCGGCGCCGCGACCGCGGTGGGCGCCTTGGTATTGCTCGGAACCACCCCGGTGGTGACGGCGCCGCCCGCGCAGGCGGAATGGGATTGGGCCATCGATCTGATCGAGCCGATGGCGGCCGTCAGCACACCGGGCACAGCCATCGACGTGGGCGGTCTGATGGAACTGGTGCAGGCGTGGGTGGCACAGCTCGATCCAGCGACGAACACGCTGTTCTCCGACGTCCTGGATGCGATATTGGCACTTCCGGGACCGGGCCAGGCCCCCGACATGACCGGTTGGGTGGATCAGCTCATCTACAGTCCGCTGCACACCAGCATCGAGGCGTGGATTGCCAGCCCGTCCGGGGAGTTCAGCATCGGCTTGATCAACGCATCGTTCATGCCGCTGTTCGGCCGGGACCTGATCGGGGATGGCCTCGACGGCTTCGACGGCGCCAACACCAGCGTGTTCGGTCAGTGGGGCGGGTTCGGCGACGCCGGCGACGGCGGATTCCTGTTCGGCGACGGCGGAGCCGGCTTCGCGGGCGTCGACGGTGGCGGCGGTGGCGGCGGCAACGCCGGGTTCTTCGGCAATGGTGGTGTTGGCGGCATGGGCGCCGCCGGGTCCGCCGGCGGCGACGGCGGGGCCGGCGGCTGGTTCATGGGCGTGGGCGGTGTCGGGGGCGCCGGCGGCGTAGGCGCGGCGGGCGGCGCCGGCGGGGCCGGAATGGGCTTCGGTCTCGGCACCGGCGGTACCGGCGGCGCGGGCGGCGGCGGGGATATCGGTGCTGACGGCGGCGAGGGCGGCGTGGGCGGCGCCGGTGCCTGGTGGATGGGCAGCGGCGGGACGGGCGGCCAGGGCGGCGCCGGTGGCGACGGCGGTGCGGGCGGGCTGCTGTTCGGCCGCGGCGGGGACGGCGGCGAGGGCGGCGCCGGTGGCCTGGGCGGTTCGGGTGGCTGGCTGGGCGCCGCAGGCATCAGCGCGTCGCCGTACGTCGACCACACCCAGTGGGTGACCTACGAAGACGGGACCAGCCTGCGGGTCTATCCGACCGACACCGGCCGAACCGAGGCCGGGGAAGCCGGCACGCTGCGCCAGGGCGAGCAGGCCTGGTCGGAGGTCGTGAATAAAAACCCCGATGCCAACACCCCCGGCATGCGCGAACAGTTCCTGTGCCACTGGCAGTTCGCCGAGTTCATCCAGCCCGGCAAGACCAGTTGGAATCTGGAGCCATGGCGTCCGATCGTGAGCACCCTGAACCTGCTCGCCAACGGCTGTAATCCCGGCGGCGCCGAGGAACCGTTCTAGATCCAGACGCCCTTGCCGACGGCGACCACACCGCCGGCACTGATCGAGAACCGCTCCCGGTCCTTCTCCAGGTCGACACCGATCATCTCGCCGGGGCCGACCACGACGTTCTTGTCCAGGATCGCGTGCCGCACCACCGCGCCACGCCCCACCCGCGTCCCGGGCATGATGACGCTGTCCTCCACGATCGCGCCGTCGTCGATCACGACGTTCGACGACAGCACCGAGTGGCGCACCGACCCCGCCGAGATGACACTGCCGGCGCCCACCACCGACTCCTGCGCCGATCCGCCGTTGACGAACTTCGCCGGCGCCAGGTTCTCGGTCGCACCGTGGATCGGCCAGCGCTTGTTGTACAGGTTGAAGATCGGGTGCGCCGACACCAGGTCCATATGGGCGTCGTAGAACGCATCCAGGGTTCCGACATCGCGCCAGTAGCCGCGGTCACGCTCGGTGGCGCCGGGGACCTCGTTGTCGGAGAAGTCGTAGACGGCAGCCAATCCATCGGCCACCAGGCGCGGCATGATGTCGCCGCCCATATCGTGGTCGGAGTGGTCGTCGTCCGCGTCGGCGCGGATCGCGTCGATCAGCACCTTGGTGGTGAAGATGTAGTTGCCCATCGACGCATAGGTGCTGTCCGGGTCGTCGGGTGTGCCGGGCGGGTTGGCCGGCTTCTCCAGGAACTTGCGGATCCGTCCGGACTCGTCGGCGTCAATGCAACCGAATGCCGACGCCTCCGAGCGCGGAACCCGAATCCCGGCGACCGTAGCCCCGGCCCCACTGTCGATGTGGAAGCGCACCATCTGCTCGGGGTCCATCCGGTACACGTGGTCGGCACCGAAAACCACGATGTAGTCCGGGTCTTCGTCGAAGATCAGGTTCAGCGACTGATAGATGGCGTCGGCAGACCCGGTGTACCAACGCGGCCCAAGCCGCTGCTGCGCCGGCACCGGGGTGATGTACTCCCCGGCCAGGCCGCTCAATCGCCAGTTCTGCGAGATATGCCGGTCCAGCGAATGCGACTTGTATTGCGTCAGAACACAGATCCGCAGGTAGCGCGCGTTGACCAGGTTCGACAGCACGAAGTCGATCAACCGGTAGGCCCCGCCATAGGGAACGGCCGGCTTGGCCCGGTCCACGGTCAGCGGGTGCAGTCGCTTGCCCTCCCCTCCGGCTAGGACGATGCCCAGCACGTGCGGCGCTTCCCTCATAGCCCCAAACCTATCGGCCGGTTGGCAGCCCTGCCAGGTTGACGGCACGATTCTGGAGGTTCTCCACACATTGCCGGGCGATCCGCTGCGCGGCCGGCGGCCTCTGCCGCTACCGTGCGGGTCATGCGGGTGGCGATGCTGACCCGGGAATACCCCCCGGAGATCTACGGCGGCGCGGGCGTGCATGTCACCAACCTGGTAGAAGCGCTGCGACGGTTATGTCACGTCGACGTGCACTGCATGGGGGCGCCCCGGCCGGGGGCGCAGGCCCATCAGCCCGATCCGGCACTGCGGGACGCCAATCCGGCGCTGGGGACCCTGTCGGCCGACCTGACGATGGCCGACGCCGTCGGCACGGCCGACGTCGCGCACTCGCATACCTGGTACACCGCCTTGGCGGGCCGCCTGGGGGCGCTGCTGTACGACATCCCGCATGTACTGACCGCGCATTCGCTGGAGCCGCTGCGGCCCTGGAAGGCCGAGCAGCTAGGTGGCGGCTATCGGGTGTCGTCCTGGGCGGAGCAGGCTGCCACGACAGCCGCGGACGGCGTCATCGCGGTCAGTTCCGCGATGCGCGACGACCTGCTGCGGGTCTATCCGGAGCTGCGACCCGACCGGGTGCACGTGATCTACAGCGGTATCGACACCGACGTGTGGCGCCCGCAGCCGGCCGGACTCGACTCATCGATGGCGACCGACCTCGGTGTCGACCCGGACCGGCCCATGGTGGCTTTCGTCGGCCGGATCACCCGGCAGAAGGGGGTGGCCCACCTGGTGGCCGCCGCTCACCGGTTTCACCCCGACGCGCAGCTGGTGCTGTGCGCCGGTGCCCCCGACACCCCGGAGATCGCCGACGAGGTGAGTGCGGCGGTCACCGCCCTGGCCGCGGCCCGTGACGGGGTGTTCTGGATCCAGGAGACCCTGCCGGTGCGGCAGATCCGCGAATTACTCTCGGCGGCGACAGTATTCGTCTGCCCTTCGGTCTATGAACCGTTGGGCATCGTCAACCTCGAGGCGATGGCCTGCGCCACCGCGGTGGTGGCCTCCGACGTCGGCGGAATACCGGAGGTGGTGAGCGACGGCGTCACCGGCTCACTGGTGCACTATGACGCCGCCGACCCGGTCAGCTACCGCGACGGCCTCGCCGAGGCCGTCAACGCACTAATCACCAACCCGGGCCGAGCGCGACGCTACGGCGACGCCGGCCGGCTCCGATGCGTTAGTGAATTCTCCTGGACGCGGGTGGCCGAGCAGACCCTGGCGGTCTACCGACAGGTGAGCCGTTAATCCACGGCGACCCACTTCGCCTAGCTGGTGACGGCCTTGAGTTCGTCCCCGAGTGCCGCGGCCTCGGCGGGAGTCAACTCGACGACCAGCCGTCCACCGCCTTCAAGTGGTACCCGCATCACGATGCCGCGCCCCTCCTTGGTCGCTTCCAATGGACCGTCACCGGTCCGGGGCTTCATCGCCGCCATCGAGTGCTCCCTCCAGGTACAAGCCCACGGGCCGTTCCCTTGATCTGCGCCGGGTGTGCACCGCGGTCGCAGCGTCCGGCATCGAACTGCAAATTCACTATGCCATTCTCCCCTATCGGCGACGCCGCGCGCACCAGACCCGATTCCGTAGTGCATTTTAGTGGATCGCACCGGTTACCGACGTACCCAACAGGCCCGTACATGATCGTCGACCATGCCCGTGGCCTGCATCAACGCATACGCGGTCGTGGGTCCCACGAATCGGAACCCGCGACGCTTCAATTCGCGCGACATAGCCGTGGATTCCGGCGTGACCGCGGGAATTACCGACAGGCCCACCGGGCGGGGCCGCGGCGGCGGGGCGAATGACCACAGCAGCTCCGCCAAATCGATGGATTCCAAGTCGATGGTCGCCCGGGCGTTGGAGATCGTCGCCTCGATCTTGGCCCGATTGCGCACGATGCCGGCGTCGTCCATCAGCCGTGTCACGTCGGCGTCGGTGTAGCGCGCGACGGCCTCGATGTCGAAATCGGCGAACGCACGCCGGAAGTTGTCCCGCTTACGCAGGATCACCAGCCACGACAGGCCGCTCTGGAAGGCTTCCAGGCTGATCCGCTCGAACAGTGCGGTCGTCTCGCGCACCGGACGTCCCCACTCCTGGTCGTGGTAGTCGCGGTACAGCGTCGAGCCGTTATCGACCCAGCCGCAGCGCACCAAGCCGTCATCGGGCGGGCTGCTCACGTCGCCCCCGACGGGTGGGCGGCTGTCGCCTGCGCCGCGGCAAGCTGTCCGCGCAGTTGGTCGAGTTCGGCGCCCAACCGATCCAGCACCCAATCGACCTCACCGGTGTTGTAGCCACGCAAAACCTGGGAGAACTTGACCGACTCGACGTCGGCACCGGTGACTCCGGAAGCAGGCAGCATGGTCGCGGTCGTCGCCCGCGGCAACGGCGGCAGCTGCTCACCCCGGCCGAACAGCACGCTGGCCAGCCCAAACAACAAGAGTGCGGTGAGCGCGAGCACGACGAGATAGAGCAACACCAGTGTCACAGCATCGATAGTGCCTCATTCGCCGGGCCGACCTGGGCCCGACTGTGCACTTTTCAGCGCTGACGCAGCGTGTTCATCGCCGGCCGGTCCACCAGCGACAGCGGCGTAGTGCGCGGCAGGTAGGTGTCGCCGTCGGTGAAGAACTGGGTGAGCCCGACGCCGGAGTCGGGGATGCCGCAGCGCGACAGCAGGGTGGCCACGACTTGCCGGCTCATCACGGCCAACTCGGCCAGCGGGCGGTTGCGGTGTGCGCGCACACCCAAGTTGACCTGGGCGATCGCCTCCAGGCCCAACCGGTCGTAGGTGTCGATCAGCAGCCCGATCTCCACCCCGTAACCGGGGGCGAACGGTACCGATGCCAACAGCTCGCGACTCCCCGCATACTCACCGCCCAGCGGTTGCAGCACGGCACCCAGATCGGGCCGCAGCGCGGTTAGGAGCGGCCGGGCGACCAACTCGGTGACCCGGCCACCGCCGGTGGCATCCTCGGTGCCGTTGACCTTCAGCGGTCGCCGGTAGAAGCCCTTGACCAGATGGATGCCGTCGCCAGTGAGCAGGGGGCCGACCAGGTTGGGGACGAACATCGGATCGGGGTTGATGAGGTCGGAGTCCACGAACACCACGATGTCGCCGCTGGTCGCGGCCAGCGACCGCCACAGGGCTTCGCCCTTGCCGGGCTGCGGTGCGACCTCCGGGACCGCCTGCTCGCGGCTGACCACGCGGGCGCCGGCCGCAATCGAGCGGATCTCGGTGTCGTCGGTGGAACCGGAGTCCAGCACGATCAACTCGTCGACCAGGCCCCCGGACCGGCCTCCGACCAGGCCGGTGATGCTGTCGATCACCGATCCGATGGTCTCCGCCTCGTTGAGGGCGGGCAGCACCACCGAGATGGTGCGGCCGGTCTTCTCCTTGGCGGCCACCAACTCGGCGACCGTCCAGTCCGGCCGGCTCCAGGTGCGCCCGACCAGCCGGGTGTCGTCCGGTGCCGAGACCACATCGGTCATGCGCGCCACTCCTTGGCATCACTTCGTTCTGCGTCGTCGCTGGCGGCGGTCATGCCAGTCCCCTAACTGTGCGGGTCGGCGACCGCACGCCCTGGATCGATGCCACCATCTCCAGCACGCGCCGGGTCGGCGCGACCTCGTGAACCCTAAACATCCGGGCCCCGGCGGCCGCAGCCAACGCGGTGGCCGCCAATGTTCCCTCGAGTCGTTCGGTCAGACCCACACCGAGAGTCTCCCCGATGAAATCTTTGTTGGAGAGCGCCATCAGCACCGGCCATCCGGTACCGACCAACTTCTCCGTGTGTCGCAATAACGCTAGCCCGTGGAAGGTGTTCTTGCCGAAATCATGGGTGGGATCGATCAACACCTTCTCGCGCGCGACCCCGGCCGCCACCGCCCGCTGCGCGGCCGCGGTGACCTCGCTGATCACCTCATCCACCACCCCGTCGACGGTGTTGCCGTAGCTCACCCGGAACGGACGGGTGCGCGGCGTCGCGCCACCGGTGTGCGAACAGACCAGGCCGGCCCCGAATTCCGCTGCGACCGCCGGTAGCTGCGGGTCGACCCCGGCCCAGGTGTCGTTGATCAGGTCGGCGCCGGCCGCACAGGCGCGCCCGGCCACCTCCGAGCGCCAGGTGTCGACGCTGATCAGCTGGTCGGGGTAGGCGCTGCGCAGCCACTCGATGAACGGAACAACCCGGGCAGTTTCGGTGTCGGCGTCGACGGTCTCCCCCGGCCCGGCTT
>JBDTEP010000269.1:0-4898 GCA_039922455.1 Mycobacterium sp. | reverse complement strand
CCGATCGTCAGTCGTCGGACTCATGGGGCTCATCGTCGGGCCCAAAGGCACCCCGTCGATAGCCGTTGGTGCGGACGCAGATGTGGCCGGCGGGTTCCAGCGGCTCGTCGCAGAGCGGACACGGCGGGCGACCTGCCGAGATGACCCGGTTGGATCGGGTGGCGAACTGCCGCGCCGACTCCGGTGTCAGGAATACCCGCACGGCATCCGGACCGTCCTCGGTGTCATCGAGCACCACCGAGGCATCGAATTCGGCGTCGCTGACCGCGAGCAGTTCGACCACCACGGTCTGCGCCTCGGAGTCCCAGCCCAATCCCATGGTTCCGACCCGGAATTCGGCATCCACCGGTGTGACCAGCGGGCTCAGGTCGTCGATCTCGGCGGGTTCCGGCGGGACCGGCGTGCCGAATCGACGGTGGACCTCCACCAACAGCGCACCGATCCGTTCGGCCAGCACCGCGACCTGCTGTTTTTCCAGGACCACTGAGACCACCCGCTGGTCGTGAACCGCCTGCAGGTAGAACGTGCGGTTTCCGGGTTGGCCGACGGTCCCGGCCACGAAGCGGTCGGGGGTGCGAAAGACATGGATTGCTCGAGACATGGCATCTCCAAAGTACCGGCAGTCGACGATCACACCGGTATCCCTGGCAACTATGTGGTGGACCCACCGACGACGGCGTCGCCGTTAGGGTCGTCGTCGGGCGGCGGAACCTGCACGGCCCCAGCCAATGACGCCCCGGTGTGGTTGACGTGGATGACGAAGGGACGTAGCGGCGTGTATCGGATCACACTCGCCGAGGCCGGGTCGGCGATAATGCGCTGGAAGCCGTCCAGGTGAATGCCGAGGGCGTCGGCGATGACGGCCTTGATGACATCACCATGGGTGCACGCCACCCACAGCACGTCGGCGCCGTGCCGCTCGGCCAGCTGCCGGTCGTGGTCGCGGACCGCGGCCACCGCTCGGGCCTGCACCTGCGCCAATCCTTCGCCGTCGGGGAACACCGCCGCGCTGGGCTGGGCCTGCACCACCCGCCACAGCGGCTCGCCGGTCAGCTCGCTCATCTTGCGTCCGGTCCAAGCCCCGTAGTCGACTTCGGCGAGCCGTTCGTCGATGACCGGTTGCAGCCCCAACGCGGCGGCCAACGGTTCGACCGTGCTGCGGCAGCGCAGCAGCGGCGAGCGCACCACCGCCTCGATCCGCAGGCCCGCGAGCCGGTCGACAAGCTGTGCGGCCTGCTCACGCCCCCTGTCGTCGAGCTCGACGCCCTCGGACCGCCCGGCCAACACCCCGGCGGTATTCGCGGTGGACCGGCCGTGCCGCAGCAGGATCACGGTCATGGCTACGCCACCACCACGCCGGTGGCCAACAGCACCAGGATCATGCCCCCGGCGACCACCCGATACCCGACGAACCAGTACATGCTGTGGGTCACCAGGAACTTCAGGAACCAGGCCACCGCCGCCCAGCCCACCCCGAAGGCGATCAGGGTGGCCACCAGCAGTTGCGGTCCGGTGGCGCTCATCCCCGCACCCGACGGGTGAAACGCGTCCGGCAGCGAGAACAGCCCGGAGGCGAACACCGCCGGAATGGCCAGCAGGAATCCGAAGCGAGCGGCCAGTTCCCGGTCCAGGCCGACGAACAGGCCCGCGCTGATGGTCGCCCCGGACCGCGACACCCCGGGGATCAACGCCAGGGTCTGCGCGAAGCCGACCAGGACGGCATCGCGCCAGGTCAGCTCTTCGGCGTGGCGGGTCTGGCGCCCGAGGTATTCAGCCGCGGCGATCACCGCCGAGAACACCACCAGTGCGGTGGCCACCACCCACAGGTTGCGGACCCCGGACCGGATCTGGTCGCTGAACGCCAGGCCCAGCACGCAGATCGGGATGGTGCCGATGATGACGTACCAACCCATCCGGTAGTCGACCTCACGGTCGGCGGCCAGCCGCGTCTTGGTCAGCGCCGAGGCCACCCCGGACAGCCAGGCCGTGGCGATGCGCGCGATGTCCTTGGCGAAATAGACCAGCACGGCCACCTCGGTGCCGAGTTGGGTCACCGCGGTGAAGGAGGCACCGGCGTCGCCGGCGAAGAACAGCCGCGACACCAAAGCCAGATGTCCCGAGGACGAGACCGGCAAAAATTCGGTGAGACCCTGAACAATCGCCAGGACGACTACTTGGGGCCATGACATGACAGCAGCCTCGAGTACCGACACGACCTCAGACACGTCCAAGACCGTACCGGGCGGGGGTTAGCGGGTCAGATCGGCTACCACGTCACGAACGGCGGCGGCCAGGCTGCGCTCGTCGGTGACGTCGATGTCGAACAGGTTCCGACTGGCGGTGGCCACCACGTCTTCGGCATGCGGGACCGGCCCGGTCAGCCGGGGTCGGTACACCTCGACGACCAGCTGCTGGTGTTCGATGTGGAACGAGAAGCTCCGGCCGTCACCAACCTCGCCGAACCCGCTCGCGAACGCGCCGGTCCAGATCTCCTCGATGAGGAATTCCGAACATGCCAGCTGCCAGTCCTCGGCGACGGTCATGGCCGGGACGTTACACCTAAGCCAACTTATAGTTTCGTCGGACATGCCGATCGGGCGCCCGCCACCTCCTTAGGATCGTGTATTCATCCCGGATTCGACCACCGACCGCGAAGGGCCGCCCGTGCCGAAGCCATCCACCCGCCGGCCGCACTGCAGCCTGTTGCTGTCAGTGCTGTTCGTCGCGGCGTGTTCGTCCAATCCCGTTACCGCGCCGCCGCCCACGATCCCGCCCGCCCAGCCCGCCGTCTCCCCCGCCGTCACGCAGCACCCGGCCGGCACCGTGCGGCCGCTCAGCGGCGCGGCCACCGCCGCGGTGTTCGACGCCGCCACGGGGCTGCTGGTGACGCTGAGTCCCGGAACCGACGTGCAATCTCCCGCCACCGTCAGCCTGTTCGGGGCGCCCGGCAAGGACGCCGATGTGCTGGCGATGCCGGGGCCGGCGACCGCGCTCACCGGCGACGGCGCAGGTGTCGCCTATCTGTCCGGCCACGGCGGCTATTTCACCGTCGACCTGACCACCCGCCAGATCAGCCGGATCGACGTCGACGACGCCGCCGGGGCCGACTTCACCGCGATCGCCCGGCGCGACGACGACACGATGGTGTTGGGCAGCGCGGACGGCGCCGTCTACACCCTGACGCCGGACGGCAACCGGACGGCCGCTCGCGCGAAGATCTTCGCCCGAGTGGATGCGATTGTGACGCAAGGTAATACCGTGGTCGTGCTGGACCGCGGCCAGACATCGGTGACCACCATCGGCACCGACGGCAAGCCGCAGTACGCCCTGCGCGCCGGCCAGGGCACCACAACGTTGGCGGCCGACCCGCACGGACCGGTGCTGGCGGCGGACACCCGCGGTGGCCAACTGCTGGTGTACGGCGTGGACCCGCTGATTCTGCGGCAGGCCTACCCGGTGCCGGCGGCCCCCTACGCGGTGGCCGGCGCAGGGGGCTTCGCGTGGGTGTCGCAGACCGCGACGAACACCGTGGTCGGTTACGATCTGACCACCGGAATTCCCGTGGAGAAGGTTCGATACCCGACGGTGAAGCAACCCAACACCCTGGCTTTCGACGACACTTCGGACACCCTGTATGTGGTGTCGGGCGCCGGGGCTGGGGTCCAGGTCATCGAGCATGCCTCGAGGCGACGTTGACGGCGCTGCGACAGGGCCTGCTGCCGGCGAGCAGGGAGACCGAACTGTCCGATGAATACGAATGGATACCACTGCGACTGCCACCGGAGATCACCCGGATAGGTGCGTCGACCCGATTGTCCATCGAGGCCGAATACCGAGGTTGGGAGCTGACCCGAGTGCGGTTGTACACCGATGGGAGCAGGCGGGTGTTGTTGCGCCGCAAGAAATCCCAATTGAACACTGTCACGTCAAGCCGCCGCGCCGACCAGCCGGACTGGTAAGCCGATGGACGCATACGGCGCATTACGCCGGGCACTGTTTCTGCTGCCGCCCGAACGCAGCCACACCGCGGTGTTCGCCGCGCTGCGCGGTGCCACCGCGTCGTCGCTGGCACGCCGGGCAATGAAACGTCGACTGGCACCGCACGATCCGGTGCTGTCCAGCACGGTGTTCGGGGTGCATTTCCCCGGGCCACTCGGGTTGGCCGCCGGGTTCGACAAGGACGGCGTCGGATTGAAAGCTTGGGGTGCACTGGGTTTCGGCTACGCCGAAGTGGGCACCGTGACCGCCGCACCGCAGCCCGGTAACCCGGCGCCGCGACTGTTCCGGCTGCCCGCGGACCGCGCCCTGCTGAACCGGATGGGCTTTAACAACCACGGTGCCGGCGCTCTGGCCACCCGACTGACACGGCATCACCCGGACGTGCCGATCGGCGTCAATATCGGCAAGACCAAGGCCACCCCGCCCGAGGGTGCGGTCGAGGATTACCGCGCCAGCGCCCGAGTGCTGGGACCGCTGAGCTCCTACCTGGTGGTCAACGTCAGCTCGCCGAACACCCCGGGGCTACGCGATCTGCAGGCGGTCGAACAGTTGCAGCCCATCCTGGCCGCGGTGCGCGCCGAAACCACCGCGCCGGTGCTGGTGAAGATCGCACCGGATCTCGCCGACCCCGATCTGGACGCCATCGCGGACCTCTCGGTGGCATTGGGCCTGGCCGGCATCGTGGCCACCAACACCACGGTGTCCCGCCACGGACTGGCCACCACGGGAGTGGCGGCACTCGGCCCCGGCGGGATCTCCGGTCCCCCGGTAGCGCGGCGGGCGGTCGAGGTGCTGCGGCGGCTATACGCCCGGGTCGGTGACCGACTGGTCCTGATCAGCGTCGGCGGGATCGAGACCGCCGACGACGCCTGGGAGCGCGTCACGGCCGGCGCCTCGCT
>JBDTEP010000268.1:0-5543 GCA_039922455.1 Mycobacterium sp. | reverse complement strand
CTGTTCGGCGCTCCACGGCCCCTGCGGTGTCGGGGAGGTCCGGGCCACGACGTCGTTGCCGCCGTTGCCGTACAGCGCCAGGTACTGCTTGAGGTACGAGTTGTACTGCACCGACATCTCGCCGACCGGGCCGGGAATCACCGGGGTCGCCGCACCGGGGTTGTTCGGCACCCAAGACCCCGAGTCGTTCCAGTACTGGTACTTGGCGACGTCCGGGATAGCGCGTTCGGGCACCCGCGACAGGTACGCCGAGCCGCCGCGGCCCGCCGGGGTTCCATACGAGTAGAGGTAACCGTCGTTGCCGCGCAGGAACGCGCCCTGCTGGAAGTTCTCGTTGCCGGGGACGAAGTGGGCCCGGGGAACATTCTCCGGCGACGACGAACGCACGGTCCCGGGGTACACGCCCCACGATTCACCGTTGTCGTTGGAGACCGCGAGCGCCGAGTAGTTGGTGGACCATTCGCCGTCGCGGCCCCATCGCTTGATCGACATGAAGTTCATGTACTGATTGCCGCCGAACCCGATTCCGGCGGTGGGAATCATGCCCTCCTGGGTCGGTGAAAGCTTGACAGCGGGCAGGATCTGCTTGGAGAAGTTCGCCTGCCGCAGCGGCGAACCCGAGTACTTGTTGCCGATCCCACCGGGGCCCACCGTGATCCCGTCGGCCAGATTGTTGTCCTGGCTGCGGAACAGCACGTTGTGTCGCCACTGCTTGCCGGGCATGCGGCAGTACCCGAAGGTATCGCCGAAAGCGTAGAGGACCTGACGGTTGGCGGGATCGCCGTTGTCCCAGGGGATTCCGAGGTCAGTACCGGAGATGCCGAAGCGCTGCAGGGTTTGGTTGGGGCTGTTGGGGCCGGTCATCCACTCCACCAACGAGGTTTGGGAGCCGGCGATCGCGCCGGCGACATCGGTGGTCGGCGTCTGCTGGCCCGCGCCGGCGATCGGTCCGGGCTGAGCCGGCTGGACCGGTTGGGCGGCATTCGGGACGGCCTGGGTGCCCGGGACGGGAACGGCCGGCACCACCGCCGCCTGCTGCCTGACCGCAGCGTTCGGGTTGATCAGTGCGGCGATCAGCGGGCCCAGTTTGGGCAGTGGGGCGCTGTCGTTGGTGCCGCGGGGCCGATGCCCGGTCGGCAGCTGCCCGGCTCCAGTCGACGGGGAACCCGGCGGCGGTTCGATGTTCGCTTCGGACGCATTGCAGGTCGCCGCCATCGCCGGCGGCGCGAACTCGGTGGCCAGAACCATCCCGAGAACAACCGCCGGCACCATCGCCGCCGAGACGATTCGACGCGTCGCCATGTCACACCTTTCCGGGACCCGTTCCGGGTCTCGTTGGCTGTGACGATAGTGGCTGATGAGCTAGTTGAGACTCTGTCGTCGCTGATAGAGACGGTTCCGTGACCGGGTCGCAACTCCGGTACGCTCGGCTGACGAACCGCCTCAGCGACTGAACTCGGCCACCACCTCGGCGGCCCGCCGTAGCTGGTCGAGGTCAGAACTGGTCGGGATCAGGTGGATTTCGTCGGCGCCCACCGCCGCGAACCCACACAACACTTCAAGCAGCCCGTCCTCGCTGCCCGCCCAGCCTGTCGTCGGGGCCATCGCCTCGACATACTCGGCCGGAATCCAGTTCATGTAGCGCAGCAGATGTTCACGCACCTGCTTGCGCGCCGCGTCGGGCTCACCCAGCGCGAACCAGAACGACGTCGCCAGATACGGCTCGGCCTTACCCGCCTGCCGCCACGCGTCGCGGGCGACGTCGAACAACTCGTTCTGCTTGGCCACGTCGAGGTCCATCGTGATGCCGGCCAAACCCTCGGCCCAGTTCGCCGCGCTGCGCAGGGTCTTGGGGCCGATGGTGCCGACCACCAGCGGCGGCCCGCCGGGCTGAGTCGGAGCCGGCCCCACCGGCAGCACCGAATCGGTGACCTTCTCCCCCGCCCACACGCGCTTCATGATCGCCACCCGTTCGGCCATCGCGCGCATCGTCTGCGTCGCCGGATCGGCACCGGCCGCATGGTAATCCTCGTGCCGACCACCCACCCCCACGCCGACAGTGAGCCGGCCGCCGCTGAGCAGATCGGCGGTGGCCAGTGCCTTGGCCAACATGATGGGGTCGTGCAGTTGCGGGACCACCACCGTCGTCAACAGGCGCACCCGCTCGGTCCACGCCGACACCGCCCCCAGCAGGGTCAGGCTGTCGGGGTTGGTGAAAGCGATCCGCTCCCCCCAACTGAGCGACGAAAACGGACCGTCGTCAACGGCACGCGCCCAGGCCCGCAACAGTGACGCGTCCAGATCCGGCTCCATCACCGGCATGGTCATTCCCACCTGCATGACCGCGATTGTGGCATGAACGGCGGGCGGGACTGACACTGGAGGAATGAGCATTTCCTTCAATCACACCATCGTCGCCGCCCACGACACCCAGGCATCGGCGGCATTTCTGGCGGAGTTGTTCGGCCTGCCCGATCCGCAGCCGTTCGGCCACTTCATGGTCGTCGGGCTCGATCACGACGCCAGCCTCGATTACGCCGAGGTGGCCAGTGGCGAGGAGATCCGGCCGCAGCACTACGCGTTCCTGGTGTCCGAAGACGACTTCGACGCCATCTACGGCAAGATCTCGACGCGCGCCATCGCACATTGGGCCGACCCGCGCGCCGAGCGGCCCGGCGAAATCAACCACCGCGACGGCGGCCGCGGAGTGTATTTCCGCGATCCCAACGGTCACGTGATGGAGATCCTCACCCGCCCGTACGGCTCGGGTTCGTAAGTCGCACGTCGGCGAAAGCTGGCCTGGTAAAACGGCGTGGGTCAGCTACCGTGGCCGCGCTGGCGCTCCTGGGTGCGGTAGTCGGCGGCGAATTCGGCGACGTGCGCGGGCAGGTCGCCGCCGGCCACGTCGGCCAGGCTGGTCTGCTCGAGCACTGAACGCATGCTGGCCCGCAGCGCCCGCCACACGTCGGTCAACGCGGCGGTCGGTCCCGCGTACGGCAGGTCGCCCAAGCCGATGTCGCGGACACTGGCCAACGGGCCGTCGATGCAGCGCAACACGTCGGCGACGCTGATCTCGGTGGCCGCCCGAGCCAGCTCGAAGCCGCCGTCGCGGCCGCGCTGACTGCGCAGCAGCCGGTCGTTGCGCAGATCAGACAGGATGTCGACGAGGAACTGCGCCGGAATGCCCTGTGCCGTGGCGATGTCGTCGGTCTTGACCAGGGTGCCGGCTTCGGCGGTGGCGAGTTGGACCATCGCCCGCACCGCATACTCCGCCTTGGCCGACATCCGCATCTTGAGGATTCTGCCACCCGGCCAATCACCGGCGGCGTCAACCGATCGCGGCGAGCACCTCGTGCGCGTATTCGGGGCGGCACACCACCAGATCGGGCAGCAGCGGATCGGGCCGGTTGTAGACCAGCGGCGAGCCGTCGATACGCGAGGTGTGCAGGCCGGCGGCGCGGGCCACTGCCACCGGGGCGGCGGAGTCCCACTCGTACTGTCCGCCGGCGTGGACGTAGATATCAGCGGTGCCCTGCACAACGGCGGCGACCTTCACCCCCGCCGAACCCATCGGCACCAGCACCCCGCCGAGGCGGTCGCGGACGGCTTCGGCGACCGCGGGTGGGCGGCTGCGCGACACCGCGATCCGGGGCGGCCCGGCGTGGCCGGGCAACGCGGGTACGGACGGGGTGGCCAGCGTGACACCGCGCGCCGGCAGCGCCACCGCCCCGGCCGTCAATTCACCGGCCTGCCACAGCGCCACATGCACGGCCCAGTCGTCGCGGCCCAGCTCGGAGAACTCCCGGGTGCCGTCCAGTGGGTCGACGATCCACACCCGCTCGGCCTGCAGCCGCACCGGGTTGTCGGCGCCTTCTTCGGACAGCACCGCGTCGTTGGGGCGTTCGGTGGCCAGCGCAGCCATCAGGTAGTCATGAGAGCGTTTGTCGCCGGCCGCTTTCCGATCGGCTTCTCCGGCATGGGCCAGTTCGTCACGGACCGTCAGCAGCAATTCACCTGCACCGGTGGCAAGTTGAGCGGCAAGCTGGTGATCGTTCACCGGCGGGCGTCGATCGCCTCGATGACCTGCCGGGCCTGTTCGTCGACGCCGTCGCTCGGGGTCAACCGCACGTCGGGGTTGCGCGGCCGCTGATACGGACTGTCGATTCCGGTGAAGTGGGTGATGAGGCCCGCCCGTGCCTTTGCGTAGAGCCCCTTGGGGTCTCGCTGCTCACAGTCCTCCAGCGGCGTATCGCAGAACACTTCGATGAAGTCGAACCCGGCATCGGTGTGCACCTGGCGGGCAAGCTGACGATGCTCGATCAGCGGGCTGATCGCCGGCACCAACACGATCTGCCCCGAATCCGCGAGCAGGGTGGCCACATGCGCCAGCCGACGCAGATTCTCGGCGCGGTCGGTCATCGAGAAACCCAGATCAGCGTTGAGTCCGTGTCGCAGGTTGTCGCCGTCGAGAACGTAGGCGGGCGTTCCCCTTTCGAGCAATATCTGCTCGACCCGCATCGCCACCGAGGACTTGCCCGCGCCGGACAGTCCGGTCAGCCACACCGTGCGGCCCTTCGACAACCGGTCCGTCGCGGAGACCAATGACTCGTGGCGCACCGTGTTCGGGCTGGCGACGCGACCCGACACGTCGCGTAGCACCATGCCTGCCGCCACGGTTCCGTTGGTGGCCTGGTCGATGAGGATGAACGAGCCGGTGGCATCGTTGTGGCTGAATTCGTCGAGCATCAGCGGAACCTGGGCGCGCAGCGAGACACGTCCGAGTTCGTTGAGCTTCAAGTCATTCGCGTCCTTGTCCCGATGCAGGGTGTTGACGTCGAGGCGGTAGTCCAACGCCATGACCTTCACCCGGGTGGTGCGGGTGGTGTGCTTGATGACGTAGTCGTTGCCGGGCTGCAGCGTGGCGTCGTCGGACATCCAGCACACGGTGGCGTCGAAATCTTGGGCGATGCGCGGCTGGTTATTGGTGCGGGCGATCATGTCGCCGCGGGAGATGTCGATGTCGTCGGTGAGGCTCACCGAGACCGCCATCGGCGGAAACGCTTCGTCCACTGCGCCGTTGGGGCCCTCGATCGCGGCGATCCGGCTCGGCCTCCCCGACGGCAGCACCACGACGTCGTCACCGGGACGCATCACCCCGCTGGCCACCGTACCGGCGTAGCTGCGGTGGTCGGCGTGCTCGCGGGTCTGCGGGCGGATCACGTACTGCACCGGGAATCGCACGTCGACCAGGTTGCGGTCACCGGCGATGTACACATCTTCCAGGTGGGACAGCAGCGCCGGACCGTCGTAGTAGGGGGCCTTATCGGATTTGTTCACCACGTTGTCGCCGAGCAACGCCGAAATCGGGATGGTCGTTACGTCGTGCACGTCCAACCGGGTGGCGAACGAATGAAAATCGTCGCGGATCGCCTCGAATCGCGTTGCGTCCCAGTCGATCAGATCCATTTTATTGACCGCGAGCACGATGTGCCGAATCCCCAGCAGCGACGCCAGGAAAGTGTGCCGACGGGACTGCTCCTGCA
>JBDTEP010000267.1:0-6453 GCA_039922455.1 Mycobacterium sp. | reverse complement strand
GGTCGTCAAGCCGACCCCACCTGTCGTCCAGCCGACCCCACCTGTGATCAAGCTGCCGGACCCGCCGGTCCAGGTGCCGAGCCTGCCGGCCGTCAACCCCAATCCGGGCATCCAACTGCCGAACCTGCCGGTCCAATTGCCGAGCCCGGCACCCCCGGCCAGCGTCCCCGTTCCGCAGGCACCGGCAATCCCTTTGTTCCCAGCGCCCAGTGCACCCGCGCCCCTTGTGCCGGGGCTCCCGTCGGCCAATGCTCCGGGACTCCCGGCACTTCCGGCATTTCCAGCTCCCCAGGCACCGATACTCCCCTCGGTCCCCGCACCTAGCGCACCCTCGCTGCCCACTCTTGGGGGAGGCTCCGGCGGCGGCATCTTCGGGGGCGGCAAACCCGGCGGCGGCCTGTTCGGTGGTGGCGGCAACCCCGGCGGCCTGTTCGGCGGTGGCGGCAACCCCGGCGGCCTGTTCGGTGGTGGCGGCAAGCCCGGCGGCGGCTTGTTCGGCGGGGGTAGCGGCGGCGGCCTGTTCGGCGGCGGTAGCGGCGGCGGCCTGTTCGGCGGCGGTAGCGGCGGCGGCTTGTTCGGCGGCGGTAGCGGCGGCGGGTTGTTCGGCAAGTAGCAGGTTCAGGCAACCGGCGCACTTTGGCGGCCACGACCTCGGGAATGATCGACTGGGACGGGGTCTACCGTCAGCAGGGTATTTCCGAGGGCCCACCGCCGTGGAACATTACGGCTGCCACCAGGGCCGCATGGGCAGGCCGCCGTCGTCACCCCGCTCGTCGACGTTGTCGGCCAGCACGTGGTGTAGCTGACATAGGTTGCGCTCGAAGCCGAGCACGGACGCCGCCATGTACAGGCCCCACACCTTGGCGCGGCCCAGGCCCACCTCGGCGACGGCCTCGTCCCAGTGGTCGACCAGGTTCTGATTCCAGGCACGCAGCGTCTTGGCGTAGTGGAGCCGGAAGTCTTCCTCGTGCAGCACCTCAAGACCGGTCCGCTGAATCTCGGAGATAACGTGGCCCGAGCCGGTGATCTCCCCATCGGGAAAGACGTACCGGTCGGTGAAGGCATCGCCCTTATAGATTGAATTGTCCGCCACAGTGATGCACTGATTGAGCAGCAGGCCGCCGGTGCGCAATTTCGACTTGAGGAAGCCGAAGTACGACTGGTAGTTCTTCACCCCGATGTGCTCGGACACCCCGATCGATGAGACGCCGTCGAACCCACCTTCCTGGACGTCGCGGTAGTCGCAGTGCCGCACCTGGGCCAGGTCTGAAAGCCCCTCGGCGGCGATCTTGTCCTTCGCCCAAGCTGCCTGCTCGGCCGATAGCGTCACACCGATCACGCGGACACCGCGGCGGGCCGCGTAGCGCACCATGCCGCCCCAACCGCAGCCCACGTCGAGCAGTCGGTCGCCCGGCTGTAGGCGCAGCTTGTCGAAGATCAGCCGGTATTTGTTCTCCTGGGCTTCCTCCAGCGTTGCGTCGGCGTTCGGGTAGATCGCACAGCTGTAGGTCATCGACGGACCCAGCACCCATTCGTAGAAGGTGTTAGACACGTCGTAGTGGTGGTGGATGGCGGCGGCGTCGCGGGCCTTGGAATGCCGCAACCCGGCCGCGGCGCGGCGCCACTTGGCCGGCGCTTCCTCCGGTGGCGGTGCGATCGGCCGCAGATTGCGCAAACCGATCGAGCGGACGATGTTGCCCAACGTGCGTATTGACGGCTGCTTGAACTCCAGATCCGCCAGGGCCTCGAGCACCTCGTAGGGGTTTCCCGGGTGCACGCCGCGCAGTTCCAGATCGCCGGCGATGTAGGACCGGGCGATCCCCAGTTGGCCGAGCGAGGTGGCCAGGTAGGTGGTGGCGCGCGGGTTCAGCAGGTCCACACCCAGCTCGGCGTCGTCGGGACCAGCGCTGCTGCCGTCGTAGGCGGTGACCTTGATCGGCGGTTGCCCGCCGCCGGCGAGCAGTACCAGGATCTCGGCCAGACCCAGTTTGCCGTTTGTGGCGTGAGTTTGTTCCGTCTTTATGGTTGTCATGTTGCACCGTCCATGGTGATATGAGGTTTTCCCCCCGCTTTCGGGCGGTGCATTCGTACATACCCACTTCGTTCCCCAATCAATCGCGTCACTCGGCGGCTTACGCCGCGGCGGTCGCCAGCGCGTCGGCGAACGCCTCCAGATCGGCCTCAGTGGCGTCGACATGCGGTGAGATTCGCAGTACCGGCGCGGACAGTTCCAGTGGCGCACGTTCGACGCCGGCCACGGTGGTGACGATCCGGTGCTCGCTGATCAGCACGGACCGCACCGCCACCGGATCGGCACCGGCTGTCGGAGCCAAGGTGGTGATCGCACTCGGCTCGTCGACCGGTTCGACCACCAGCCAGCCCGGAAGCTGCGCCAGCACCCGTCGGCTCAGCGAGCCTACGTCGGCCAGTCGGGCTCGAATCACCGCCGGCCCGGCCGCCAGATACTCCCCCAGCGCTACCGAAAACCCCACCCGCGCAGCGATATCAATATCGCCGAGTTCCAAATGGGACCGCAGTCGACCGGCCAGCTCCGGCCGCACCGCGAGCGCCCCGACCCCCCGCGGCCCGGCTAGCCACTTGCGTGACGAGGAATAGACGGCGTCGGCACCGACGACGCAGTCGATCTGGCCCAGCGCCTGGGCGGCATCGACCACCAGCGGCACCCCCGCTTCGGCGCACACCCGCGCCATGCCGGCCAGCGGCTGCACCAAACCGCGGTGGCTGCCGACAGGTGTCAGGTGTACCAGGTCCGGCGGGTCGGCGGCGATTACGGCCGCCGCCTCGTCGAGCATCAGCCGGCCGGCTGAATCGACCGGCAGCAATCGCTGAGTGAAGCCGTGCGCCGCCATGACTGCCAAGTTGGGGCCGTACTCACCGGGCAGGCAGGCCAGCGTGCGAGCCCCGGCGGGCCACCGGGACAGCAGTAGTTCCAGCGCGTGGCTTGACCCGGTGGTGAACGCCACGTCGGCCGCGACCGCACCGGTCAGTGCCGCGAAGGCGGCCCGGCCGGCGTCGAGCACCGGTGCGGCGGCCTCGGCAGCGACGTAGCCCCCGACCTCGGCTTCGTGGCGGGCATGGCGGGCAGCCGCGTCGAGTGCGACGTAGCTCTGCCGCGAGCAGGCCGCACTGTCCAGGTGCACCCCGGCGACCGGAGGGCGCGCCGCGCGCCAAGTGTCTGCCAGGCTCATTTGCCGGCGAGCGACACGCCGAAATCACCCGCCGCGTCGGTCCACCACCGCCGGCGTTGCAGCCCGGCGGCGGCCAACTCCGCGACCACCTGCTCAGGCTGGAATTTGCACGACACCTCGGTCAACATCTCCTCCTCGGCCACGAAGTCGACCGCCGCCTCCAGTGCACCGATCACGACGTGCTGATCACGGCGGGCCCGCAGCCACATCTCGATGCGCTGGTCCTCGGCATTCCACCGCGCGACATGGGCGAACGCCTCCAGGTCGAAGTCAGCGTCGAGTTCCCGGTTCACCACCGCGAGCACATTGCGGTTGAACGCCGCCGTCACCCCGGCTGAGTCGTCGTAGGCGCGCACCAACCGCGCGGTGTCCTTGACCAGATCTGTGCCCAGCAGCAGTCCGTCGCCGTCGTGCATCACCGCGGCGAGTTCGCCCAGGAAGTCCGCGCGCGGCCCCGGTGTCAGGTTGCCGATCGTGGAGCCCAGAAACACGAACAGTCGCCTGCCCCCATCGGGGATCTGTGCCAGATGGTGCTCGAAGTCGCCGCAGACGGCGTGCACCCGCACACCGGGATAATCCCGGGCGATCGCCTTCCCCGCCGCCTCCAACACACCGGCGTCGACGTCGAACGGAACGAACCTGCGCAGCGAGCCGGCGCCCTGAAGCGCATTCAGCAGCATCCTGGTCTTCTCCGAGGTGCCGCTGCCCAACTCGACCAGGGTGTCCGCGCCGGACAGCGACGCCACCTCCGCGGAGCGGGCGCGCAGGATCTCCGCCTCGGCACGGGTCGGGTAGTACTCCGGCAGCCGGGTGATTCGATCGAACAGCTCGCTACCGACGTCATCATAGAACCATTTGGGCGGCAACGATTTCGGATTCTGCGCCAGGCCGTGACGAACGTCGTCGCGTAGCGCGGTGCGGGCCGCGCCGGCGGCCAGATGATTGGAGATCGAGACGGTGCCGCGTCGCCACGAGCGCGGGTGGCCTGCGGAGCACGCGAGTGGCGCACCGGCCCCATCGAACACCGTCATCGGATCGTGTCCAACGCGGTAACGCTGACCTCGCCGGCGTGGGCGTCGACCAGGTGCCGGTCCGGTATGTCCACCCAGCGCGGGTCGTCGTCGTAGGGTTCGCTGGCCAAAACCACGCCGTCGGCCCCGTGCAGCATCGACAAGGTGTCCCCCCATGTCGTCGCCAGCAGCCGGGAGCCGTTGGCGGCTAGTACGTTCAGCCGAGCATGTGGATCGGACGCGCCGATTTCGACGATCACCTCGCCCAGCGACGTTACCCCGTGCGCGAAGATCGACGCGGCCAGTATCGCACTGTCACAGACAGATTCGGCCCCTACGCAAGTGGGCAACACCGCGGCGTTCACCACACCGTTGTGGGACAGCAGCCAGTCACCATCGGTGAACGGCGCGGTGGCGGTGGCCTCGATGGGCATGCCGACGGTGGCCGAGCGCACCGCGGCCACCACACAGTGACTCGCCAAGACCGGCGCCACCGAGGCGAACGAGGCATCACCCCACAGCGGTGCCGCGCTGCGCCAGCGCCGCGGCCCGTCGGCCCCGGATGCGTCGAAAAACCCGACGCCCCAACCGTCGGCGTTGACCAGCCCATGCTGCTGGCGGCGCGGCGCATAGGACTGCACCAGCAGACCGTGCGGGGGTTCCAGGATCAGCTCAGCCAATGACCGCGGCTTACCCAGCCAGCCCAGGTGCCGGCACATCAGAGGTCCCAGGCCAGTCTCATGCCGGCGAAGATCTGCCGCCGGTATGGGTGGTCCCAGTTGCGGAAGCTCGGCCGCAGGATCTCGGGCGCGACCGCCCACGATCCGCCGCGCAGCACAGAAAAGTCGCCGCCGAAGAACGGCTGCGAATAACGTTGATAGATCATCGGAGAAAAGCCGGGCCACGGTTGCAGCGACGAACTCGTCCACTCCCAGACATCGCCGAGCAGTTGCTCGACCCCGTACGCCGACGCTCCTTGCGGGTACGCCCCGATCGGGGCCGGGCGGAGCGCGGCGCCACCGAGATTCGCCAGCTCGGGCGACGGTACAGCGCCGCCCCACGGGTAGCGGCGTCGGGCGCCGGTGCCCGGATCCCACGCGCAGGCCTTCTCCCATTCGATCTCGGTGGGCAATCGGGCGCCCGCCCAGTTCGCGTACGCCTGCGCTTCGAAGTAGCTGATGTGCTGCACCGGTTCGTCGTCGGGAATGTCCTCGGTTCGGCCGAACCTGGTTCGCGAGACATGATCGGGACTCCAGAACTGGGGTGCAGTCAGCCCGGCCTGCATGCGGTGCTCCCATCCGCGCTCGGTCCACCACTGCGCATGCCGGTAACCGCCGTCGTCGATGAATACCCGCCATTCGCCGTTGGTCACCGGAACCCGGCCGATCCGGAACGCCGCCACGTCGACGCGGTGCGCGGGCCGCTCGTTATCCAGCGCGAACGGTTCATCGGTCGCGTCGACTCCGAGAACGAACTCACCGGCCGGCACCAGCACCGAGGTTCCGGCCAGCCCGGGCCGCCCGGCGGGCAGCGGGTCCCCCGGACCGAGCAGCGGTGCGCCGGTACGCAGGCTCAGCGCCGCCAGCATGGTCTCGTCGTGTTGATGTTCGTGGCTGAGAACCAACCCGAACACGAAGCCGTCCGAGGAGTCACCGGGTAGCGCATCCAGTTTTTCGAATACTTTGGATCGTACGGTGGCGCAATACTTCCTGGCCTGATCCGGCGCGAGCAAGGGCAGGTCGACGCGGCTGGCCCGCGAGTGGGTGAACGCGTCGTAGAGGCCCTCGACGTCCACCGGCAGCATTGACGGCCGGGCCGGATTCCCGCCGCGCAACAACCACAACTCCTCCTGCTGACCGATATGGGCCAAGTCCCACACCAGCGGGCTCATCAGCGGGTCGTACTGGCGGTGCAGTTCGGTGTCGTCGAAGTCGACGAGCGCCAGCGTGCGCTCCCGTGCCCCGGCCAATGCGCGGGCCAGCGTCTCGGCCGTGCTCACGACTGCCTTCGCGCCAACCGGGCCACCGTCTCGGCGATGCCGGTCCGGGCCGCTTCGTCGGCGACGTCGTCGGCCGGGCAGCGGCCCCGTTCGACCATGCCGACCAGTCGGTCCATCGCGTCACGCAGGGACGCCGGCGCCCGATCCGCCACCAAACCCAGGCACCGCCCGGCGGCCGCGTGCAGGCGCGGGTCGGCCAGGCCGATCCGGGCCGCGACATCCCAGGCGGTCGCGA
>JBDTEP010000266.1:0-15623 GCA_039922455.1 Mycobacterium sp. | reverse complement strand
GGCGGGTTCCTTCGGCTGTTCGCCGACTTCGTCGAAAACCCAGTCGCAGCGATCGGACGTTTGTGATGGCCGACACCTCAGCATCACACCACGTCGACGTCGTGATCCTGGGCGCCGGGTCAGGGGGGTATGCGTGCG
Organism: Mycobacterium sp.; assembly: GCA_039922455.1. Taxonomy (GTDB): domain Bacteria; phylum Actinomycetota; class Actinomycetes; order Mycobacteriales; family Mycobacteriaceae; genus Mycobacterium. The sequence continues at coordinate 15,485 of JBDTEP010000266.1, read as the reverse complement.
CACTACGAGCGAGCAAACTGGACTTTTCGGTCATCCTCGTCGAGGCCGACAAGGTTGGTGGCACCTGCCTGCACCAGGGGTGCATCCCCACCAAGGCGCTTCTGCACGCAGCCGAAGTCGCCGACGCGACGCGCGCAGCCGAAAGTTTCGGCATCCGTACCACGTTCGACGGAATCGACATGGCCGCCGTGCACGCCTACAAAGATTCGGTCGTCACCCGGCTATACAAAGGACTCGAAGGTCTCCTCACGGGTCCCAACATCACCGTCGTGCGGGGTTCCGGTCGCTATGTAGGCGACAGAACCGTGGACGTCGATGGCACGAGCTATACCGGCGGAGCAGTGGTGTTGGCGACCGGCTCAGCCCCCCGCCAGATCCCTGGCCTCACGATCGACTCCCGAATCATGACCAGCGACCAGGCACTGCGCATCACCGATGTTCCACGCGCTGCGATCGTGTTGGGAGGCGGCGTGATTGGCGTCGAGTTCGCCAGCATGTGGGCGTCCTTTGGCTCGAGCGTCACGATCGTCGAGGCCCTGCCCAGGTTGGTGGCAACCGAAGACACCTGGACGTCGACAATGCTAGAACGGGCGCTCGCCCGACGGGGTGTCACTGTCAACACCGGCACGGCCGTCACCGAAGCACAGCAGAATGATGACGGCGTCTCAGTCCACTTGGACAACGGCACGGTCCTCAATGCAGACGTTCTCTTGGTCGCCGTCGGCCGCGCGCCCAGATCGGCAGGGTTCGCCGAGGCCGGGATCGCGACCGACCGCGGATTCGTGACCGTCGACGATCGGCTCGCCTGCAACCACGACGGCGTCTACGCCGTCGGCGACATCGTGGCCGGACCCCAACTCGCGCACCGCGGCTTCGCCCACGGCATCCATGTCGCCGAAGGCATTGCCGGCCTCGCGCCGGCACCGATCGATGACGCACTGATTCCACGCGTAACCTACGCACACCCCGAGATCGCATCGGTGGGACTCACCGAAGCGGCAGCGCGCGCGCTATATCGCGACATCACGACATTCGTCTACGACCTGGGCGGCAACGGCAAGAGCCAAGTCTTGCGAACCGCAGGCGGGGTCAAGGTCATTCGACGCGGGCCTGCCGACGGCACCGGCCCCGTGGTGGGGGTGCACATGATCGGGGACCGGGTCAGCGAACTCATCGGAGAGGCTCAACTCATCGTTGGTTGGGAAGCGCTACCCACCGACGTCGCACCGCTGATCCACGCTCATCCCACCCAGAATGAAGCGATCGGGGAGGCGATGCAGGCACTGGCGGGCTCGCCCCTCCATGCCCATCCGTGAAAGCAGGCGGATGCCATTCTTGGAAAAGCACAATTGGGTGCCCTCTCGACGTCACCCGCATCGGACCGTCACGGTCTGCACCAGTCGCCAGGTTCCTAGAGGAGCGACCCGATGAGCGTCAGCGCGTGGCGGAGCAAGACCGGAATCGGAGCCTCCTCCGGCAGCAGAGTACCCCGGTACGACGGCAGGTCGTAGTCACGCTCCTCGTGCGAAATCGGCGGACCAAAATCACACAGCGAGGTCTTGGACAGATGCTCCTGTTACGTCGATCCCTGCGTAACGTTCAAAACCGCATCTGACCTGCGGTTACTAAGTGGAGCTAAGGGGATTCGAACCCCTGGGCTAAAACACTCAAAAACATACCTTGGCCTGCGAAGACACCAACTTGCCTGACGCCTGAAGTGACGCGAAACCACGCGGTGCGACCTGCGGGAACAGCGAGTGTTGTTGACGGCGTCAACACCCACAGCAGCGCCTGGGCGCGCCGGGCGACAGCGCCACTTCTCGTCTTTGACCGCACTATCCGCGGCCGGCGGCCTAGTCGTCACGCCAGCCCTGCGTATCCGCGTACTGGACGAGTAAGTGCGCGTTGGCCTCGGTGAGTTCGCCGCCCCAAGCGCAGGCCACGATGAAATCGTGGTCGTACTTGAAGGCGGGTTCCAGCGACCAGTGAAACGCGTTGTCGCCATCGGGTCTAGTCGACGCGAAGATCGACGTCTTCGTCTCCTCGAGTCGGCTGGAACGGGCTGCTGACCCAGCCCGCGACCACAGCGAGGCCGCTGGGTCGGTGCACGGCGAGGAAGCCGAACGGGCGGTCGAAGGTGACGTCCACAGTGGTGACCTGGAATTTCTCCTTAGGTAGCGCGCCGGTGCGCATCCCAAACGCAGTGACAGCTGCTGCTTCGAAGCCCGTGGCGAAGAACCGGGCCAACACGTCCTGTGCACCCGCCGAGATATACAGCGGAACAGGGCTAAGCAGCGGCAGGTGCGATGCGCCGGGGTCGGTCACCGCGCCCAACCCGAACACGTCGGCATAGTCCAGCAGGTTGTGCTTGGCCTTGATCTCGAAAGACGGCAGTTTCAGATACAACTGGTCGTTTGGGTCCCAGGATTGCTCCCGACGGACTCTCAATCCGGGTGCCCCTTTAACCCTGTCGGGGTAAAGGGCCGAGACGACCTTGGCCTCACCGGACAGCTCACGCAGCCCGGTGGCCAGCACGTCGGACGGATGTTGGTTGCCGAGCAACAAGTGGACGTCGATGTCGTCGCCGGCGGAAACTTCCTCATCGAGATGGTCGGGAACGGGGACGTCGCCTTCGACCACGATGCGGGTCACCGAGTCATCGAGAACTACCGCACTTCCCAGGCTGTGGGTAGTACGACTCAGCCACTGTTGAGCGGGATCATCGGCTCCGGAGTCCCGGTTTCGCGGGCGGGCGTCAAACGGCGTTCCCCAGCACACTCGCGCAGCCAGTGCGGACGCGAGCATCAGCGCGGTGTCGGGCGTGATAGGGAGAGGAAACTTGTCGATCAGCCCGCCGGTCTCTTTGGTCGCCCACCGATCCAGTGCGGCCTGATCTGTCAGTTGTCCCCCCACTCCCTCAGGTAACTGAGATGCCCATTCCTCATGCAACGGAATATCTTTACGCGTCCAGATACCCAACGCGGCGGTGGCCGACACACCCGCACGAAGGATGTCGAGTAGTTCGAGCGCATCCTGCCGAGCGACGGCTGCGGGCCGCCCGAGTGCTGCGGCCAGTTCGGCTTGGGCAGGCTCGTCAGCCGCCGAAGCGAGGAGAGCCAGCAGCGGCCACACCCCGGCAGCTGAGATCAACGAATCCTCGCCGCCAAGGCGAGCGCACCACCGCGCGGTCAGCTGGTTCGCAGCCCGTACCACCGGGTTGATCGGTTCAGAGGTCTCGTCGTGCTCATACATCCGCTGAGGCGTTCGTATTCAAGTAGGACATGCCGACAATCATCACATCGGTGGGTGACAACGCCGTCGCGGTGCACAATCTGTGATATTTCCGCTTCGCATCGAACATGCGTACAGCTGCGAGAAATCGCATACATGCAGGCACGGGAACACGGATGACAGAAGGCTGAATGGCGGTCCGGTCGCGCTCACCGTGGGGCCCCGGCCAACCGCGAGCAAAATGGGGTCATCCTGGTCAAAGCCCGCGGTAGGCTCCGCCTCATGCCGCTGTCTGCCGGTGCGAACTTCGCCGGCTACACCATCGTCCGGCTGCTGGGCGCCGGTGGAATGGGTGAGGTATACCTGGTCAGGCACCCGCGGCTCAACCGGCATGATGCGCTGAAAATCTTGCCGACCGCGCTGGCCGCTGACGCCAACTACCGCCGCCGGTTCGACCGGGAAGCCGACCTCGCGGCGTCGCTGTGGCACCCGAACATCGTCGGGGTGCACGACCGCGGCGAGTTCGACGGCCAATTATGGATTTCGATGGATTATGTCAACGGTACTGACGCCGCCGCGCTGTGCCGCGACCACTACCCGACGGGCATGCCCCGCGACGAGGTCACCGAGATCGCCGCCGGGATCGGTGCGGCGCTCGACTTCGCCCACGAGCGCGGTCTACTGCACCGTGATGTCAAGCCGGCTAACATCCTGCTGACCGAACCGCATGTCGGCTTGCGACGAATTCTGCTGGCGGACTTTGGGATTGCCCGCGATGTCAACGACGCCAACCGGCTGACCGCGACCAACATGACGTTGGGCACGATCAGCTACACCGCCCCCGAACAGTTGAGCGGCGAAAAAATCGACGGCCGCGCCGACCAGTACGCGCTCGCCGCCACGGCCTATCGCCTGTTAACCGGCGTAGGTCCGTTCGACGACCCGAGCCCGGCGGTGGTGATCAGCCGCCAGCTATATGCTCTGCCGCCGACGGTCTCCGCGACCCACCCCCAGTTGGCCGACCTCGACGTCGTGTTCGCCAGGGCGCTGGCAAAGGACCCGGCCCAGCGCTTCCCGACGTGCCGGGATTTCGCCGCAGCTTTACGCGGCGGCGCGAGCCACTCATCGCCCCAGGACGCCACCCAACTGGCTGGGAACCAGCCGGCCGCACCGCCCTGGTACCAGCCACCCGCCGCCTCCCAGGGCCAACCCACTCCGTCGCCCGCGGCACCACGGTCGTCGGGTTCGGCGGCTCTTATCGCCGGACTCATGGTGCTGGGTTTGCTGTTTGCGGGCGTGCTGGTTTGGCTTGGATTCAGCCTGGCGGGCCCGGACCGCACGAGAACTGCCACTGCCGCGGCTCCGGCCACATCAACACTGGTTCGGGCGGCCCCGCCGACCGTCACCGGTCCCGCCTACCTCAGCACCCCGCAGCCAGCGGCGGCACCCCCGCGGATATTGCTGCCCGACGCCGATGAACAGGGATTCCTCGTCGGCGGTGCACGCTGCGCCCCGGGGGACCGCGCCGCGTTGATGATCCGCACCGCCAACTCGACAGCGGTCGTCTGCACCACCCCGTCCCAGCAGCTGTACTACCGCGGCGCACGTGACAGCGACGGCGCCACAATCGAACTCGCGCACGTCGAGCGGACCCCGAGTGGATTCGTCGCGATCAACGACGTCGACCCCACCCGGTATGAGGTCACGTACGGCGGCTTACGCATCGTTCACCAGGGGCAGGTGGTCTCCGCCGAGCCGGCCCTGGAATCCGCACCATAACGTACAACCGCGCCGCCGGCCTTGACCACGACGATGGGCCGCTTACGGGCCTCCAGGTCCCGCACGCGGCTCTTGAGCCCATCGAGCCCATCGAGCCCACGTTGCCGTTGCCGTTGCCGTTGCCGTTGCCGTTGAAACCCGTACACGCCGTATCCGCGTTACCGCGGTGCGCGGTGTGCGGTGTGCGGTGTGCGGTACGCGGTGCAGATGTTCCATGGTCAGCGACGAGGCGCGAGCTAACTTCAGCAGGCGCGAGCCATGCACCACCACCACCAAACTGGGGCTTCCCATGGACTTGGCGTGCAAGGTGATTGCTGCGACATCACGTCGGACAGTTGCCCCTGGTGACGGAGACGGTCGCCTGCGAGCCGACACCGTCGCACAAATCCGAACGCGTGGTGTCCGGCCTCGCGGATTAGATTCCAGGCTCGTCGGCTGTTCGTATTAGCTGGCGATGTCACTCAACCCAGGGCCAGATCTTCGCGGACCGGCTCCGAAGTAGTCGCCGGGAACGGCCTGCTGGACGAGGTTGACCTGGTTATTGCCGAACCTTCTCGTTGCCCACCAGCGTGTGGTCGGTGAACAGCGGCCAGTTGAACTCATGAACTCGATGAAGTTCTTCCCCAGAGCCGTCTAAATCCGCAGTTCGGATGAGGTGTGCACCCGGATTGGGTACCACCATTACGCTTCTCACATGACCACACCAGCGCTTCGGGTCACCGCGGTCGGTCTGCGCGAGCTGGCGCAGCGGTGTGAAATTCTGTCGGGTCAGGTCGCGCCCAGGTTGTCGCCGGTGACCGCCTCGACTTGGCAGACCAGCGGCGCAGCGGCCAGCACCGTGAACGCCGGCACCAGTAAGGCCGCGACGGCACTTCGGGGACGGATGGCGACCGGCTCGAACAAGCTGGGCACAGCCGCCCATGAATACGTGGCAATGGACAACCACGCCGCTACCGCCCTGGCCGCAGTCCCCCGAGGAGGAGCCGGCATCACCCCCGTGGCCCCGTGTGGATCGGGAGTCGACGGTGGCGCGGCCGGCGCGTTCGGGACACCGAGGTAGCCCGGAGTGTCATTTCCGACGCTGCCGCAGGTCGAGGATGCCAACTGGGACTACCTCAAGACCAACGCCGCCGCCTGGACCAACCTCGCTCACACCTGGGAGGCCGCGTTCACCGAAATCCGCGACGCCTCGGTACGCCCCGGCGGCACCCCGTGGACCGGCGCCGGTGCCGAAGCATTCCAGCACCGCACCGCCGCCGACGTGGTGAAAGTCCACGGCCCCGCAGACATGCTGCTGGGCGCCGCCTGGATCGCCACCCGCGCCGCTGAGGCGCAGGCGGCCAACAAAGGACTGGTCCTGTCCGCTGTCGACGCAGCTGAACGCGAAGACTTCCGGGTGGGCGACGACTACTCCGTCACCGACACCTACACCTACTACAGCTCCGCCGCGGAGCAGGCACAGCGTGAACAGGCCGCCGAAGGCCACGCCAGCTTCATCAAATCCCGGGCCGGCAACCTGGTCAACCACGAAGACGCGATCGCCCGCCAGCTCACTACCGCTACCGCGGGACTGCACGAGTTCGGCTTCGGCGACGAAGGCGAAGACGGCGGCGCGGGCGGGAACAATGGTCAGCCTCACGTGATGCTGGTGGATGACCACTGGAAGACCGACCCCGAGCGCACCCGCAACCAAGAGCAGGCATTCGAGAAGGTCTACGGGCACAAGCCCGTCACCGCGAACGACTGGCGAATGGCGGCAGCGCTGGACCCGCACAGCTACGACCCCAAGTACCACGGTGTCCCGCCCGAGATCGTCGCAGGCAGGATCACACCGCAGCCGGGCAAGGGGGTTGTGCGGTCCAACATGTTCATCCCCACTGACCAGGTGAAGAACGTCGCAAAAGACCCCACCGATGTTGCCCAGGGTAGGTATTTCCCAATGAACTTGGGGGATAACCGCGGTCCAAGCGCTGCAGCAGACCCCGAAGCCTCGCGCGTATCAGTGTTCGTTGATTACGACCACGGCACAGTTGTGGTCCGCCAAAACCCGACCGTCAACGCCGACGGCCAACGCGGGACTGCCGCCGCGGCGGTGCCAGATGTTCACGTTGTCCAAGCGCCTGACGGGCGTGTAACTGTCGACTACAACGCGCACGATGCATACGAGAATCCTGTTGGCACAGCTATGGGTATATCCGTTAACGGACGAATCACCTTTGATCCGCACGCAGACTGCACAGTGGGACTCGGAGGAAGCACTACGATCTATCCAAGCATGGAGACTTATCAGTATCGTGACGGTGCCGCACCGACCCAATTGCAATGGACCCCGGCCAACTCGGGAAGCGCGTACGGTCCAGGAACGAGCCTTTCCCGTCATCATTGGGTCGGTGACACCGGTATCGCACCCGTACGTCCCGATATGCCGAGTTGGAAATGGGAGCTGGAAAACGCGGTACCGTTCGTCCATGACCCGTTCCTAGAACATACGACGCAGCTCACTGACCCGTTCAAGGGCAGCATCCAGATCGTGGGAATAGGACGATGACCCGTCTTCAATTCGTTAAACCGTCTCCGTGGAGGGCCTTTTGGTGCCTTGCATTGGCAACTTTCATAGTTTACGCGACCTGGATAATCGTTGTATATATTCTAGCTATAATTACACGCGATGACTCGCTATCGTCTTCAAACGAACATGGCGGTCTTTTAGCCTGGGATTTGATTTTTGCAGCACCGTTATACGCTCTAATGTTTTGGTTCATCACGATTCCCGCCATAATCGCCCTCGGTGCGCTCATCGCGAGCATCCGCCGCAAGGGGAATCCTGGCTAATGACGCGAGCGCTTGCCATCACCGCCGGAGTCTTCAACACCCTGATCAGTGCAGGTGGGCTGCCGGGTCGATGACGCGGGAACCACCGCGTGCAAGACCCGTAGGGGCGCGGATTCGTCCTGCCTACCAATGGGCCCGGATGGCTTCCGAAAGCTTGACGCAGGACTTGACGCGAGTAATGTTTGGGCGATGCTTACAGGCGATGACCTGTAGTTATCTCGGTGGAGCTAAGGGGATTCGAACCCCTGACCCCCACACTGCCAGTGTGGTGCGCTACCAACTGCGCCATAGCCCCTCGATGTCGTGCTCATCGAAGTTACACCACCGCGGTACCCCGGCTCAAAACACCTGGTCGCGGAGCCCGCCGTTCAGGCCGGGTGCTGGGTCTGATGCCGCCCGTAGGGCACCGCGTCGACCAGGGTGACCGTCACGTTCGCACCGCTGGGCACCTGGTAGCTGCGCTGCTCACCGCGCCGGGCACCGGCGATCGCCTTGCCCAGCGGCGACTGTGACGAGTACACCTCCACCCCACTCTGGTCGTCGTCGCGCACGCCCAGCAGGAAGGTCTCGGTGTCCCCGTCCTCGTAGCGGACCGTGAGCACCATGCCGGGCTCGGCGATCCCGTCGTCCGGCGGGTCTTCGCCGACCACCGCTACCGCCAACAGGTCGTGGATCTGGTGGATCCGGGCCTGTCGGGCTTGCTGTTCACTGATGTCGGCGGTGCCCGAGCCGATGTGTGGCTCAGACAACTCGGCCAGCTCGGCCAGCAGCCGGTCCTTGGCCTGTTGTGTCATCCAGACACCTTGCGGATCAGTCATCGACAATCTCCTTTACCACAGAATCTGCTCGGCACTGACGATGTCAGCGCAACGGATCGAGTTCACGCAATACGGCGGACTGCTTGCCAGTGGTGATCTGCTCGGCCAGCAGCCGACCCGTCACCGGGCCGTGCGTCATACCCCACATGCCGTGCCCGCCGGCTACGTAAACGGTACGCGAGCACACCTCCCCTACCAGGGGCCGCCCGTCGGGACTGACCGGGCGCGGGCCCACCCACACCTCGCTGCGCTCGTCCCAGCGCACGCCGTCGAGCAGCGGACGAGTCGCCGCGACGATGGCGTCGACTCGGGCCGGAACGATCGGGGCGTCGGGATCACCGAACTCCATGGTGCCGGCGATCCGCAGTTTGGCGTTCAACGGCGTGCAGGCCACCCGGGCATCAGGCAGGTAGATCGGGCCGGTGACCGGCCCGTCCACCGGCACGGTGAAGGAGTAGCCGCGTCCGGCCCGCACCGGCACCCGAATCCAACGGGCCGCCAGCCGAGACAGCCAGGCGCCGTTGGCGATCACCGCCGCCGCGGCCGTCAACGTCGTACCGTCGGCTCCCGTCACGATCACGCCGTCCCCGGCCGGCGACACATCCGTCACGTCCAGGGTGTGCAGTGCGGCGCCGCGTGCCACCACCGCGCGGCCCAGTGCGGTCACAAAGCGGCCGGGGTCGAGGAACCGCTGGCCGCCGATCTCGACCGCGGCCCCTACCGCCGGCGATGCCAGCGGCACCCGTTCCCGCAGTGCCGCACCGGTCAGTTCGGTGCCGAACACCGGCTGGCCGGCCTCGGAGAATCGCCGAAGTTCGTCGAGCAGTCGCCTGGCGTCAGCGGAGGTGCGAAAGATCGCGGTGATCGATGTGTCGGTAACCGGGACGTCGACCCCGTTGGCCACCAGCACGTCGTAGGCCTCGATGCACTCGGCACTCAGCGGTGCATTGGCCCGCACCGCACGGCGCCAGGCCGGCGGGCGGCTGTTCGTGGCGAAACGCGCCAGGAACGTCCATAGCGCCGGGCCCGCCTTCAGCGGGATCTGCAGCGGCGCGGTCCGGCTCAACATCGACTTCAGCCCGAAGCGCAGGTTGGCGGGCTCGTTGAGCGGAATGGCCAGCGCCGGGGAGATCCAGCCGGCATTGCCCCACGAGGAACCGGCCGCCACCCCGGTGCGGTCGACCACGGTGACCTCGACTCCGCGTTCCTGCAGGAACCAGGCCGTCGACAATCCGACGATGCCGGCGCCCACCACGATCACCGACCGTGGCGCGCCGTCCATCCGGTTGCCGTCACCCATTACTCCATGATGCGGCCGCCATCAGAAACGCGGGTTGACCGAATCACACAACGACGACGTCAGGGTTTGTCGACATTCGACATGTCACCGGTCGCCAGCTCGATCATTGCCGCGAATCGGGCGCGCGGATCGTCGAGACCCAGTGGTGTCACCTCGGCCATCTTGCGCAGCCGGTAGCGCATCGTATTCTCGTGCACACCCAACCCCTCGGCGGCCTGCGCCAGATCGCCCTGGGCATCCAGCCAGGCCCGCAGCGTGGCCACGTACGGCGTGCCGTGCGCCGCGTCGTGGTGCCGCAACACCGCGACCGGCCCGCGCGCGCGCACCCGACCGGCCCGCGTCGCGGTGTGCAGCCGTCGCAGCACGATCTGATCCCAGGACTCGTCGTAGGCCGGTGGCACGCTGTCGGGTCCCCCGGCTTCGTGCAATGCCAGACACTCCTCGGCCTCCCGGCGCGCGGCGGGCAGCTCCGCCGCGGCGGCGACCGCGCTGATCCCGGCCAGCACGCTCGTTTGCCGCGGCAGCGCCGAGCGCAGTCCGTGCACCCATTGCCGGGCTAGTGCGACGTCCTCGGCGGGCAGCAATGTGAACACGGTGTCGGCGGCCAGGGCGCTACGGCCCGGACGTGACCAGCCGAATCCGGTGGTGACGGCCTCGAAAGCCAACAGCAGCCCGGAATGCGGCTGGGTGGCCAGCCGCGTGTACACGGCGATCACCCGCAGCGCCGTCTGCGGCAGGCCCAATCTGTCGACCAAGGCGGCGGCATCGGCATCGCCGTCCAGCAGCCGCATCACCCACTCGGATTCGACCTGGCGTTCCAGGTCCGCGCTGGCCCGTGACCGCAGTACGTGCAGTGCCACCGTGCGGGCGCCGTCGGCCAGGGCCGTCAGCCGGCGGCCGTTCAGCGGGGCCGGGCAGTCCACCCACACCGCGCCCAGCAGCTCGCGACCGGCCCGCACCGCGGCCACCATTCGGCCGGTCAGGCCGTGCTCAGGGTCGGCAGCCACGAACAGCGGTTCATCGTGATGATCTAAATGTGTTAGCACACCACGCTTTTCGAATAATTTCCGCAGCGACCCGGCCTCCTGCCGGTTCAGGATCGTCGCCGAGCGCGCCGGATCGGCATGCCGCTGGCCGCGCGAGTAGGACAGCACCCGCCCCAGCTGGTCTTCGATGGTGACCGCTGCGCCGACCGCGTCCGCCAGGCTGTCGGCCACGGCGAACAGATCCGTTGGGCCGCGGCCCGATTCGGTCTCCCGGCCTTCGAGCACCAGCCCGTAGACGACAGCGGCCAATTCGCTCCAGGACACCGCAGGGTCTACCACCAGTACCGCCAGCGACTCGCCTTCACCGGCGAATGCTGTCTTGTCCTCGCCATCGCGCACCAGCACGGCGACGGCCTTGGCGGCCACCGCCCAGCGCACCGCCTCTTTTACCGAACGGGCACCGACGGCCAGCAGGACGTCGCCGACCACGACGCGATCACCGGTCACCTCGTGCATCACGACGCTGCTCAACGTCGTCGTCCGCGGGACGGAACAGAACCTCAGGCGAACCCCGTAGCTGCCCACCACGTTGACCAGTCGGTCCAGCGTCACCATCAACCGAGCCTAGCCACGTCGGCCCGGCAATCCCGCCGATTGGGTTGCGCGCCCGGGTCTCCGGCGCCAGCACCCAACCGACCGAGGCCACCAGCAGTACAACGCCGCTGATCGCGAATCCCCACTCGAAAGACAAGCGCTGGGCGATCTGCCCGACTGCCAGCGACCCGACGATCGACCCGAAGTCGGCCATCATCTGGTAGGTGGCCACCGCGGTGCCGGCCCGGGCCTGATTGCCGATGAGATCGGCGATGACGGCCTGCTGCGGCGCACCGTACATACCCGAGGCCAGCCCGCTCAGATACGCCGCAACCAGGAACATCGCCAGCGACGAAGTTGCACCGAGCAGCATCGTCGCGACACCGGCGACCGCCAGCCCGGTGATGAGCGGGCCCTTCCGGCCGATGCGGTCCGAGAGGTGGCCGCTGGGCAGCACCGCGCAGACTGTGCCCATCCCGATCGTCGCCAGCGCCAAGCCGGCGACCGACGGGCCACGGCCCAAGGTCTCGGTGACGAATAGCGGCACCAACGCGACCCGCAAGCCGAATACCGACCAGCCGGTGGCGAAGTTGGACAGTAGCGCCGAGCGATACGCGCGGTGCTTGAGCGCCGCCCGAACCGACACCGTGGGCCCGGACGAGTCAGCCGGTGCGGCCAGGTGGGAGTTACGCAGGCTGACGAACACGCCGGTGGCGGCCAACAGCAGCACCGAACCGTAGAACAAGAACGGCGCGTTCAGACCGAAACCCGCTGTCAGACTCCCCAATACCGGGCCGCACACGGTGCCCAGCAAGAACGCCGTGGCGAACATGCCGGCGACTCGCCCGCGCGCATCCGCTGGGCTGATCCGGATCATGAGGCCCACCGAAGCGATGAAGAACATCGTTGAACCGACGCCGGCGAGCGCGCGGAAAACCAGCAACTGCCCGTAGCTCTGAACGAAGGCGCAGGCGGTGGTGGACACCGAGACGACCAACAGGCCCGTCACATAGACCCGCCGTTCCCCCAGCCGCTGCACCATCAGACCGCTCACCGGCGCAAAACACAGCCGCGCCAGCGCGAACACCGTGATGAGGAAGGTCGTCGCGGAGATACTCACCCCGAAATGACGGGCATAGACGGGCAATACCGGCGACACCACCCCATAGCCGAGTGCGATCAAGGTGTTCGCGCCGAGCAGCACCCAAATCTCCCGCGGCAGCCGCATGCGGGCGGCCGGAGAGTCAGAGGTCACCCAATGACCTTAATCACCGGTGGTGGCACCGAGCGCGGTACGGTGCGCCGAGATGCTGGGCTTGGCCGCCGCAGAACTCGGGCGCTGGACTGCCGGATCGCTGTGAGCCGGTTCATGGCCCCGTCCCGGTAATCTCGACCCCGGAGGCTTGACCATGATGAATCCCCGCGGCAGCAAGGTCCAGTGATGAACAACGTTGTCGATGCGGCCCGCACCGCTGGCCCGGACGACCCGCCGCAGCGGCCGGCGTTGCTACGGCTGTGGGACCGGCGGGCCGCGTTCACACCGTTTGCGGTGGCCGGCGTCGGCGCGATCGTGGCCGGCGGTGTGTTGGCCGCTGCCATCGCCGCTCCGTCCCCCACGCGCCACGGCGTCTGGGCGGTCGCGTATCTGGTGCTCGTGCTCGGGGTCGGCCAGCTGATCATCGGGGCCGGCCAGGTATTGCTGGTGCCCGAACCGCCGACTCGGCGGATGGCCGCGGTCACCGCCGCGGCGTTCAACGTCTCCGGAGCCGCGATCGTGCTCGGGGTGGTCACCGGCTACCTCGTGGTGTTCGACGTGGGTTCTGCCCTGTTGTTCGTCGTATTGGCGGGGTGGCTGTACGGCGTCCGGCGCAGTACGCGACGGGGTTGGACCCTAGTCGCCTACCGACTGTTCATCACGGCGCTGATCGTGAGCATCCCGATCGGGATGTTGATCACCACCGTCGGCCGTGGCTAGGTTCGCAAGTCGGTGCCGGGGCGGCGTCACTGTTCAGCCAGCAGCTTGGCCAGCACCGCCGCCTGACTGCCGTCCACGTCGCGGGTCGCGGTCAACCAGGGTGATGGCTTTTTTGCCGCGGGTCAGCTCACGCAGGGCCTCGAACGCCGCGGCACCCTGCGGGGTCCGCAGTTCGGCTTCGTAGCGGGTGACGAACTCGTCGAGACGCTCCGGCCGGTGGTTGTACCAACTGCGCAGCTCCCCAGACGGCGCCGCATCCTTGAACCAGTGCCCGACCCGGGGGTCTTCCTTGTGGAACCCGCGCGGCCATACCCGGTCGACGAGAATCCGTTCGCCGTCGTCTGCACTGGGCTCGTCGTAGACGCGGATCACCCGGAAGGTGGTTTTGGGACTCATACCCCAGGTTCTGGAACATCGTCTTCTGGTCGACGTTTCTGTTCATCGTGACGATTCCGGTCCGAATCCCGATCGTGCTGCCGCTGTTGATCAACGCCATCAACGACTTCCTAGCAGTTATGCAGACGCAGCACGAGCCGGTGGTCGAGGAGCCCGCGCCACCGCCCGCCCTCATCCCGCACCGCCATGTCGTGGCGCAGCCCGCCCCGGTACCCGCCGAACATCCCATCGCGGTGGGATTCGGCATCGGTCCCGGCATCGCCGGATCGGCGACTACCACCGCCGCGCCAGCCGGCCCGGCGACCGCAGGTGCGGCGCTGCCGATGAGCGGCGCCGAGATGTTGGGCTACCTGGTCTCCGGGGGCCACGCCCAAAATTTCGGGCCCACCCTGGCCGACCGCGACCAGGCCACCTCGCAGGCCGGCGCGGCCCCGCTGGGGTTCACCGGAGCGGCGCGGCGAGCCGGTGCACGGTCGACGGGGCTGACCCGGTTGCGCGCCGACGCGTTCGGCCCGGGCCCGGCAGTGCCGCTACTGCCCGAGACCTGGGATCGGCACCCCGACGAAGGCTGAGGTGACCGTCAGACGGATTCGGCACCCGGGTGGTAGCGCGTGACCCGGTGCAGCGTGTTCTCATCGGTGTGGTTCATCGGCTTGCCGCCGGTGGCAGCGAGTTTCAGGATCAGAGTTTGGGTGTAGCTGAAGGTTTCGTCGTCGATGAAGGTGAAGGCACCCTCGAAACCGATGAGCTGGGCACGTTCGGACAAGTACTCGTTCTGCAGAATGCCGTAGTTCGCGTCACCCGGCGTTGCCGTGAAGTGCAGCTTCTTGTCGCGCGGCCCAGCCTGGCCGCCGGCGAGGATGGCGATCCCCCGCCCGAAGACCACGACCCGCATCACGATGCCGGTCTTCTTCTCCCACAGCAGATAACCGACCTCGTCATGGAACGGGTCCATGGCTTCCTCGCCGTGGCGCCAGGCCGTCATCTTGTAGTTCAGCCCCTCGAGGACCTGCTGGCCATTCTCCTGGACCGGTACTGGCTTGAACCAGGCCTTCTCGAAATAGCCTGTCTCGCTCGTGATGTCGTCCTTGTTGTGATAGGAGACGTCGACGCCGACGTTGCCCTCCCACTCGCCGACCAGCGGCGTCAGTGGTCCTAGCTTCTGCGGGCCCTGAATGTCGGTCACGGCTTCTCCTCATGATCGCGAGCGAAATACCCCCGTGACGCTAGCCGGGGCGCTGCCGCGGGGGCGGGCATTCGGTCGCCTCGCGCAGGTCCGGATCAGCCCCGGCCGACAGCCGTCGGAGATGGATCCTGGCGTGGAGACGGCTGCGGCTGCTGAATCCCGCTGGCCGAGTTTACGGTGCGGTGCCGGGTGCGCCGGCCGCGCCCTGGGTGCCAGGCGAGCCGTACGCACCATGTATCGCCGTGCCATTCGGCGCGCTAGCGAAACCGCCGTAGCCACCGCCACCGCCGTAGCCGCCGCGACCGCCGACACCGCCTTCGCCGTTGGTGCCGCTCGCACCGACGTTGCCGACCGAACCGCCTGATCCGCCGGCCGCGCCGGCCGCACC
>JBDTEP010000265.1:0-12007 GCA_039922455.1 Mycobacterium sp. | reverse complement strand
GGAATTCACCCTTGGCCGAAACCACGTCGACACAGATCGACGAACCGAAGTCGACGACGATAGCCGCCGTCTTGAACTTGTGGAAAGCCGCCAGGCTGTTGACGATCCGGTCGGCGCCGACTTCCTTGGGGTTGTCCACCAGCAACGGGATCCCGGTGCGCACACCCGGCTCAATCAGCACTGATGGCACCGACGGCCAGTACTGATCCAGCATCAGTCGCACTTCGTGCAGCACCGACGGCACGGTAGACAGCGCGGCCGCACCGGTGATCTGTTCGCCGTCGTCGCCGATCAGGCCGTCCAGAATCAGGGCCAGCTCGTCTGCGGTGATCTCCGCCTCGGTGCGAATCCGCCACTGCTGCACGACGTTCCCGTGCTCACCTGAACCGGACAGCAAGCCCAGGACGGTGTGGGTGTTGCGGACGTCTATCGCCAGCAGCACGGCTACCGCACGCTTCTGGGGGACAACAGCTCCGCGGCTTCGGCGAAATCGAAGTCGGGTACGAAGGCCGGGTCGGCACCGAGGTCGACCTGCTTGTTGTCGGAGTCGACGAACACGATGCGGGGCCGGTAGTGGCGAGCCTCGGCGTCCTCCATCGTGCCGTAGGCGATCAGGATCACCAGGTCACCGGGGTGCACCAGATGCGCTGCCGCACCGTTGATTCCAATGATTCCGGTGCCCCGATCCCCGGTGATCGCATAGGTGACCAGCCGAGCACCGTTGGCGATGTCGACTATCGTCACCTGCTCACCTTCGATCAGGTCGGCGGCCTCCATCAGATCGGCGTCGATGGTCACCGAGCCGACGTAGTGCAGGTCGGCCTGGGTGACCGTGGCACGGTGAATCTTCGACTTGAGCATCGTCCGAAACATCAATTCCTCCGGGTTGGTGCGGCGGTTCCAGCTTCGCCTCTCCTGCGTCGAGCCTCGCTGAACCGCCGGGTTGATACGTGATATCCATCCGAACCGTCCGACGCCGCGGGGGCCTCGGCGGGAAATCCGAGCGTGATGGCGGCGTTGTCCAGCAATCGGGTCGCACCGACCCGGGCGGCGATCAACAGCCGGCCCGACCCATCGGCAGGCGCCGGCCCGAGGTCGACGCCTCGCACCTGCAGGTAGTCGACGTCGACCGCGGGCGCCGCGGCCAGCACCGCCGCCGCGGCATCGAGCGCCGCGTCCGCCCCGGCCGCTGCGGCGTACTCACCGGCTGCCAGTGCCGCCGACAATGTCGTTGCTGCCTCGCGCTGCACCGGTTCGAGGTAGCGGTTGCGGGACGACATCGCCAGACCATCGGGTTCCCGTACCGTCGGCACACCCACCACGGTCACATCGAGGTTGAGGTCGGCGACCAGCTGGCGCACCAGCACCAGCTGCTGATAGTCCTTCTCGCCGAAGAACACCCGGTCGGGGTGCACGATCGACAGCAACTTGCAGACCACGGTCAGCATGCCGGCGAAGTGCGTCGGACGCGCGGCGCCTTCGAGCTCGGCGCCCAACGGGCCCGGGTGCACGGCTGTACGCGGACCGTCGGGATACATCGCCGCGGCGGTCGGGGTGAACGCCAACTCGACGCCTTCGGCGCGCAGCAGGGCCAGATCATCGTCGAGGCTGCGCGGATAGGCATCGAGGTCTTCGCCTGCGCCGAACTGCAGCGGGTTGACGAAGATCGACACCACCACCGCGGCACCGGGCACCTGCCGGGCGGCACGCACCAGCGCGAGATGCCCGTCGTGCAAGGCGCCCATGGTGGGCACCAGCGTCACCCGGCGACCGGTCGCCCGCAGTGCCCGGCTGACCCGGGCGATCTCGTCGGGCCGGGCGTAGACGTTGAGCCCACCGGCGGTGAAGGTAGGCCGAACCGTGGTCGGCCTCACCGCGCCAGCACCGTCAGCACGTCGTCGGCGGCATCCGCACGGTGCGCGGTGCGCAGTGCGTTGCTGCGATAGGCCTCTGCCAATTCCGGGTCCACGTCCGCCAGCGCGTGCAGGTGCCGGGCCAGGGTGGCCGAGTCCCCGCGCGCCACCGGCCCGGTCAGCGCGGCCCGACCGTCTCGCAGGGTGTTGGCCAGCGCGGCCCGGACCAGCGGACCCAATACGCGTTCGGCGATGCCGTCGGGGTCCGCTACGCCGGTGGCGCCCAGACTGGCGGGCAGCGCCGCCCGCAACGCCGCCAGCGCGTCATCGATCACGGTGACCACGTGATTTCCGCCGTGGCAGAGCGCGGCGTGGTAGAGCGTGCGGGCGGTTTCGTCGACCCGGAACGGTTCGGCGCCGATTTCCAGCGTCAGCGCCTCGGCGATGGCGTAGCCGATCTCGTCGCCAGCGGTGACGCCGAAGCAGCTGTCCGACAACCGGGAGATGTCCTCATCTGAGCCGGTAAATGTCATCGCCGGGTGGATGGCCAGCGGCAAGCAGCCCTGCTCGGTCAACGGTGCCAGCACACCGATCCCGACGGCACCGGAAGTGTGCACGACGATCGTGCCGGCGTGCACCGCGCCGGTGGCCGCCAAACCGGAGACCATGCCGGCCAGTTCGGTGTCGGGGACGGCCAGCAGAAGCAACTCCGCATCGCGGGCGACATCGTGGGCCGGAAGCACCAGAGTGTCGGGCAACCGGCGTCTGGCGCGCTGCCGCGATTCCTCGGAGATAGCGCTGCAGGCCACCACGACGTGCTCGGCGCGCTCCAGCGCGACGCCCAACGCGGTGCCGACCCGGCCTGCGGAGATGACGCCCACCTTGAGTCGGGCGGGCCGCAATCCGTCGAACTGCACCATCGCAGACGACCTCACAAGTTCTCTTGGTTCGTTCCGGTCCCGCGTTGCGGGTACCGGACGGTCGCGCAGAGTCTATCCGATCGACGGGTACCGGGCGAACAGCCCTGGTTGCCGGTGTTAGTCCTCGCGGCGGCGGCGCCGGCGGCGTTCGGTGGGGACGGGCTGCAGCCGGGCCAGCAGGTCGGCGACCGACTGACCGCCGGTGCTTGGTGCAGCCTCGGTTCCGTCATTCGCGTCGGTGGAATGCCGCGCCGCCGCAGCCGCGGGTGGCCGCGGCGGTATCGGTGCCGGTGCCGGCGACTCCACCTGGGTCTGCTGGGTATGACTGCCGGGTGAGTCCGCAGAGTGCCGCGAGGGTGCCCTCCGGCGCCCCTCCCGGTCGTGACGCTGCGGCTCGTCGGCAGTCGCCGGACCGTCTGCGGGCGTGGACGACCCCGCGTGGCGACCGTGCCGGGACGGTGTTTCTGCACTGTGCTCGGCGGCACCGTGTCGGCCGGAGTCCTCGGAGGCATCCGGGGTCCAGTTACTGCCCGGCGAACCCGGCGGTAGCCATTCTCCTTCCGCGCCAACGGGATGCCAAGCTGGGGCCGGCGTGGCCGGCCGGACGCCCCAGGTCTGCTGCGGCTGTGCAGGTGGGGTCGGCGTTTCAGGCTCGCGGCGGGGTGGCGGTGGCCCGACGTAGGGCTGCGGCGGTGGTGCCCAGCGGCCCGCGGCGGGCGGCGGTTTCGGGGCTTCGTCCGCGACTCGACGGTGGGCTTCCTCGGCGGCCCGGCGATGCGAGCCAAGGTGGTTATCGCCGGGCGCGACGGACCCGGCGGTGTCGGGCTGCCACTGCGGTATCGGAGGCGGCTGCGCCTGCCGCGGCTGTGGCTGTGACTGTGACTGTGGCTGTGGCTGTGGCTGTGGCTGTGGCTGTGACTGTGGCTGCTGGATCGGAATACCGCCGGTCGGGATCCGCACCTCCGGAACGTCGATGATCGGATTTTCGGCTGTCTGGCTGACCCTGTCCTCGGGGTAGAACGATGTGGCGGCCGGCGTACCCCCCGTACCCGTGTCGGACTCGCCACCCATCCGGGCCCAGTCACTGTAGGCACGGACCGTGGTCCGCTCCTGCTCCAATGCCGGTCGGTGATTCAGGTCGGCGTCGAAGAGAATCTCTAGGTTCGTTCGCAGCGCTGACAACTCGGTCCGCAACGCGGCGACCTCGTCGGCGGCCTGAGCTCGCAGCTCCGAGGCCAGCTCGCGGCGCAACTGCGACTCCACCGTCAGCTCGTACTCGCGCCGCGCCGAGATTTCGCGGTCCAATTGCAGGTCGTACACCAGCTTCAGGTCACGGGCCCGGGCCTGGTCCACATCGCTTTGCCGGCGGTAGATCACCGACACGAACGCCGCCGCGACCGCGGCCCAAAGCGCCACGATGACCGCGAGTTTCAGTAGCTCCACCCGACTGGTGAACACCAGTGCCGAGCTCGCCGCGATAGCGAGGATCAGCAACGCCGTCATCAACGTCCAGCCCGGCCTACTGACGCCGCGACGCCCCGAGGCGCGGGACAGGACCGAATTCATCTGCGCCGCTCCACCTCGTCGCTGTGTGCCCCTCGCCATCCCCCGCAAGCGGGGAGTGCTGCCAGCGCGGCTGGGGGTGCCCCCACCACCTCGTCGCTGGCGCGCATTGCCCGACTCTACCTGTACGAGGTCAATCCGCCTGTCGCCCAGCTCCGGCGATTCTCACCCGGGTTGGCTTCCGTTCAGCCGCCCCGACCGGTCGAAATCCTGTGGCGACTTGCAGCAGTTCTGCAGCCATAACGCGACGACGAGCAAAGAAAGCGCGCTGGCGGCGGCCACCACCGCACCACCGGTGTCCTCGGCGGCGACGCGCAACGCAGACCGGTGCGACAGCAGGTAACCGAGCATCCCCAACCAGAACCCCAACACCAGCGCACCCATCCAGGCCGACGCCTTGGCGACCACTACCGTGCGGGCCACCGCCAACGGGTGCAGCCAACCGAGCCCGGTACCGATCTGCCCGTTGTCGATCTTGGCCCGGACGTAGCGTCCCCAGGCAACCTCGGCGATCGCGACCACCAGCAGCGGTACCCCGGTCCACCCGGTGATGGGGGGGAACCACCGATACAGCAGTCCGACCGCCAGGTAGCTGATGACCGCGGTGATCGCAGCCGCCGCGGTCACGTCTCGTTTGCGGGTAGGGCCCATCAGCCGTCCCCGGCCCGGTCGGGCCACGGACGACGCCGCAGCTCCAGCTCGGTCAGCCGCGGTCCGGTGCGGTCGGCGGGTTCGAGTTCCTCCAGCAGATCCGCCACCCGGCACCGTCGGCCGGTCACCGTCAGCAGCGCATCCGGATCGACCGAGAGCCACGGAACCATGACGAACGCGCGCAGATGGGCCAGCGGATGTGGCAGGGTCAACCCGTTCTCGCGGGACTGCAACTCCGTCCCGCCGGGTTGGTCGGGCGACGATGATGTCGTGTCGCAGCAGCTGATCACGTCGACGTCCAGGGTTCGCGGTCCCCAGCGTTCGCCGCGCACCCGGTCAGCTGCCTGCTCCAGTTCGTGGGCCCGGCGCAGCCAACCGTGGCCGTCGGTTGCCGGGTCGTCGACGATCAACACCGCGTTGAGGAAGCGTCCCTGGTCGGCCACGCCCCACGCCTCGGTCTCGTACACCGGCGACACCTGGCGCACGGCCGCGCCGAGACCGTCGACCGCCGACTGCAGCCGGGCCAGCCGATCACCCAGGTTGGACCCGATGGACAGCACCGCTCTAGTCATCCACGCCGCTCCGCATCGGCGCCGGCGCGAGTCATGCCGGGACCACGGTGGCTCGTCGATCGCGCCGGGATCGACGCGCCACCACCGCGACGTCGGCGAAGGTGAGCGGGATCGGGGCGTGCGGCTTGTGCAGTGCGACCTCCACGGCCTGCACCCGCGCATCGCCCATCACGTCTTCGGCGATCTCGGCGGCCACGGTCTCGATCAGGTCCCGCGCCGGGCCGGCGATGACGGCCGCCGCGCGCTGGGCCAGTACCCCATAGTCATAGGTGTCCGCCAGTGCGTCGCTGGCCGCCGCGCCGGAGAGGTCCATCCAGACGGTGATGTCGACGATGAAATCCTGACCGTCTGCCCGCTCATAGTCGAACACGCCGTGGTTGCCGCGAACCTTCAGGCCGCGCAACTCGATCCGATCAGTCATCGCTCGTGACTCCTTCAGTCCAGGCTTCCAGGACCTTGAGCGCGTCGACCGAGGCCCGCACATCGTGCACGCGCACACCCCAGGCCCCGTGCAGTCCGGCCATCGCTGAGACCACCGCGGTGGCGGTCTCCCGCTCGTCGGGCGGCCGCGGCGCGCCGTCGGCCCCGGACAGCAGCGTACCGAGAAAACGCTTGCGCGACGCCCCGACCAGAACCGGGATGCCGGCTTGGGCCAATTGCGGCAGCCCATGCAGCAGGGCCCAATTATGGTTCGCTGTTTTGGCGAAGCCCAGCCCCGGATCGACGATCAGATTCGCCGCATCCACCCCGGCGGCCACAGCGGCGTCGACCGCGGTAAGCAGATCATCGCGGACCTCGGCGACGACGTCGCGGTAGCACGGCACCCGATGCGGATGTTCGGGATCGACCGACCGCCAGTGCATCAGCACCCAGCGCGCACCCGAGGAGGCCAGCAGTGGCGCCATCGCAGGGTCGGCCTGCCCACCGGACACATCGTTGACGATCCCGGCGCCGCATTCCAGCGCGGCCGCCGCGACGCCCGCGTTCATTGTGTCGATGCTGACGGTAATACCCTCGGCGGCAAGGCCTTTCACGACCGGAATGACCCGTTTGGCCTCCGCCCGCGGATCGGCGCGCGCCGCGCCGGGCCGGGTCGATTCACCGCCGACGTCGATGATCGCCGCTCCCTGGGCCGCCAGCGCCAAGCCGTGTTCGACGGCACGATCAACGCTCAGGTACCGCCCACCATCGGAGAACGAATCGGCGGTGACGTTGACCACCCCGATGACCTGCACGCGGGTCGGGTTCACCTGCGCCGGATGAGTTCCAGGGCTTCGGCGCGCGACGTGCTGTCGGTCTTGAACTGGCCGCGCACCGCTGAGGTGGTGGTGATCGCGCCGGGCTTTCGCACGCCCCGCATCGCCATGCACAGGTGCTCGGCCTCGACCACCACGATCACGCCACGCGGGTTGAGTTTGCGCATCATCGCGTCGGCGACCTGACCGGTCAAGCGCTCCTGCACCTGCGGTCGCTTCGCGTACAGGTCGACCACCCGCGCCAGCTTGGACAAGCCGGTGATCCGGCCGTCGCTGCCTGGGATGTAGCCGACGTGCGCTACACCGTGGAACGCAACCAGATGGTGCTCGCAGGTCGAGTACAGCGGGATCTCCCGCACGATCACCAACTCTTCGTGCTGTTCGTCGAACGTCGTCTCCAACACCGTGTCCGGATCGGTGTAGAGCCCGGCGAACATCTCCTGGTAGGCCCGAGCCACCCGCGCCGGGGTGTCCACCAGACCCGCCCGATCGGGATCTTCGCCCACCGCGTACAGCAGTTCGCGCACCGCGGCCTCGGCACGTGCTTGATCGAAGAGTGTCGAAGCCATCGGGATCCCGCTTTCTCAGTCGCCGGGCGGCGGTTCGGGCCGGGTCTGTTCAGCGCCGCGCTGGCCGCTGGAATCACCGGGTGGTGCCGCCTGCGGCGGCTGTCCGGGAACAGGATACGGCTGGTACGGCGGGTAGGGCTGGGCAGGCGGATAACCCTGCTGCGGCCACTGCTGGGGCGGATACCAGTAGCCGGGCTGCTGTGCTGACGGCGGCCAACCGGGGGCGTGCCAGCCTGCCGGGGCGCCGTAGTCAGGTTGGGTGCCCGGCGCCACGCCGCCATCAGCAGCGGGTGCGCCATTGCTGCCGTTGGTGGGGCCGGCTTCGGAGGATGTCGCCGCGTCCCGGGACGCCTGGGCGATCGCGGCCTTGAACGCCGGCTCCGGCACCGGCAGCGGCCAGGGCTCACCGCGCTCGATCGCCAGCTCGCCGGGGGTCTTGATCGGCGGTTTGTCCGACGGGGTGCGGCCGCCGAAGTCGTCGAACGTCGTCAGCCGGGGACGCTTGGTCACGTTGGCGAAGATCTCCGCCAGCTCGGCGCGGTGCAGGGTCTCCTTCTCCAGCAGCTCGCCGGCCAGGGTGTCGAGCAGGTCGCGGTACTCGGTGAGGATTTCCCAGGCCTCGGTGTGTGCGGCCTCGATCAGCTTGCGCACCTCGTCGTCGATGTCACGGGCCACCTCGTGGGAGTAATCCGACTGTGTGCCCATCGTCCGGCCCAGGAACGGGTCGCCGTGTTCGGTGCCGTATTTGACCGCCCCGAGCTTGGCGCTCATTCCGTACTCGGTGACCATCGCGCGGGCGATCTTGGTGGCCTGCTCGATATCGGAGACCGCGCCGGTGGTCGGCTCCCGGAACACCAGTTCCTCGGCGGCCCGCCCACCCATCGCGAATACCAGCCGGGCGATCATTTCCGAGCGGGTCATCAGGCCCTTGTCGTCCTCGGGCACCGACACCGCGTGCCCGCCGGTACGCCCGCGGGCCAAGATCGTGACCTTGTAGATCGGGTCGATGTCGGGCATCGCCCAGGCCGCCAGGGTGTGGCCGCCTTCGTGGTAGGCGGTGATCTTCTTCTCGTGCTCGCTGATGATCCGACCCTTGCGTCGCGGACCGCCAACGACCCGATCCACCGCTTCTTCCAGCGCGAGGCCGGTGATGACGGTGCCGTTCTCGCGCGCGGTCAGCAGCGCCGACTCGTTGATGACGTTGGCCAAGTCGGCGCCGGACATGCCGGCGGTGCGCTTGGCCAGTCCGTCCAGGTCGGCATCGGGTGCGATCGGCTTACCCTTGGAATGCACCCGCAGCACCGCCTTGCGCCCGGCCAGATCCGGGTTGGACACCGGAATCTGGCGGTCGAACCGGCCCGGGCGCAGCAGTGCCGGGTCCAAGATGTCAGGCCGGTTGGTGGCCGCGATCAGGATGACGCCGGCCCGCTCCCCGAAACCGTCCATCTCGACCAGCAGCTGGTTCAGGGTCTGCTCGCGCTCGTCGTGGCCGCCGCCCATCCCCGCGCCACGTTGACGGCCGACCGCGTCGATCTCGTCGACGAAGATGATGCACGGGCTGTTCTGCTTGGCCTGTTCGAACAGGTCGCGCACCCGGGAGGCGCCCACCCCGACGAACATCTCCACGAAGTCCGAGCCGGAGATGGTGAAGAACGGCACACCGGCCTCACCGGCCACCGCCCGCGCCAGCAGCGTCTTGCCGGTGCCCGGCGGGCCGTAAAGCAGCACGCCCTTGGGGATCTTGGCGCCCAGCGCCTGGTACCTGCTGGGGTTCTGCAGGAAGTCCTTGATCTCGTAGAGCTCCTCGACCGCCTCGTCGACGCCGGCGACGTCGGCGAAGGTGGTCTTGGGCATGTCCTTGCCCAGTAGTTTGGCCTTCGACTTGCCCATGCCGAAGCCCATCCGGGCGCCGCCCTGCATCCGGGAGAACATCACGAACAACCCGATCAGCAGCAGCATCGGCAGCATGTAAATCAACAGCGAACCAAACACGCTGCCCTGGTTGACAACGGTGTTGATCTCGGCTTTCTTGCTGGCCAGCGCGGTGTAGAGCGGTACCGCGTACCCGGTCGGGAACTTGGCGATCAGCTTGTCGACCTGCTCGGTGCGGCCGGGTTTAGCGGCCTTGTCGGCCTTGTCGGCGCTGCCGGCCACCTCGACGCTGGTCAGCGGCTTCTTCAGGGTCAGCCGCAGCTGCTGTTCACGGTCGTCGATCTGCGCGCTCTTGACGTTGCCGCTATGAATCTGGGCCATCGCGATCGAGGTGTCGACGGGCTTGTATCCGCGGGTGTCGTCACTGAAATAGAAGAAGGACCAACCGAGCAGCAGCACCACCGCGATCGCGATGACGGTGCGAATGACGTTTTTGCGATTCATCAGACATCGGCCGGCCTCGGCCAAATCCTTCCAGTACATGCAGAGCTGGGCATGTTCAGGCTACCGCCCTCCCAGCTAGGCAGCTCGGCGGTGCCGAGCGCAGCGGGTTCCCAGCTCGGGACCCGGCAGCTCGCGGTCAGGCTAGGACGCCGCATCTCCAGATGCTGAACGCCTAAGCGACCTGCCACTTGCCTCAGCCCAGGAGACTGCTCTCAACACCGGAGGCGATGCTGCAGGTCCGCGACACATCGTCATTTTCCGGATAAGCCGGCAAAGAAGCACCACTGCTAGTCACGTACTCACACAACGGAACGCGCCCCCATCGCAGCTCGGCCGCCCCGGGCAGCAACACCGTACGACGGCAGAACAAGCATCGCGTTTCGATCAGAGCCGGCGATCTCTGCTCGATCCATGTCCGGTTGTGCTTTGGTGAGACGGTGGTCAATACAACTCAACGCCTCGTCACAACTCAACGCCTCGTCGAAACCAACGGTGTAACCCTGCGAGTCACCGAAGCGGGTGAGCGCGGTGCCCCGGTGGTGTTGCTGGCACACGGTTTCCCGGAACTGGCCTACTCATGGCGGCACCAGATCCCGGCCCTGGCCGACGCGGGATTCCATGTCCTGGCCCCCGATCAGCGTGGCTACGGCGGTTCCTCACGACCGGATGAGGTCACGGCCTACGACGTGGCTGCGTTGACGGGCGACCTGGTCGGTCTGCTCGACGACGTCGGTGCCGAGCGTGCCGTCTGGGTCGGTCACGACTGGGGCGCTCCGGTGGTGTGGAGCGCCGCGCAGCTGCACCCCGACCGAGTGCTCGGCGTGGCGGGGCTCAGTGTCCCCCCGCTGCCACGCGCCCAAGTCCCGCCGACGTCCGCATTCCGCGGCATTTTCGGCGAAAACTTCTTCTACATGCTCTATTTCCAGCAACTCGGTGTCGCCGATGCGGAATTGGATTCCGACCCGGCACGCACCATCCGCCGGATGATGGGCGGCCTGCGTCCTCCCGACGCCGATACGGCGGCCCGGATGGCCGCCCCAGGCTCAATGGGCTTCATCGAGCGATTGCCCGAGCCGGATGCGATGCCGGACTGGATCAGCGCCGACGAACTGGCCCACTACATCGCCGAGTTCACCCGCACCGGTTTCACCGGCGGACTCAACTGGTACCGCAACCTGGACCGCAACTGGGAGATCATGGCAGAGGCGGCCGCCCCCACCATCGACGTGCCGGCGCTGTTCATCGCCGGAACCGCCGACCCGGTGTTGGCATTCACCCGCCGCGACCGGGCCACCGAACTGGCGACCGGACCCTTCCGCGAGGTGCTGCTCGAAGGCGCCGGCCACTGGTTGCAGCAGGAACGGCCCGCCGAGGTCAATGCGGAGCTGCTGGAGTTCATAGCCGGCCTGTCGACCGGATCAGCGTCGTGATGACGGCGCCGCTGCGCTTCGGGGTCTTCATCACCCCGTTTCACGCGCTCGGGCAATCACCAACCGTCGCACTGGAATACGATCTGGAGCGGGTCGTCGCACTGGACCGGCTCGGGTTCGACGAAGCCTGGTTCGGCGAACACCACTCGGGTGGCTACGAGCTGATCGCCTGCCCCGAGGTGTTCATCGCAGCGGCCGCGGAGCGCACCAAGCACATCCGGCTGGGCACCGGCGTGGTCTCGCTGCCCTATCACCACCCGCTGATGGTGGCCGACCGTTGGGTACTCCTGGATCATCTGACTCGGGGCCGGGTGATGTTCGGCGCCGGACCGGGTGCACTGCCCACCGACGCGCACATGATGGGCATCGACCCCGTCGAGCAGCGCCGGATGATGCAGGAGTCCCTGGAGGCGATCCTGGCGCTGCTGCGGGCCGAGCCCGGCGAATTGGTCACCCGGCATTCGGACTGGTTCACGCTGCGCGACGCGGCGCTGCACATCCGGCCCTACACCTGGCCTTACCCGGAGATCTCCACGGCGGCAATGATTTCCCCATCCGGACCGCGGCTGGCCGGCGCACTGGGCACCTCGTTGCTGTCACTGTCGATGTCGGTGCCGGGTGGCTTCGCCGCGCTGGACAACACCTGGGAGGTGGTTCGCGATCAGGCGGCCAAGGCCGGCCGCGACGAACCGGACCGGGCCGCGTGGCGGGTGTTGAGCATCATGCACGTCGCCGACACCCGCGATCAGGCCCTGGAAGACTGCACGTACGGCCTGCAGGATTTCGCGAACTATTTCGGCGCGGCCGGATTCGTCCC
>JBDTEP010000264.1:0-16481 GCA_039922455.1 Mycobacterium sp. | reverse complement strand
AAGGTCAGGTCAGCATCGACGGCCACACCCACCTGTTGCCCGCGCCGTTCATCGTGCTGGCCACCGACAACCCGATCGAGTACGAGGGCACCTACCCGCTGCCGGAGGCGCAACTGGACCGGTTCGCCATCAGGCTGCGATTGGGCTACTTGTCCGAGCGGGATGAGGCGGCCATGCTGCGCCGGCGGCTGGACCGGGGCGCCGCGCTGCCGACCGTGCGTCAGGTTGTTGATGCCGACGACGTGCTGGCGATGCGGGAATCAGTGGAACAAGTCAGCGTGCACGACGACGTGCTGCGTTACGTGGTGTCGCTGGCGACCGGGACCCGGCACCATCCGCAGGTGGCCGTCGGAGCCAGCCCACGATCGGAGCTCGACCTGGTCCAGCTAGCCCGGGCGCGCGCGCTGTTGCTCGGCCGGGATTACGTGATCCCCGAGGATGTCAAGGCGCTGGCCACTTCAGCGGTCGCGCACCGGATCACCCTACGGCCGGAGATGTGGGTACGACGCATCCAGAGTTCGGATGTGGTGGCGGAGTTGCTGCGGCGGCTGCCGGTGCCGCGAACTCCCGGTGCGGCTGGGCCGGCGGTGGACGCCACACCGACATGACTCAAAACCTGCGATCCGACAAGGTAGTCGAAGTCGAAGTCGAATTGCTTTGGCTAGCATCACCATTGACGCGGGCGCTGGCCACTGGCGCGGCACTCGCGCTGGTGGTGGCGGTGGGGGGATCGCGCTGGCAGTTGATCGCCTTCGTCGCACCGTTGCTCGGTGTGCTGTGCTCACTGGGCTGGCAGCCGCCGGTGCCGGCGTTGCGGGTGCACGCGTTTCCGGCGGCGCAGCGCTGTTTCGAATCCGAGCCGGTCGAATTCACGGTCCGGGTGACGACATCCGCGCCTAATGCGACTTCGGTGGATTTGGCGTTGTCGGCGCACCCCGCGATGAGACTCGACACCGGCGACGGTGCCGGCGCGTGCCGTAGCCGAAAATCGGTGACCGCCAGCGCCGAACGCTGGGGCCGTTACCCGATATCGGCGACCGTCGGTGCCGTGGGCCGGGGCGGGCTGTTGGCCGGGACGGCCACCGTCGACGTCGCCGAGGTCACGGTGTTCCCACCGGCGCCGCCGCAGTCCACGCCCATCCCGCGCAGCGAACTGCTCGACCGGGTCGGCACCCACCTGACCCGGCATTGCGGCCGCGGCGTGGAGTACGCCGATATCCGCGCCTACGTGCCGGGTGATCCGTTGCGCTCGGTGAACTGGCCAGTCAGCGCGCGGCGGGGGAGCCTGCACGTGACCCAGCGGTTGACCGACCGTGGCGCCGACGTGGTTGTGCTGGTGGACGCCTATCCGCAGCCCCGCGGCCCGGCGACGACCGCGACCGAACGGTCGGTGCTCGGCGCGGCGCAAGTGGTCCAGACCGCGTTGCGCAACGGTGACCGCGCCGGGATCGTCACGCTCGGCGGCCGGGATCCGCGCTGGGTCGGCGCGGATATCGGCCAACGCCAGTTCTACCGCATCGTCGACGCCGTTCTCGGTGCCGGCGACCGCGTCGAGACCACCACCGGGACACTCGCGCCGCGCGCGGCGGTACCGCCCGGCGCCCTGGTCATCGCGTTCTCCACTCTGCTGGACTCCGAGTTTGCGTTCGCACTGACCGATTTGCGTAACCGCGGGCACGTCGTGCTGGCGGTCGACGTCCTGGCCGGCTCACCCTTCGAAGACGAGCCGGATCCGCTGGTGGCACGGATCTGGACATTGCAGCGAGCCGCCATGTACCGCGACATGGCCACCGTCGGGGTCGACGTCGCATCCTGGCCGCCGCAGCAGCCACTGGAGCAGTCGATGAGCCTGGTGACGCAGCGCCATCGCCCTACGGTGGCGCGATGACAGCGCGTTCGCCAGAAGGCGCGAGGCCCCTGCCGCTGCTGCTCGCCGGGGTGTGCGGGCTGGCGATGGCCGGGGCCGCCGGTACCGGGGCACGAGGGGCGGCCGCGGCCCTGGCACTGCTCGCCGCCGGTGCGGTATTGGTCGGGCTCTGGTTGCGGGCAGCGGCGACGGCCGCGGTGTTACTCACCATCGTCGCGATCGGGTTCGCCGATCCGCCAACGGTTTCGGCGGCGGTGGCCGGGCTGGCCGCGGTGGGTTACCTGCTGTTGCGGCACGCCGCCGCCGGCGTCGCTACCGTGACCGCCCCGACATTGATCGGGGCGGCGGCGTTCAGCACGGTCGGAGTGGTGGCGGCTGGCTTTCCGCTGCAGTTGCCGTGGCTACCGCTGGCGTCCGCACCCGCCGTATTGGCCGGCTATCTACTGGCCCTGCGCCCGTTCCTGGCGGAGCGCAGCTGAGCCTCAGACCGAGGCGGCGGCGTTGATCTCTTCCAGCCGGCCGGTGGCCTCCAAGTACTCCTGCACCCAACGCTCGATGACGGTGGCCGTCTTCTCCACCCTGGTGAACTGCCCGACAACCTGCCCGACCGGGTTGAAAGCCACGTCGACGCTCTCGTTGGGGTAGTTGTTCGTGGCCCGCACCGCCATGCCGGAGACCATGTACTGCAACGGCATTCCGAGCGGCTTGGGGTTGTCCGGCTGCTCCCACGCCTCGGTCCACTCGTTGCGCAGCATCCGGGCCGGCTTACCGGTGAACGATCGGCTGCGGACGGTGTCGCGACTGCCTGCCTTGATGTACGCCGCGTGCTGGGCCTCGGTGTTCGAGGATTCCTCGACCATCAACCACTGTGAACCGGTCCACGCGCCCTGGGTGCCTAGCGCCAGTGCTGCGGCGATCTGCTGGCCGCTGCCTATGCCACCTGCTGCCAGCACCGGTACCGGCGCCACCTCCTTGACGACCTCGGGCCACAACACGATCGAGCCCACCTCGCCGCAGTGGCCGCCGGCCTCGCCGCCCTGGGCGATGATGATGTCCACACCGGCCGCCGCGTGCTTACGCGCCTGCGAGGCAGAACCGCACAACGCGGCCACCTTGCGGCCCGCCTCGTGGATGTGCTTGATCATGTCAGCCGGGGGAGTCCCGAGCGCGTTGGCGATCATCGTCACCTTTGGGTGCTGCAGTGCCACCTGGACCTGCGGGGTGGCGGTCGCCTCGGTCCAGCCGAGCAGCTGCAGGCTGTCCTCGTCGGCGTGCTCGACGGGAACACCGTGGTCGGCGAGGAGCTTCTTGCCGAAGTCGAGGTGCTGCTGGGGCACCAGCTTGCGAAGCGTTTCGGCCAGCTCCTCTGCGGACTGGCCCGAGTCCATACCCTCGTACTTGTTCGGGATCACGATGTCGACACCGTAGGGGTGGTCACCGATGTTCTCGTCGATCCAGTTCAGCTCGATCTCGAGCTGCTCCGGGGTGAACCCGACCGCGCCGAGCACCCCGAAACCCCCGGCCTTGCTCACCGCGACGACGACGTCGCGACAGTGCGTAAAAGCGAAGATCGGGAACTCGATACCGAGTTCGTCGCAGATGGGAGTGTGCATGACTTACTCCTGACACGGGGCGGCGGATTAGACTGAAACGTGTTCTAATTTAGTACCAGACTCGGGTTGGCGAGGCCAGTGGGCCACTGGCGGGCCGCGCAAACCCAACACTACCGCCAATCGTATCCCGGGTCAGCGGGTGGCGACGGCACGCAGCACCGCCACCCCGAAACCGGCGGCGCGACGCAGGGATCGACCGCTCGCTTGGTCGGCAACCCTGACCTGCAGCACCGGCCAGCTGTGCTCGGCGGCCAGCGCCGCCAGCCCGGGGCGCGGATTGACCGGCCGGGGCCGGCCCACCAGCGACATCAGCGCGGCATCCTCGTCGCCGTCGGCGTAGAAGAAGCTCTCGGCCAGGTGGATCCCGTTGGCCGTGCAGTACTGCCGCACCACCGCAGCCTTCTGAGGACCCCACACCACGGGTTTGACGATGTCTCCGGTCAGAACACCCCGCTCGTCGAGGTCGAACCGGTTGCACAGCACCTGCCGGATCCCCAGGTAGTGGGCGACCGGCTCAGCATGGATGGTCAGCGCCGAGGAGCTCAGGACGACGGTGTGCCCTTGCCGCTGGTGTGCGCGCACGATCTGTTGCATGTGCGGGTAGATCCGTCCGGTGATGTGCTCGGTGAAGAGCCGTTCGCCGACGTCGTCGAGCTCGCGGATCGATTCGCCGCGCAGATAGCCCGCCGCCCGCACCAGCAGCCGCTCGAATTGCATACGGCCCAACCGATACCGCACGGCAGCTTCGACGACGCCGAGCACCTCGCCGGCACGGGCCTGGCGCCGACGGATCCGGTCGCTGGCATGTGCGGTGGCGGTGAACCCGGACACCAGCGTGCCGTCCAGGTCGAAGAAGGCTCCGACCTGGGCTCCGGATTCCGTCCGGCCGATCTCGGCGATCGGATCGCGTGGTGCTGCTGACGCGGTCATCGGCGTCGATGTTACGACTGCCGCCGCCCACCGGTGGGATACCCGGTAGCTGATAGCGTGTGCGGCCTATGGATGAGGAGACTGGCTCCATGACCAGTGAGATCACCGTGACCGACGTGCGGCAAGCGCTGTCCGAGCAGGCCGAGCAGCTCGGCTGGCGGCGCGTGCGGCGCGAGCGGGTCGACATTTACAGCCGTGGGATCGTCCACGTCCACGCGATGTGGCGCGACGGCAGCACCGTCAATGGCGGAGCCCAATACGAGGACTCGGTCCTGCTGAATTACACCAGCGAGCTCGCGAAAGTCCAGATCTGGCTGTCCAAGTAGCCCGGGCTGGGTAACCGAGGCGGCTCCGGTTCGCAACGGTTTCATAACCCGCCGTCGTGTCACACGGGCAACTACTGTCACACGGATAACTTCGGTCCTGACCTTGTCGTTCATCGGGATTGGGAAGAAGCCATGTCACGTATCAGAAATTGCCTCACTGTCACCGCCGGCGCCGCCGCGGGACTGTTCCTGGGGGCACTCGCGTCGAGTGTCACCGCCAACGCGGACACGGTGCCGATCAACCCTGGGCTGCCGGCCATGTTCGAGCAGGTCGTTGCCTCCTCGGCGACGATCCCGCAGCAACTGCTGCAGACCACCTCGTCCGCGCTGAGCGGAACGTCGCTGGCGCCGGCAGCGTCGCCGGCACAGGCACCGTTAGCCACCGCTACCTTCAACGTTCCGCCGTCGCCGAGCGCGCTGAACCCGGCTGCCCCCGCCACTCCCGCGGGGCTTCCCGGACTGTCCGGGTTCCCGGCCAATCTGACCTCGTTGCTGCCATTCCCGCTGCCCAACTTGGGCGGCACGGCACCGGTCGCCGCGGTATCGACGGCGACCATGCCGGGCGCCGTCCTGCCGTCGACCCCGATGACAGCGGTGACCCCGCCGGCGGTGATGCTCATTCCCGGCCTGCCCTGATCCTGACTGCGTAACCTCGGACCGGTGAGTTCACGCGCAGGAATCGTGGTCACCGGTACCGAGGTACTCACCGGACGCATTGCCGATCGCAACGGGCCGTGGCTCGCCGACCGACTCCTTGAATTGGGAGTCGAGTTGGCGCACATCACGATCTGCGGCGACCGCCGCCGCGACATCGAGGCACAACTGCGGTTCCTGGCCCGCGAGGGTGTGGACCTGATCATCACCAGCGGCGGCTTGGGGCCGACGGCCGACGATCTGACGGTCGAAACCGTCGCGCGGTTCTGCGGCCGTGAGGTGCTCCTCGACGCCGCACTGGAAGCACGGATCGCCGAGATCATCAAACCGATGATGGCGCGCTACACCGGTCCGGGCGCACCGGATTTCGCGACGGTCCGGGCGGCAAACCAAAAACAGGCGATGGTTCCGGCCGGCGCGACCGTCTTGGACCCGGTGGGCACCGCACCTGGTCTGGTGCTGCCTGGCATCCCGACCGTGGTGGTGTTGCCCGGGCCGCCACGCGAGCTGCAACCGATGTGGCACAAGGCGATAAACACCGCCGCGGTGCAGGATTCGATCGCCGGCCGCACCCGCTACGAACAGCAGACCGTGCGGATGTTCGGGCTGCCCGAATCGGGCCTCGCCGACACTCTGCGGCACGCGCAAGCGACCATCGCCGACTTCGACCGGCTGGAGATCACCACCTGCCTACGCCGCGGCGAGCTCGAGATTGTCACCCGCTACGAACCTGACGGCGCCCCCGCCTACACCAAACTGCTCACGCTGCTGCGCGAACAGCACGCCGGAAAGATCTTCTCCGAAGACGGTTCCAGGATCGACGATCTGGTGGCCGAGTTGTTGGCCGGCCGACGGATCGCGACCGCGGAATCCTGCACCGCGGGAATGCTGGCCGCACGGTTGACCGATCCGCCGGGCGCCTCGGCATACCTCGCCGGCGGGGTGGTGTCCTACTCCAACGACGCGAAGGTGGATTTACTCGGGGTGGACGCGGCCCTGATCGCCGAGCATGGCGCGGTCTCCGAACCGGTGGCCGAGGCGATGGCCGCCGGTGCGCTACGCCGATTCCGGGCCGACACCGCGGTGGCGATCACCGGAATCGCCGGGCCCGGAGGCGCAACGCCGGATAAGCCGGTGGGTACGGTCTGCTTCTGCGTGGCGCTCGACGACGGCCGGATGCTCACTCGGACCACCCGACTGCCTGGGGACCGCGCCGATATCCGCGAACGCTCGACAACGGTGGCCATGCATCTGCTGCGCCGCGCACTGCCAACCGGCTGATTCCGGTCACAACCGGTGGTATGAACATCACACCGAGGAGTTGCGGGTGTGAACACAGAGCTGTCGTGGTTCAGTGGATCCGGATACTGGCTGGGTCGGCTGGTGCTGGAACGCGGAATCGCGGCCGTCTATGTCATCGGGTTCATCGCCGCCGCGCGGCAGTTCCGCGCACTGATCGGGGAACACGGCATGCTGCCGGTGCCGCGCTATCTGCGACGGCGGTCGTTTCGGTTGACGCCCAGCATCTTTCACCTGCACTATTCGGATCGGTTCTTCGCCGGAATCTGCTGGCTGGGTGCCACGCTGGCTGCGGCGCTGGCGGCGGGCGGCGGGGACCTGGTCCCGTTGTGGGCGGTGATGTTGATCTGGCTGCTGCTGTGGGTGTTGTATTTGTCGATCGTGAACGTCGGCCAGACGTGGTACGCGTTCGGCTGGGAATCGATCCTGTTGGAGAGCGGGTTCCTGGCGATATTCCTGGGCAACGACCGGATCGGGCCGCCGGTGCTGGTGATGTGGCTGGCCCGGTGGCTGTTGTTCCGGATTGAGTTCGGGGCGGGGCTGATCAAGCTGCGCGGCGACTCCTGTTGGCGGGACCTGACCTGCCTGTATTACCACCACGAGACCCAGCCGATGCCGGGCCCGCTGA
Source organism: Mycobacterium sp. (assembly GCA_039922455.1). Taxonomy (GTDB): domain Bacteria; phylum Actinomycetota; class Actinomycetes; order Mycobacteriales; family Mycobacteriaceae; genus Mycobacterium. Next base: position 9,164 of record JBDTEP010000264.1, on the reverse strand, counting down.
GCTGGTACTTCCACCACTTGCCCAAACCGCTGCACCGGATCGAAGCCGCCGGCAACCACGTCGCCCAACTGGTGGTGCCGTTCGGCTTATTCGCCCCTCAGCCGATCGCCGGGGTGGCGGCGGGGATCATCATCGTCACCCAGTTGTGGCTGGTGGCCTCCGGTAACTTCGCCTGGCTGAACTGGCTGACGATTATCCTGGCCGCCAGCGTCATCGACGAATCCTTGCTGACGGGATGGCTTGCGGCGCCGCATCACTCGGTCATGCCCGAATCCCCGGCGTGGTTTATCGCCTTGGTGTTCGTGTTGGGGGCCATGGCGCTGGTGCTCAGCTACTGGCCCGTGCGCAACCTGGTGTCACGCCGTCAGCGAATGAATATCTCGTTCAACCCGTTTCATCTGGTCAATAGCTACGGCGCATTCGGCACCGTCGGACGCGCCCGCCGGGAAGTCATCATCGAGGGGACTGTGGAGGTCGATCTCACCGAGCAGACGGTGTGGCGGGAGTACGAGTTCAAAGGCAAACCCGGCGCGGTGGACCGACGCCCGGGACAGTGGGCGCCCTATCACCTGCGGTTGGACTGGCTGATGTGGTTTGCCGCGCTGTCACCGCGCTACGCGCAACCGTGGCGCGAGGCACTGCTCGAACGGCTGCTGCGCAATGACCGTGATACGTTGCGCCTGTTGCGCCGCAACCCTTTTCCCGACGGACCGCCGCACTTCGTGCGGGCATTGCTCTACGAGTATCGCTTCACCAGCCCGGCTGAGCGCCGGCGGAGTCGAGCGTGGTGGCATCGCACCCTGGTGGGCGTCTACCTGCCGCCGGCCTCGGCTAGCGGGGCTTCGGGGTTTCCCACGCTGTGAGCATCGTCCGCAGGATCTCCTCGCCGCGACCGAGCCCGGCCAGGTGGCTTTCGCCGGGCAGCCGATACAACTTCGCATCGGGGAGCTTCGCGACGACTTGCTCGCCGTGGTCGAACGGAACGATGTGGTCGCGGTCGCCGTGCCACCAGTGCACCGCTGCGCGCACGTCGGAGAGCCGAAATCCCCAGTCCCGGGCGAACAGCACGATGTCGGCGAACGGCGCCGCCAGTTGCCTGCGGCTGCCGTTGAGCAGGTCGTCGAGGAACATCGCCTTGAACTCGGGGCGGTGCAGCAGATGGCGGTCGGCTGCCGGCGACACACTGGCGTACAGGTCCAGCGCAGTCGAGGCAACCGGGCGCGCAAACCAGATCAGTGCAGTGGCAAGTCCGCTGATCTGGGCGCCGGCCAGTTCCAACAGCGGTGCCACCCGAGAGCCGAGCGCCATCAGCCCGCCGCCTACCGCGTCCGGCCCGCTGGCCGGGGCGACACCACCGAGTACCCCGACGGCCACCACCCGCTCGGCCAGGCCGGCGGCACTAGCCAGGGCGTACGGGCCGCCGCCGGACAGACCGATCACCGCCATGTCGTCGACGCCGAGCGTGTCGGCGATGGTTCGCAGGTCGTCGGCGAAATCCAGGATGCAGTTGTAGCGATGCGGTGTCGAGGAACCGATCCCGGGCCGGTCGACGCCAATCAGCCGGATGTTCTCCCGTTCGGCGAACACCCGGGCCTCGGTCGGGATCTGCCGGCGCGCCCCGGGCGTTCCGTGCAGCCAGAACATCGCCCGACCGTGGGGCGCACCGAACTCGGCGAAGCCGATCCTCCGGTTGTCGCCGACGGCGATGCTTCCCTCAAGCTTGGGGCGGGTGATCGCGACAGGCATGCTCCGAGTCTCCCACGCGCGGCGTGCGGTCTCTCACCCCGTGGTAACCCAGATGGTGGTGCCGAGAAGCAGTACCGCCAGCACGACGAGCAGTGTCGTGTCTTTCGGGTCGAGGTTCCCGGCGTCGGAGGTGTTGAGCCGCATCTCGCGGGCGATGAGAAACAGCGGGAACGTCACGCTGATCGCGATGAAGATGCCGCCCACGATGTAGGCCCAGATTAACCGCACGCCGTGTTTGCGCCCCTCGATCACCATGAGGATCGACGCGGTGAGGAAGAACAGCACGATGTCGGCCGTGATCGAGCGCGACGCGGACGTCACTGTGGTGTCGCGCAGGAAGCTGCTGAAGAAATCCTGGGCGCTGTTCTGATAAGCCAGATTCTGGCTCCAGGTGGCGATCAACGCGACAACGGCGATCGCCGCGTACACCCCGCAGAGCACCTTTCGTGACGTGGATAGCGGTGGTGCATCGCTGGTTTCGGCCATGTGGTCAACGATAACGGCGCTTGACGGTGCAGAAGCCGGTTTCTACAACTCCAGCAGCACGGTCACCGGACCGTCATTGACCGATTCCACCTGCATGTGAGCCCCGAACTGGCCGGTCGCGACCTGCGCGCCCAGGCAACGAAGCGCCTCGGCGAACGCTGCGACCAGCGGCTCAGCGACGGCGCCCGGTGCGGCGGCGTTCCAGGATGGCCGCCGGCCCTTGGCGGTGTCGGCGTACAGGGTGAACTGGCTGACCACCAGGATCGGTGCGTCGACATCGGCCGCCGACCGTTCACCATCGAGAATTCGCAGTTGCCAAAGTTTTTCGGCGAGCTGCCGGGCCGTGCCGGCATCGTCGGTGTGGGTCACCCCGACCAGAGCCAGTAAACCCTGCCCATCCGGTTCGATCGCACCGACGGTCCGGCCGCCGACACCGACCCGAGCCGAGGAGACGCGTTGGACCAGAACCCGCACTCGCTCGATGGTAGGTAGGCTCGCGGTGGTAGCTCCGGGAGGGGTGGGTCAGATGTCGGTGCTGGTTGCGTTCTCTGTCACGCCCCTCGGTGTGGGCGAGGGGGTCGGTGAGATCGTCGCGGAGGCGGTCCGGGTCGTTCGCGAGTCCGGTCTGCCCAATCACACCGATTCCATGTTCACCGTGATCGAAAGCGACAGCTGGGCCGAGGCGATGGCCGTGGTGCAGCGGGCGGTGGAAGCGGTGGCGGCCCGATCACCACGGGTGAGCACCGTGATCAAGGCAGACTTGCGGGCTGGCGCAGTCGCTGCGATGACCACCAAGGTCGAGTCGGTGGAGCGGCATCTGGCGGCGCCACCACCTAACCGACCGCAGCACTGATTAACTGCGGCGTTAATTAACCGTGACATCGAGAATCGGCCGCCCGACACCGGCGCCGGGTCCGTCGAAATGCCACCACTCCCCGGAGTAGACCGCGAGCCCGCCGGTACTCATCGCGTCGCGCAGGGCGGCGCGTTCGGCTGAGGCCCGCGCGCTGATCCCGTCGGCGAATGCCGCGGCCCGGGGCGAGAAGTCGTCGAAGCCGGTGCCCATCTCGACTGGGCGTCCCTGCGGGTCGGCGGTCGTTACGTCCACGGATCGCCCGGTTTCGTGGCTGCGGGCCAGTGGGCCGGGCCGGGCCACCCAGTTCGGATTCGGCACGGCCTCGAACATCCGCACCTGCACGTCGTGCGGCCGGTAGCAGTCCCAGAACACCAACGTTCGGCCCCGGACGCGCAGGGCATCGGCTGCCGCCGCCAAGCCCGGGGCCAACGACTCGTGCACCAGGCACCGGGCATCGGCCGGATACAGCGGCACGCCCACGAAGTTGTTCGCGCTGGCGTAGCGCAGATCGATGATCGCGTCCGGCACCGCGCTGCGGACGTCGATGAAACCGGCCGCGCGAGCCGGCGCGGGCAGCGGCGCAACATCCGATCCCGGCGCAGCCGTGGCAAACCCGGTGGGCGCCCAGGCCACCATCAGAACCGCAACGACCAGTGTCCGCAGCGCAGCCATCCGACCATTGTCGCGTCTCAGGCGGGAACGATCACCGTCAGCCGGCGATCGTCGCGTTCCACCCGCATCCCGGCCCGGCGGGCGGTCGTCGCCACTGCCGCGGCGTCGTCGGGCTCGGAGCGGGTGGTGGCCAACGCTCGCGCCAGCCGGCCCTTGTGTGCTTTGTTGAAGTGGCTGACGCTGACCCGCCGACCGTCGGGGTGCTCGGTGACCACATCGACGCGAACGGCACCGGGGATCGTGGCCAGCGCCGCATAGGACCCCGACCGCAGGTCGACGACCAGCTCGGCAGCGGCGATGTCGGCCAGTACCGGCTCCAGCACCGGACGCCACCGTTTAGCCAGCCCCGGCTGCCCGGGCAGCTTGGAGGTCGCCGAGAGTCGGTAGGCCGGCACCGGATCGCTCGCCCGCAGCAGTCCGAACAACGCCGAACCGACCGCCAGCCGGGCCGCGGCACGGGCCGCTGCCGCGCCCCGCAGCGAGTCGACGTCGAGAGCCTCGTACAGCACGCCGGTGTAGCGCTTGATCGCCGGTGCCGTCGGCGCGGTGCGCAACACCGCGTTGCGCTCGATCTCGCCGTCCTGGGTGGCCGACAGGGCCAGCGCCTGCCGGCTCGCCTCCCGATCCGCGGCCAGGTCGACCAACTCGTCGACCAACGCCGCCCGCAGGTCGGTGAGTTCCGGGGACCCCAACTCGTCGAGGGAGAGTGGCTGCCCGTCGCCGCCCGCACGCTTGGTCTCCGACGGTGGCAGCAACACGATCACAGCGCAGACGTTAATCGAGCCGCTCCGCACACCAGCGCGGTGGCGAGCATCGCCGCACCGATGGTGTCGGTGAGGAAGTGGTAGCCGCAGGCCACCAGCCCGAGCATGCCCAGCAGGCTCAGCACCGTCGCCAGCGTCAGCGCCCAGAGCCGGGCCGTCCTGCAACCGCTGGCCACCACGACCATCATTGCCAGCACCGCGACCAGCAGCGCGGTGTGACCGCTGGGATATTGCAGGTAGGGGCCGTTGCGACGGCCGAAGAGGTGTTTGAGCGCCTGGCTGGCCGCGGTGACCACGAACGGGCAGACCAGCACCGCCGCCGCCAGCTGCCATTGCTGTCTGCGCACGGTGACCGCCAGGCACGTCGCCAGCACCGCGAGCGCCAACCAGCCGCTGGTGAAGATCAATAGCCAACGCGGCTGGCCGCCGAAGAAGTCGTGGGCACTGCGGCTGAACCAGCTGTCGAGGGTTGTCGAGCCGCGGCCTACCGCCCACCCCAGAGCCAGTGTCGCCAGCAGGCCGACCGGCGGCCACCACCGCAATGCGGCGGCGGCCGTGCGGTCTGGCGGCCTCAGGCCGACTTCTGGAACAGCGGCAGCAGCATCTGACGGCGCTGGTCGTTTCCGTCGGCTAGGGCGTGCAGCGCCTGATCCACCGAGCGTGCCGTCGGGAACATGGCGTCCTCGTCGAAGTTGCCGAGCAGCTCGCTGAGTGCCGGCCCCTCGATGAGCGTCCATTCCACACCCGCGTCGCGGCAGTCACCGTCGATAACGCACAGCAGCCAGATACCCGCGGCAGCGAACGACGTGACCCCGCTCAGGTCGAGCACCACCGGCTCCTTGGCGAGTACGAATCGCCGGGCCAGCTCACTGAGCTCGTCGACGTTAGTGGCATCGATCCGGCCCCGGATCGTGACCACCGTCGCGAGGTGCCGGTAGTGCGCCCGAATCTGCGCGTCCCCGCACTCGAGGGCGGGATTCCGCTGCTGACTGACCTGAGTCGTGCTCCGGGTGGAGATCTTGATAGCCATGCCAGCCCCCGCTTTCGATGGTGTGGTCCCCGTCGGCCGGTGAGCCGACTGCCACATTTCCCGACGTTAGGCGGCGAAGTTAAGGCGCTATGGGCGGCCGATTAACGCTTTGGTGAGATATCGAACGGCTCGGTCGCTCCGGTGAACGCGCTGAGCCGCCCGTCCTGCTGTCGGGCATCGCCTTGGTATAGCAGCCGGTAGCGTCCCGCCGCGGTGTCCGAGGGCACCGTCCAGGTCACGGTGATGGTCGAACCGCGGCGGCCCGCGCGGCGCCAACGGAACGTGGTCGACCAGTCGCCGTCGTCGGCAACGGTGCTCCATCCGTCACCGGTCTCGCGCTCCACCCGCAGGTAGGTGCCGCCGCGACGCAGGTCATTGTTCGGGTAGGCACCGGCGAACACCGCCTGCACGGTGGCTCCCGGCTGGTAGCGGGACCGCGGCGGATCGAGGATGTCCCCGAACTGGTGGCCGGCGGCCGGCACATCCGGGTCGACCCGACGCCGTGAACTGCGCCTGCGGGCCGGCTCGGCGGCGGGATTGCCCGCCGGCGCCGACCGTTGCTCGCGCATCGCGGTGGCGAGCCCGGCCGCCACCTGCTGCAGCGCAGCCAGCTCCCAACGTCCGAACATGGTGCTGCCGCCCTCGTAGCGCTGCTCCTGGTACTCCTCGGGCGTGGTGACGTAGTGCAGGTAGCCGTTGCTGTAGCCGGCCACCAGCACCTCGTGCAGTTCGGCGCCGACGATATCGGCCACGGTGCGGCGCAACCGCAGCCCGGCCACGATGGTTACCTCGGCGGGAATACCGATCAGGTACAGCTGTCCGATGCGCAGCAGCTGGACCGGGCCGCCATTGGCCATCAGCGAGAGCGCCTTGTTCAGCCGGATGCCCGGCCCGACCGTGCTCTTGGGTGCGTGCGCGTCGCGTAGTCGCGGAGAGAACCGGTAGGCCGTATTGGCGACCAGCCAGTCGAGGATGCGGTTACGGCCCTGTTTGACCACCGGGTGTAGCGGTCCGGGGCCCTCGTCGGTGCCGGCCAGCGCCGCCACGCCGGCCAGCGGGGTGCCGGTGCGATGGGTTCGGCCGTCGCCGGTGAACTCGGGCCGGACCTCGAATTCGGACAAGTCGACGTAGGTGGCGCGGGCGTCGATGCCGCCGGTGACCTCGGTGCCGTGCCCGGTCGTCAGTTCGGTGGCCGCGGCAACCTGCCGGGCGCCGATGATCCGGGTGTTCTCGAACTCGTCCTCGGTGGGACCGCTGCCGGGGCGGTGGTTGAGATTCGGTGACATATCTCCGGTGTTGGTCTGCGCGAAGGCCCCGACGAAGGCAGGCGGCTGGGACGTCAGGTAGTCAACGCCGTGCTCGAGGCGCTCCCACTGGTAGGCGGCATAGCCCTTGTTGTCGCCGCTGATCAAGGTGTTGCGATTGGTCATAGAAGTACCGTGGGTGGCGAACCAGTTCACCGCGCCGACCAGTCGGTCGCCGCGTTCGATACGCAGCAGCGTGGTCTGCGGGTCTATTCCGTCCGGGAAGTGGGCCCGGTCGGCTGGCGGGTTACGCGCGAACGCCGATGGCGAGCGGTTGCTGCTGGCGTCGTGCAACCGGCCGAAGGCCAGGCTCAAAGCGGCGGGTGCGAGGTCGGTATGCGCCCGTACGACGGCCTCCAGGATGCCGTCGACGATGGCGTCGAACGTCTGGGGGCGGAACCCGCCGGTGTTGGAGTTGTAGAGCCGATGGCCGGCGTAACCGCCTGGGGCGCAATGGGTGTGCGTCGCGGTCAACATCACGTTGCGGAACGTGTACATCTCGCCATAGGTCACCGAGAGGCGCCGGAGTACCTCGCGGTGCACGCTTTCCAGCAGCAGTGGCAGCTCGCAGACGACCAGCAGCACCCGGGCGTGGGTACCGGCCGGGACTGGGTGGGCGATGACGAACGCTCGCGCGCGCAGCCGGTTGTGCAGGCCGCTCGTCTGCTGCGAGGCCACCCCGTAGCCGAGCATTCCGCACTCGGCCGGTTCGCCGGTGATGTCGGCGATTCCACGTCCCACCTGATACTCGTCTGGCATCGCTTCAGTATTCACAACCGCGAATGGTCGCCGTCGCGGGCGCGCCCGGCCGACAACTTCACCCCGAATGGTGTCGCTGCTAGTCTTCGATGGCTGCCGGCTGCCGGCTTCCGAGTTGCGGCTGCCGATCGCCTGGCCGTCGCGGCGTGCCCGCACCCAAGGCAGTCCAGGACAGCAGAGCCCACCGGCGAAAGAGTGTTGTGCGCAGCGGAGAGATCAAAGCCCTGACCGGGCTTCGCATCATCGCCGCGGTGTGGGTGGTGCTGTTTCACTTCCGTCCGCTGCTGCGACTGGCGTCGCCGGCCTTCAGCGATGCGCTCGCCCCGGTGCTCGACTGTGGAGCCCAGGGTGTCGATCTGTTCTTCATCCTCAGCGGATTCGTACTGACCTGGAACTACACCGAACGCATGGGGGAGTCGTTCTCACTGCGCGCCACCGTGCACTTCCTGTGGCTGCGGCTGGCGCGGGTCTGGCCGATCTACCTGGTCACGCTGCACCTGGCGCTGCTGTGGGTGATCTTCACCCTGCACGTCGGCCACGTGCCGACCGAGGATCTGAGCCGGCTGACCGCCACCAGCTATGTGCGTCAGGTTCTGCTGGTGCAGTTGTGGTTCGAACCGTTCTTCGACGGATCCAGCTGGGACGGCCCGGCCTGGTCCATCAGTGCCGAATGGTTGGCCTACCTGCTGTTCAGCGTGCTGATCCTGGTCGTCTACCGGATGATGCGGGTCACGTCGGCGCGCGCGCTGGTCGCACTGGCGATCATCGCATCGCTGCCACCACTGCTGCTGTTACTGGCGACCGGCCAGTTCTACACCCCGTGGAGTTGGTTGCCGCGCATCGTCATGCAGTTCACCGCGGGAGCGCTGTCCTGCGCCGCGGTACGCAAGCTGGCGCCTACCGACCGTTTCTGCCGCGCCGCCGGATACTGCTCCGCATTGCTCATCGTCGCCATGGTCGGCGTCATGTACTACTTCGACGCCCATCCGATCTCCGGGCTCTACGACAGCGGAGGACTGGTCGACGTGCTGTTCGTGCCCCTGGTGATGGCGCTGGCGGTCGGCACCGGCAGCCTGCCCGCGCTGCTGTCCACCCGCCTGATGGTTTACGGCGGGCAGATCTCGTTCGGCCTGTACATGGTCCACGAGTTGGTGCACACGGCGTGGAACTGGGCCGCAATACAATTCGAGATCGTGCTCGACGAAGGTGCGACCGCGGCCAAGTGGATGGTCGGTGGCCTGATGGTGGCCGCCACCGTGTTCTCGATGCTGTTGTTCCACAGTGTCGAAGAGCCGGCCCGCCGCTGGATGCGCAAGATGATCGGCGCCCGTGCGCAGACAGCGCAAGTCACACCCGCCGACGACCCGTTGGCCGTCGATCAGGTCGACGGCATCCTCGAGGAACGCCCCACGACGGATCCGGTCAGTGTGCGTTGAAGCGCCGACGGTGGCTGTGGTGCGCGCCGCCGATCGGGGAGGTGAGCTGTGAGTCGGGTGATGACGTTCGCCGTCTCGTTGCTGGCGGTCGCCGTCGCGGTGGTCGCCGGG
>JBDTEP010000263.1:0-7058 GCA_039922455.1 Mycobacterium sp. | reverse complement strand
CGAAGCCCAGCGACTGCTGGTGGCCATGGTCGGTGGTGATGATGACCGACCAGTCGTCGCCGGTGATCGCCTTGACCTGGGCAATCGCGGCCAGGATCTCTTGGATGTTGGCTCCGGTGTTCACGACGGCCTGCGCGTATTCACTCGACCCGCCGCCGAACCCGTGTCCGGCCTCGTCGACCTGCACCTGGTAGGAGAACAGGAAGCTCGAGATGTCGTCCGGGTTGTTCTGGGTCGCGAGGATCTGGGCGATGGTCTGCGCGGTGACCTGCGCGTCGGTGTCGGCCCAGCTGTTCTCGAAGGGGACGAAGATGTTGTTGTCGGCGCCGTAGCCGCCCGCGCCGGCGATGCCGTTTATGTAGTCCCAGTCGGCGATCACCGAGGTGTTGATCTCCGGGTTGTGGTACTCGATCAGGTTGAACACCGTCGGCCACTGGTCGTACGGCTCGGGCCGGAACAGGTTGTTGACCACACCGTGCTTGTCGTCCCACACCCCGGTGAGGATCGTCGACCACGACGGTCCGGAGATCGTGGTGTGGTTGACCTCGGTCGCGGCTCCGGTGATGCCTTGGTCCATCGCCGTCTTGAACCCGCTGTCGTCGTCGTAGGCGTACTGCAGGATCTTGCTGAGGTTGGTGCCGTCGACGCCGATCAGCAGCACATGCTCCGCGGCAAGCATCCAGTCGGCGGTCAGCGCGGACAGCCCCGCCTGCGTCCCTACGACCGCCCCCGTTCCGGCAACGAGGCTGGCGACTGCCGCACCACACAGGACCTGCTTGATTGTTGTCACGATCGAGTTCCTTCATCGAAGTTGTGAGGACCAATGCGCGCGACAGTAGCAGACGCCCAGGCAAAACTCAGGATTCTCGATGAATTCGTTAATATAACGTATAGCGATATTGGAGAAATCTATTGGGATAGGCAACTTGGTAACGGCCGCGAGGAACCTGGCTCGCAGCACTACACCTCGTTGTAGATCAGCCCACGGCGCGACCCACACCCTCCCAGAACCGGGCGCGCACCGCCTTCTTGTCCGGTTTACCCAACCCGGTCAATGGCAGGGCGTCGACGACCACCACCTGCTTTGGGGATTGCACCGATCCCTTGCGATCCTTGACCGCCGCCTGGATTTCGGCGGTCATCGCCGCGACGGCCGCGTCGTCGACTGCGGCGTCGGAGCGCAGCACCACCACCGCGGTCACCGCCTCACCCCACTTGTCGTCGGGCGTCCCGACCACGCACACCTGCGCGATCGCCGGATGCTCGGCGATGACGTCCTCCACCTCGCGGGGGAACACGTTGAACCCGCCGGTGACGATCATGTCCTTGACCCGGTCGACGATGTACCAGAAGCCGTCCTCGTCCTCGCGGGCCATGTCGCCGGTGTGCATCCAGCCGTCCTTGAAGGTTTTCGCGGTCTCCTCCGGCAGATTCCAATAGCCCCCGGCCAACAGCGGTCCGCTGACACAGATTTCTCCCGGCTCGCCGGCCGGAACCGGCTGACCGTCCTCGCCGAGCAGCGCGGTCCGGGCGAACAGGGTGGGGCGCCCGCAGGAGGTCAGCCGCTTCTCGTCGTGGTCGGCCTTGGCCAGGTAGCTGATCACCATCGGGGCTTCGGACTGCCCGTAGTACTGGGCGAAGATCGGCCCGAACCGCTCGATCGCCTCGGCCAGCCGTACCGGGTTGATCGCCGACGCGCCGTAGTAAACCGTCTCCAGCGACGACAGATCCCGGGTGTGCGAGTCCGGGTGGTCCATCAACGCGTACAGCATCGACGGCACCAGCATGGTGGCGGTGATCCGTTGTTCCTCGATGACTTTCAGAATCTCACCGGGCTCAAACTTCGGAACCACCACCATCTGGCCGCCCTTGACCACGGTCGGGGTGAAGAAGGCCGCACCGGCATGCGACAGCGGGGTGCACATCAAAAATTTCGGGTTGGCCGGCCATTCCCACTCGGCGAGCTGAATCGTCGTCATAGTGGTGATCGAGGCGGCGGTGCCGATCACCCCTTTCGGTTTGCCGGTGGTGCCACCGGTGTAGGTCAGCCCACCGATGTGATCCGGCGGTAGGTCGGCGGCCGTCAGCGGCCGCGGCGGGTACTTGGCGGCTTCGGCCGCCAGGTCCACGCCCACCTTCGCCAGTTCCGCCGGGACCCGGCCGATGGTCAGGATCTGACGCAGCGAGTCGACCTTGTTCAGCAGCCCGAGTGCGCGCTGCACGAACGCCGGGGTGGGGTCGATGATCAGCGTGCTGATCCCGGCGTCGGCCAGCACGTAGGCGTGATCGTCGAGGGAGCCCAACGGATGCAGCGCGGTGCGGCGGAACCCCTGGGTTTGGCCGGCGCCGATGATCATCAGCACCTCGGGCCGGTTCAGCGACAGCAACCCCACCGCGGCGCCGGTGCCCGCTCCCAACGCCTCGAACGCCTGGATGTACTGGCTGATCCGGTCGGCGAGCTGCCCGGCCGTCAGCGTGGTGTCGCCGAGGAACAGCACCGGCTTGTCCCGGTGGCGTCGCAGCGCCCCCGCCAGCAGGTGTCCGGTGTGGTTGGGATTGCGCAGCCGCTCATCGCTCATGACGCTCAGACTAGAACGTGTTGCAAATCCGGTCTGCGATTGCCTGTGATCGCGGGCGGCGGCACGATGTATCCGTGCTGCCGCCCCTCCCGAACGTCGAGGACATCCTCGACCGCCTCCACGTGGTGGCGCTGCCGATGCGGGTGACTTTCCGCGGCATCACGGTTCGCGAACTGGCCCTGTTCGACGGCCCGGCGGGCTGGGGGGAGTTCGGCGCGTTCCCCGAATACGACGCCCCCGAGGCCGCGCATTGGCTGGCCGCCGCGCTGGAAAGCGCCTACCACCAGCCGCCGCCGGTCCGTCGCGACCGTATCCCGATCAACGCGACGGTGCCCGCCGTCGACGCCGACCGCGTGCCCGAGGTGCTAGCGCGGTTCCCCGGCGCCCGCACCGCCAAGGTCAAGGTCGCCGAACCCGGGCAGACCCTGGCCGACGACGTCACCCGCGTGGAGGCTGTTCGCGCACTCATCCCCACCGTCCGGGTCGACGCCAATGGCGGCTGGACCGTCGACCAGGCGGTAGCGGCGACTCGGGCGCTGACCGACACCGGCGCACTGGAATACCTGGAACAGCCCTGCGCCACCGTCGCCGAACTCGCGGCGCTGCGCCGCCGCATCGACACCCCGGTGGCCGCCGATGAGAGCATCCGCAAAGCCGACGACCCACTGGCCGTCGCGAAAGCCGGTGCCGCAGACATCGCCGTGCTCAAAGTCGCGCCGCTGGGCGGCATTTCGGCACTGCTAAAGATCGCCGGCCAGATCGGCATCCCGGTGGTGGTCTCCAGCGCGATCGACTCGGCGGTCGGCATCGCCGCCGGCCTGCAAGCCGCGGCCGCGCTGCCCACCCTGCAATACGCCTGCGGGCTGGGCACCGGATCACTGTTCGTCGAGGACGTGACGGATCCAGCCGAGACTCCGCCACAAACGGACGGCTACTTGCCCGTGCAGCCGGTCACCCCGGACCTGGCCCGGCTGCACGCCCTGGCCGCCCCGACTGACCGGCGGCAGTGGTGGATCGACCGCATCAAGGCGTGCTATCTGCTGCTACCGCGATGACCGCTCACACGCTGGGCAGTCGCGCGTCGATCCCGTTCGCGATCGTGACGGCCTCGTCGCTCACATAGAGCTTGCACGCCAGCACGTCGATCGCGACGTTGTTGGCGACCCGGAGCGCCCGCTGACACGACCAACCGGCGCTGTCGTCCTGGTGCTGGGTCATCCACAGCGTGGAGTCGACGTCGGCGACCGCATCGAACGTCCACGGCGTATCGGCGTAGCCGTCTTTACTGGTGGCGAATGTCCGCTCGCCGCACGGTGCCCACCGCCGGGCGGTCGCGTCGAAGAAGCCCTGCGCATCGGCGCGGGAGGCAAACACCGTCGCCGCCTGGATCACGAAATGGTCCAGGGCGCTCTCGGACAGGGTCTGGGCGACCGTCGCGGCCCAGTTGGTGTCGCCGTAAACCGATTGCTCGACGGGCATCCAGGCGGCCATGCAGTCGCGGTCGGGGAATTGTCGACCGGCGTCGAACATCCGTGATCGGGAGTCGTCGACCCGCATGCCGGGGGCGCCCATGATGTCGCTGACGGTGGAGGCCTCCAGCAGCAGATCCGGCAGCGTTGAGGCCGCTACCGGCCTCGGTCCGTCGTGGTCCGCGGGTACCGCCCGGCCGCCGGTCACCTTCGAACAGCCGGCCAGCACGGCACAGGCCAGCACCAGCACTGATGCCGCCCAGGCGGTCCGTTTCCGCATCGTCGTCCCCCGCTGCGCAGTCGCGATCCTGACACCCTAAGGCGTCGGCGGGTCGCGTACCTTCACACCCGTGACCAACCTCGCTTACGACGACCGTAATCAGGATGGCGATCCGGTGCTGTTCATCGCCGGGCGCGGCGGCGCCGGCCGCGGATGGCATCTGCACCAGGTGCGCGACTTCCAGCTCGCTCGCTACCGTCCGATCACCTTCGACAACCGCGGTATCGGCGCCACCGAGAACGCCTCCGGATTCGACACCGAGACCATGGTGGCCGATACCGCGCAGCTCATCGAATCCTTGAGCATCGCCCCGATCCGCCTCGTCGCGGTCTCGATGGGTGCGTTCATCGCACAGGAACTGATGCTGGCCCGCCCCGAACTGGTGAAATCCGCCGTGCTGATGGCGACCCGCGGCCGCCACGATCGCACCCGGGAATTCTTCTATCAAGCCGAGGTGAAATTCAGCGAGTCCGGTGTGTCGCTGCCGGCCGAGTACGAGGCGAAAGTACGACTGCTGGAAAGTTTTTCACCAAAGACACTCAGCGACGACAACGCCATCAAGGACTGGATCGCGATGTTCACCATGTGGCCGGTCAAGAACACCCCGGGGCTGCGTTGCCAGCTCGACGTGGCGCCGCTGACCAACCGGCTGCCCGCCTACGCCAACATCACCCAACCGGTGCTGGTGATCGGATTCGGCGACGATGTCGTCACCCCGCCGCAGCTGAGCCGCGAGGTCGCCGATGCCATCCCAGGCGCGCAGTACCTGGAGATTCCCGAAGCCGGCCACCTGGGGTTCATCGAGAAGCCCGACGACGTCAACAAGGCCGCCCTGGAGTTCCTCACCGAGGTCGACGGCCGGCGCTTCCGCTGGACGCCTCCGCCGCCCACGCACGACTAACCTGATGCCAATGACCAACCCTTCGACGGCACAGGCCCGCATCGTCGTCGACGAGCTGATTCGCGGTGGTGTCCGCGACGTGGTGCTGTGCCCGGGATCGCGAAACGCGCCACTGGCGTTCGCGCTGCACGACGCCGACCGGACCGGCCGGCTGCGCCTGCATGTGCGCATCGACGAGCGCACCGCCGGGTATCTGGCGATCGGGCTGGCGGTCAGTGCCGGCGCACCGGTGTGCGTGGCGATGACGTCGGGCACGGCGGTGGCCAACCTGGGACCCGCGGTGGTGGAGGCCAACTACGCGCGGGTGCCGCTGATCGTGCTGAGCGCCAACCGGCCCTATGAGATGCTCGGCACCGGCGCCAACCAGACCATGGAGCAGCTCGGTTACTTCGGCACCCAGGTGCGCGCCACGATCAGCCTGGGGTTGGCCGAGGACACCCCCGAGCGGATGGCCGCCCTCAACGCCACCTGGCGCTCGGCGGTCTGCCGAGTGTTGGCTGCCGCCACCGGATCTCGCACCGCCAACGCCGGCCCCGTGCAGTTCGACATCCCGCTGCGTGAGCCCCTCGTCCCGGATATTGAATCGGATCGGGCCGACTCCCGCCTCGCGGGCCGCCCGGACGGCCGACCCTGGACTCTGACCCCGCCGGTCAGCTTCGACCAGCCCCTTGATATCGACCTGACCCCGGACACCGTGGTGATCGCCGGTCACGGCGCCGGCGCGCACCCGAACCTGGCGGCACTGCCCACGGTCGCCGAACCCACCGCACTGCCGCCGGTCACTGCACTACACCCGCTGGCGTTGCCGTTGCTGCGCCCGCAGCAGGTCATCATGGTCGGCCGGCCCACTCTGCACCGCCCGGTATCGAGTCTGCTGGCCGACCCATCGGTTCCGGTGTTCGCATTGACCACCGGGCCGCGCTGGCCCGACGTGTCGGGCAACTCGCAGGCCACCGGCACGCGGGCGGTCACCACCGGGACACCGAATGCGGCCTGGCTGCGCCGCTGCGCGGATCTGAACCGGCAGGTCAATGCCGCCGTCCGCGACCAGTTGGCGGCGCATCCGCTCACCACCGGCCTGCACGTTGCCGCGGCCGTGGTCGGCGCGCTGCGGCCCGGCGACCAGCTGGTCCTGGGCGCCTCCAACCCGGTGCGCGACGCCGCGCTGGTCGGACTGGGGAACGTCGACGGCGCCCAGAACATCACCGTCCGCTCCAACCGCGGGGTGGCGGGCATCGACGGCACGGTGTCCACCGCCATCGGGGCGGCGCTGGCTCATGAGCGTGGCAATCCCGACGCCCGCACCATCGCCCTGATCGGGGATCTGACCTTCGTCCACGACAGCTCCGGGCTGCTGATCGGGCCTACCGAACCGACACCGCGGCAGCTGACCATCGTGGTGTCCAACGACAACGGCGGCGGCATCTTCGAGCTGCTGGAACAGGGCGATCCGCGGTTCGCCGATGTGTCGTCCCGGATCTTCGGCACCCCGCACGACGTCGACGTCGGCGCGTTGTGCCGCGCCTATCACGTGCAGTGCCGGCAGATCGACACCGTCGACGCGCTGCCCGCCGCGCTAGCCGAACCCGCCGACGGCATGCGGGTGCTCGAGGTCAAAGCCGACCGATCGTCGCTGCGGGCACTGCACGCTGCGATCAAGGCCGCGCTGTGAGGATTCCGTACTCCAGGTCGTTGAAACCGCTGCTGCGCAAACTGATTCACGGTGAGGGTACCGTCGCCCCTGGTACCAGGGGCGGACGTGCACTGCGCTGGGCGCGGATGGGCGTGCTGATCCTGGTGGGAGTGGTGACGTTGCAGTCGCTGCTGCT
>JBDTEP010000262.1:0-4491 GCA_039922455.1 Mycobacterium sp. | reverse complement strand
GTTTCTCCCTGCCGGGCGGTAACCCGGCGGTTTCTGACGCAGCGAGTTCGAGTCGAGGACTGGGGTTGGCGTTTGGGTATCCAGGCGCCGAGCAATGGCGGACAGCGATGTTGAATAGCCCGGTCTTCCCGGACAACTCACCGCAAGGGTTCTATGACCGGTTGCTGGCGTCGAAGCCGGCAGGCGATACCGGTAAACCCGACCCCGAGGCGATGGCACGGTTTCTGGCAGCCCACCCCGAAACCGCTCGGGCTATGGCGGTGATCAAAGCGCAGCCGACGGCGTCGGGCTTCGCCAACAGCGCCTATCACGGGCTCAACGCATTCCACTTCATCAGCGCCGCCGGCGATCACACGCCGGTGCGCTGGTCGCTGGCGCCGATGGCCCCGGCCAGCGCGTCGGCCTCACCCGGGGAGGGGCCGAATTGGTTGTTTGACAACCTGATCCGAGACATCCGATCCGGTCCGTTGCGCTGGCGTCTGCTGGTGACTGTGGCCGAACCGCAGGATGTCCTGACGGATGCGACCGTCGCCTGGCCGCCCGAACGCCGGGTGGTGGATACCGGCACCGTGGTGATCGATTCAATCGAGCGTGAGCAGCGCGGCAACGCCCGAGACATCAACTTCGACCCGATGGTGCTGCCGAACGGCATCGAGCCGTCCGAGGATCCGCTGCTGCCGGCCCGCTCGGCGATTTACACGGCGTCGTTCCGTCGCAGGGCCGGGGAGATCGGCAGCCCGCCCGCAGTCGAGGTGAACGAGCCGTCTCAGTGACCGGCGCTCCGAGCGACGTCCGGTACACCCTATCGGTCCGAATCCTGCATTGGCTGGTCGCCGCACTGGTTTTCACCATGCTCATCGTCGGCTTCGCGCTGGCAAACGCACTGGCCGACTACGCCACGCTGCTGATGCTGCACAAGACCCTCGGGGCGCTCATATTCGTTGTCATGATCGTCCGGGTCGTCAACCGGTTACGTCACCGTGCGCCGCCGCTGCCGGCAACGGTAGGTGTTTGGGAGCGGCGCGCGGTTGTTGGATCGGAGGTGTCGCTGTATGCCGCGCTGCTAGCTCAGCCAGTGGTGGGCTGGGCCATGCTGACGGCTGCAGGTCTGCCCGTCGTTATCGGCGGCGTCCGGCTGCCGTCGATCGTCCCCGTCGACGCCGGCCTGTATGCGCTTCTGCGAAACGGACATTCGGTGCTCGCCTACACTCTGGTCATCCTGGTCGCCGGGCATGTTTCCGCGGTCCTGCTACACACGCTGACACTGCGCGACGGAATGCTCGGGCGAATGATGTTTCGCACGCCATCACGAAGTCGGACAGAAGCAATGATGCACTCAGAGCTCAGCGGCGATCCATAGGAGCGGGCGAGCTTGGCCTGTCCGTGCTCAAGGCGGTCGTCGCCATCACCGGGGGGAGCAGCGGCATCGACGAGGCCACCGCACGCCTGCTCGCCGCGGGACGGCGCGGCCGTCGTCCTTGGCGCGCGCCGCACCGAGCGTCTCGATGAGATCGCCCGGGACGTGCGCGAACGCGGGGGCCGTGCCCTCACCTTATGCGTCCCGGGCACACTTCGTGGAACGTCTTCTGCTCAAATGCGTTCGGGCGCACCAACCCCCACCGTTCCAAAATTGTGTCTACGCTCGGCCGACCGGCAGTGTTGACGGCTCAGCCCGGCAGCACCGGCACCGCGCCACCCACCATGAACGGCGCCAGCGGTGACCAGCTCTGCTCGTCTTCCGCCGCCGACGACGACAACGCCAGCACCCCGCGCGGATCGGCGACGTAGACCGTCGACGGGTCGGCGACGATCGTCGACACCGGCAGCTGCAGATTGCCGTTGGGCGCATCGGAGTTCACCCCGTCGATATTGACGTAGGACACCGGATGTTTCTGATCTGACCGGCTCACCACGATGTCGTCGCCGGTGCGCCAGCTTAGGGACAGCACCGAGGAGCCGAGGCCGAAGCCCAGCCGGCGGGGATAGTTCAGCACGAACTGGCCGGCCGGGGTCTGCTGGACACCGGCCAGGATCACCTGTCCGCCGATCACCATAGCGGCGCGGGTACCGTCGCGGGACAGCTGCAGCTCACTGATCGGTCCGGGGAACCTGGCGGCCACCGCCCCAGAGTCCACCGGGATTCGGGCCGGCCGTCCCGACACCACCTCCTGGATCGCCCGCAGCACGTTGTTGCCGTCGACCACCACCCACACCGCGTCGTCCAGCGACCAGCTCGGCCGCGATAGGGTGCGCCCCTCGGCGGATTGCACCGCCTCACCACCGAGGTCGCCGATCCACAGCGTCGACACCGGGTCGGGGCCACTAGGGTGCACCACCACCGACGCCACCTGGTGTCCGTTGCGGGACAGCGCGGCCGACTCCTGGTCGGTCGCCCGCCCGAAAGCCCCGGGAATACGGTTGGCTTGCTGTCCGTTCAGTGCGAGCAGCGACCCGCCCACCAACGCGTGCAGCCCGGCTCCGGCACCGTCGGAGGCGCCCGGGTCGGTGGTGGCCACATCGGAGGTCGTCCACCCCTGCGGGAATCGGTCGTCAAGCGCCGCGCCATCGGCGTCGATCGCATACGGTCCCTTGATGTCCGCCCGAGCCAGCGTCCAGATCAGTTGCGCGGCAAGCAGTTGCCGGGTGTTCGGGTCGGTGGTCGACAAGCTGTCCAGGTCGATCTTCGCCCCGCCGTAGCCGCGGCCCACGCCGCTCTTGCCGCCGTCGGCGCGGGTCACCGGCCCGCGCAACCGCAATGGTGCCGCTAGCAGGTTCCGCACCCCGGCCATCTCCGGGCGCGGACCTGCCATCAGCTTGGACACCAGTTCGGTGGCCAAATGGTCGGGTTCGGACACCGCGACGTAGCGGGGATCGGGAACGACCGTCTTACCGGTGGGGTCGACGAAGTACAGCGTGTTGCGTTTGTAGGTGGCCTGGAACTGCTGCCAGTCCAGGAAGACCCCGTTGGGGAGCCGGTCGATGCGCCAGCCGTCGGAGGTTTTGAGCAGTTCGATCGGCTCCGGCGCGGGCAGTGCACCCTCGGCGGTCTCGAAAACCCCCATGTCCGACAGCGAACCCAACATGTCAGCCCGCATGGTGACCGCCACCCGGTTGGCGCTGCGGGTTTCGACGAACACCACGTTGTCGATCAGCAGCGCGCTGCCGGCGTCGTCCCAGGCATCGGACGCCGACTGGGTGAGGAACTGCCGCGCCGCCCGGTGCCGGTTGGCCGGATCGGCGGTCGCCTTGAGGAATTCCCGCAGCAGCACGTCGGGGTCCATGCCCGGAGTGGGCTTGGGCAGCACCGACGGCGCCGGTGCCTCAACGGTGCCGATCGCCTGCGGGGCCGACGTGCTGGGCACCCCGGCGCAGCCCGCCAGTGCGACGGCCATACCCATCAGGGCGAGCAGCACCGCTACCGGGCCGGCGCAGCGCCCGCTGCCCCGGGGCATCAGCCACTCCTCTCAGCGTGTTCGCGTGCCCGCTGACGACGTTCCCGGCGCTCGGCGGGGCTCACCGGTTTCATCGGAAGCGGGCTGGTGGTGACCTTGTGGCCGCGCACCAGTGGCAGCGTGAGCCGGAAGCAGGCGCCTTTGCCGGGCTCGCCCCAGGCTTCCAACCGGCCCTGGTGCAGCCGGGCGTCCTCGACGCTGATCGCCAGTCCCAGCCCGGTACCGCCGGAGCGCCGCACCCGGGACGGGTCGGCGCGCCAGAACCTGCTGAACACCAGCTTCTCCTCCCCCGGCCGCAGCCCCACCCCGTGGTCCCGGACGGTGACCGCGACGGTGTCGTCGTCGGCACCCATCTGGATCACCACCGGCTTCTGCTCGGCGTGGTCAACGGCATTGGCGATCAGGTTGCGCAGGATTCGTTCCACCCGGCGCGGATCGACCTCGGCGATCACTCCGTCGGTGGGCATGTCCACCTTGAGTTCGACGCCGGCATCGGCGGCCAGGTGCCCCACGTTCTCCAGCGCGTTGTTGACCGTCGAGCGCAAATCCACCGATTCCACGGACAGCTCGGCCACACCCGCGTCGTGCCGGGAGATCTCCAGCAGGTCACCCAGCAGCGACTCGAACCGGTCCAGTTCCCTGACCAACAGTTCAGTGGAGCGCCGCAACGAGGGCTCCAGGTCCTCGCTGTGGTCGTAGATCAGATCGGCGGCCATCCGCACCGTGGTCAACGGGGTGCGCAGTTCATGGCTGACATCGGAGGTGAACCGGCGCTGCAGGTTGCCGAACTCCTCGAGTTGGGTGATCTGCCGCGACAGGCTTTCCGCCATGTCATTGAACGACACCGCCAGCCGAGCCATGTCGTCTTCACCGCGCACCGGCATTCGTTCGGACAGATGTCCCTCGGCGAAGCGTTCGGCGATCCGCGAGGCCGACCGCACCGGCAGCACCACCTGCCGCGACACCAACAGCGCGATACCGGCGAGCAGCACCAGCAGCACCAGGCCCCCGGTTGCGATGGTGCCCCGCACCATGGCGA
>JBDTEP010000261.1:0-23124 GCA_039922455.1 Mycobacterium sp. | reverse complement strand
GTTGCCACCCAGGGTCTGGAGGTCGTTCTCACCAACGATGAGTTGCGCGCCCAGTTCGAAGCCAACACCCCAATGGGTCGGCCGGGAACACCCAAGGACATCGCCTGCGCCGCGCTCTACCTGGCCTCTCCGGCGTCGGCGTGGGTCACCGGCAAGTTGCTTCACGTCGACGGCGGTTGCGAGCGACCTGCCATGGATGTCCCGGTACCGCGGCTGCGTCCGAGCCGCTAACGGTGCAGAGCGGACTGGATGCAGAGCTGGCCACCCACGTCATCGACGACGTCGGGCAGGCGACGTTGGACTGGCGAACCCGCGGGTCACCAACTGGAGCGCCTGCTCGGTCAGCGCGTGCAGGGACTCACTCTGGCCGTAGGTGAGCCACCAATCGTAGGCGTATTCGACCCCCGCGACGGCCGCACGGACTAGTACCCCAGCCCGGATATCAGCCGCGGTAGCGGTGTTGTCGAGGCGGCGGGCGACTGCGCCGATGAGTTCGTCGCAGTCCTCTCGATTGAGTAGGGAGGCTCGCCGCAACTCCGCGGGCGCCGAAGCCATTGCGCGACGCCATAATTCGATGGTTTCGTCGTCGTTCACGAACTGCGAGGTCCGAGCGAGGATGGCCGCTGCAATGGAGTCGGCCACGTGCTCGTCGGGCGGTCGGGCGTGAAAGTTGGCGACGATCTGTGCCCGTCCACGCTGGGTCGCTCCAAGCAGGAGGTATTCCTTGCTCGGTACGTGCCGGAAGAAGGTGCTGGGTGAGATGCCGACCTCGTCCGCGATCGCTTCCGTGGTGACGTTGTCGAAACCCTGGGCAGCGAACATCCGCAGAGCAGCCTGCTGGATGTCGGCGCGGAGCGCGATGCGTTGCCGCTCACGCAGCGGAATCGACGCGTTGCCCTCGGTCTGACCTGGTTCCTGTTGCGTGATGGACATGCTCACCTCGTTGGTTGCGGTTCGAGGTCAGTGTCCAGAAGGTTGATATTAACTGTCAATATCAATGTCACTGTTGTTGTGAGTGTTGTTGTCAGGCGATTCGACCATGCCCGAGACCCGACCGTGGTGATCGCCCGCTGTCCGATCGCCACGGCCACATCAGGAGCGATCTGCGCGACGCGAAAGGCGTCAGGCCTCCGGGAACCAGAAGTCCAGGGTCTGCTCGACCCCGCCCCAGTCGATGCCCATCCAGTCGCCGAAGAAGCCTTCGATGTTGCCGAAGGCGCTGTAGAACGACGCCACCACCGAGTAAAACAGGCCCTCCCACCAGCCGCTGTCGATCAGCCCGTGGCCCCACGCGTTGATCCAGGCGCCGAACTGGTCGAAATCACCGGAGATATCGATGTCGGTGATCATGCCGTCGACGGTTCCGGTGTGGTCGGCGACCTGCTCAGGGGTGAGCCCCAGATACATCATGTGCTCGTAGAACAGCCCGAGCGCGGAGGTTGAGGTGGGGTCGGTGACCGGGTCGCCGGGGATCGTGTAGTCGGTTACCGCGAACGCGTTGTTCGGGGTCTGGACGCCGGACAGCAGAGCGGTGTCGAAGAAGTCGGAGGACGAGACCCCGCCCCCATCCTGCGACGCGGTGTCCGCGCCAACCGGATTGCCGATGAACACGAAGTGCAAAGCGTCCGGGTCTACGCCGTCGTGGGCCAGCTGGGCCATCGCGATCGAACCGGCCGTGGCGCCCTGCGACCAGCCGAACACCCACAGCGGGTGCTCGGCGTCGAAGCCCCCCGGGTTGGCGGCGAGTTCGGCGTGCACCGCCCGAACGATCTCGGCCGCCCCGACGAAACTGCTGTGGCCCTGCTGGACCAGGGCCGGGGTGGTCAGGATCTGCAGCGGCGCGTCACACCCGCCGGAACCGATCAGGCACGCGGTCGGGTCGTCGCCGACGTCGAAGCCCAGTGGCTTTAGGAAGATGTCGGCTGCGGTCTGAGCGAACGTCGCCGACGGGGTGGACAAGATCGTCGGGCCGACGAAGATCGCGGTGTCGGCAAGCAGGTTCAGGTCGGCATGCGTGGCGTGGACCGCCGGGGCGGCGAGCACGCCGCCTGCCACGGTGCCGGCAATCGCGATCGGCGCTAACGCCTTGGTCAGCATCACTGGGCACCCCTTCACCACTGGCCTGCGGATATTCGAACCATTGTGGGCCCGCCACTGCAGAAGCTAAGAATCATACGAGCAAATCGACAGATGGACCTGAGGGCGATCATGACAGGGACCCTCGGTGGAAGTCAATGGACTTTCATCCGGGAGGGAGAAGTCCACGTCGGACTCGGTGCGGCGGTCGCGGGCAACTACGACCAGCCGCGATTCAGCTGGGATTTTGGTCCGGCCGGTCAGGAAGCACCCATCAAGGGGTTCGAGGCCGGCCGAGTAAGCACAGGGCCTGCCTCGCATCGGCGGCACAGTGGCTCGTCCCGAATGGCAGTGTGTCCGTTGACTCGCCGCCGGCAAGACTGCCATCATGGATTCTTCATATCTTCTTGACTTGCTCTTATCTACGTCACAGGGGTACCCGGAATGACGACAATGAAGACTTTCGCGCCGATCGCCGTCGCGAGCGTCATCGCCGCTGGCGTCGTCGGCACGCCGGCCGTCCAAGCGACGCACGCAGGCGTGACCCTGCTCTCGGACACCGCCATCTTCGTCGGCGGGACCATGTTGCCTACGCCGTCGGCGACGTTCGCTACGACCGCTGCCGATCTCTTCCTGCAGCCCCTGGGCTTCGACGTCGGCGACGACCCGACGGTGTGCGTCATCGGTGTGGGCGACTGCGATGCCCCGCTACAGGTGCTGTCCACCCCGCAACTCATCTTGCAGGGACACAGCAGTTTCGTCGGGGCGGCAGAGATCGTTCGGGCGGTGCACGCCGAACTCGCCGCCAATCCGGGGGGCTTCGACGCCGAGCACCCGCTGTGGGTGTTCGGCTACTCGCAGGGCGCCACGGCCGGTTCGATCGCAATGGCGCAGTTGGCCCACGACGGCGTCGACCCGCAGGCGCTGCACTTCGTGTTCATCGGCGATCCGTCCGATGCGAACGGCTCCTGGCCGAATAACCAGAGCGACACGCTCTTCGACAGGCTCTTCGACATGCCGATATTGAACGGCAACCAGACCCCGAATGAGGCGTTCCCGACAACCATCTACACGTTCCCGGGCGATCCCGTCGCCGACGCCAGTTCCTCCTCGGCACTGGGGCTGTTCTACGAGCACGTCATGTACCTCGGGCTCACCCCGGAGCAGGTCGCCGACCACACCGGAACCGTCGACGGCATGATCACCAACATCGACATCTCCGGTGACTTCGACCAGTTCGGCGCCTGGCTCAACGCATTCGGCAACGGGTTGCTCGACAGCGGCACGTTCGAGGGCCTGTTCAATTCCGTGGTGGCCTTCGTTTACAACGCCTTCGGCAACATCGAGGGCTTCTTCACCGACTGGATGGGCATCGACTGGGGCGGGGTCGAGCAGACTCTCGACTTCTGGTTCCCAGAGGTCTGACCTATCCGGTCGAGCTACTTGTACACCATCTTCGAAGGCGCCAGCGAGATCCAGCGGATGGTGATCACGCATGCGCTGGGCGCCTCGGTCGGCCGCCCCGAAATGACGGATCTTCACCCCTAGCCCGGCGGCATTGGCCGAAACACCTGCAACGCGCGGTAGCACGCGGTGAACGCGGCCTCCACGCACGGACCGTCGACCTCCCCGTCGCGAGCGATCGGCACCGGACCGTCGACTGCGGTGAACCGGAATTGCGGAACCCGCAGCTCGTGGTAGAGCCGACTGCGCGGCAGCCGTCCGGTCAGCAGCGCCGCCAGGATTCGCAGCGTGGACCACGGCCGGCCGGATTCCAGGATCCGCACGTCCAGTAGCCCGTCGTCCATCCGGTGCCGTACGGCCGGCGCGAAGCCGGTCGGCTGATACGCCGAGTTGCCGAGGAAGAACAGCGATGTCTGCAGCGTCTTGTCGTCATAGGCGATGCGCACCGGCTGCTCGCGGCGCAACGTCAACAGCATCGCGTAGGCGCTGGCCAGCGGCTTGCCGAGCTTGCGCTGCAACCGCTCTCGACGGCGAACGAAGGTCGGGTAGGCGCCGATGCTGGCCGTATTGACCACGATCGTCTCATCGTTGAACCGCACTACGTCCACGCGGGAGAGGCTGCCGCCGGCAATGGCCTGGATGGTTTTCGCGGTGGTACCGCAGCCGATGTCCTTGGCGAAGTGGTTCAGGGTGCCGCCGGGAAACACCGCCAGTGGCAGACCCCGTTCCACCGCTACGCCGGCCGCCGCGGCCACCGACCCGTCGCCGCCGGCGATCGCAAGCACCTCGGCGGAGTCGGCCGCCAGGTGCAACGCTTCCGCCACATCGTCGTCGGGGCCGAGTTCGACGACGGTGACGGCCGGCAGCATCTTGCGAACCTGATCGGCGACCTCGGCGGCTCGCCCCCCGCCGGACCGGGGGTTGACCACCAATGTCACGCCGGCGCCGTCGGGACGCGCCGGGGAGGCGACCCGCAGGGCCTGGGTGTGCAGCGGCGGCGGAGACCCTATCGGCGGCACCAGTTTTGCCCCGAACACTGCGATCGACGCACCGATACCCAGGCCGGCGAGCACGTCACCGGGGAAGTGGGCGCCGGTGGCGATCCGGGACAGGCCGACCAGGCCGGCCAGCCCGGCAACGGGCAGGCCCAGCAGTGGGCTTTCGAGCCCCACGCCGGTGGCAAACGCCGCCGCGCTCGCGGCATGGCCGGACGGCAGCGAGTTCGACACCGGCAGCCGGCGGGCGCGGCGCAGCAGGGGTACCAGCATGATGTCGGGCCGCGCGCGGGGCCGGATTCTCTTGACCAGTTGGTTGGTCACCAGGCTGGTGATCGCCAGGCTGACCACCCCGCGTGCGGCGGCTCGCTGGGTAGCCGGGCGGTCGGCCACGGCCATGGCGGCCGCGAGAGCCAGCCACAATTTGGAGTGGTCGGCGGCGCGGGTCAGCACCGGCATGGTGGTGTCGAGCAGTCGGCTGGGCGAGTGCGCGATCGCCTCGAACACCTCGGCGTCGAGCTCGCCGAGGCCTTCGGTGATCCGACGAAGCCCGGAACGTCGGCGCCGCAATGGCGTCATCGGTAGCTGACCACGATTCCTCCGTCCGCCGGCGCCGCTGCAGGTGCCGTACTGCAGCCCTATACCCGTTTACCCACGGGAAAACTCACCGCCGCCAACGGCCGCACCACTTTTGCATCGAAGCCGCCTACGGTTCGATGCTAGTGCGGGTGGTCTGGGCCGGCAGCTTGTTGACGTCAGCTGAGCCGTACGGCTAACTTGGGGACGATCGCGGCGCGGCCGTCCACCTGCGCCGCCTGGGCAGATCGGCCGTAGACCAACCGAGTCATCACAGAATAGGAGCCGACCTATGGCGTCAGCGACCCTGGGAGTCTCGACGTGCATCGCGTGCGTCGTGCTGCTTACCGTGGCACTCTTTTTGTCAACCGGCTCCTGATCGAACGGTCGGTAGCGTCCGCGGTTCGCGGAAAAGATGCTTCGCGGTGAAGACTGCCACCGCCATTTGACGGTTATAGGTAGGGCGGCCCTGCCTAGAGTGATCAGCATCCCAGACCGCCGGTTCGAGCCGAAAAGTGTTGCCGGCGAGCGGGGCCCGGCACACGGACGCGAGCCGCGCGCTCGACGCCGTCAGCCTGGGGGCAGCTGCCACCAGTATGTGTATAGGCGCTCACATGCTGCGGACCAATTCAATTGCTCAGACCGGCTGTGCCCGGCCGCGCGGTGCGACTGCTGGGCGCATCGAGCCTTGTGGCGAAGTTTCCGATCGCGACCAGAGCGGAAAGTCCGACGAGGACGTAGATCACGCGTGACGCTGCGGAGCCCTCGCCGAAGATTGTGTCTACCAAGTTGAACTCGAAGGCTCCTACAAGCCCCCAGTTGAGTCCTCCGATGATGACCAGTGCGGTTGCGATATTGAGAATCCATCTAGTTGTGCTGGTACTCATAATTTTCCCTTTCGGATACGGAAGGCGCCGGGCTGTGTGTCCCGGTTGCCTGTTCTGGCGTGTTCGCTAATCGCGGTCTCCTCCGAGGTGGGATTCAATATCCCTGCGCCGGTAGGCGGCCCGCCGGTGAGCCAGCCCGCTGCCGACTCCCGGCTTTGCCGCCCGCTCGATGACCCCTGCAGCTAGAACACCTGAGGGACGGAGCAGGCGTTGGTGCCGTATCGCGGATCCGAACTGGACTGGAAGCGCGACGACACCAAAAAGGCTCACACCAGCGAGTGCCCGACTCGGTGTGAAGCCAAACATCGGTCTCCGACGCGCGTTGAGACCGACGGCGGGGTCACACCCTCACGGATGCAGGTTCCACTGCCCGCAATCCTGGGCCATGACGTCATTGACGTCGACTTCGATCCCGCCGACTATCGGGCCCGGACTCGAGGCAGTGCTGACCACCCGCTGGTAGAGAACCGCGGCGGGATCTCGCTGACCACGAGACCAGGCCTTGGTCTGCCAGGCCCACCGGTGACCGGGCGTGCGCGAGTTGCCGATGACACCGTCGGCAGCCGCCCACCGGCACACATTGACTCCGCCGTAGACGCCGGTGCGCTGCACTCCCAGCACTGAGTTGATGCCCCGAAACCATTGCAATGCAACGGCATTCCAGGTGTCGCGGTTGATGTCGTCATCAACGCTGAAGAAGATCGGTGCACTGCGGCCGCCACCGGCGGCGGTGTGCAACTGCCAGGCGGTGTGAGCATCGGCGACGCCACCGGCGAACCCGCGGGTGAAGTCCGACGGTGCCGTCCCACCGGGCTTGCCGTACTGGTAGTTGCTGACAATCACCAGCCCCGCGGCGGTCAGCGACTCGGCGTACGGGCGGGTGATCGGCTTGGCGCCGAAGCTCGATCCGGGCCGCGATGTCGAGACGTAGTTGATCACCCCGGAGTGGCCGGCGGCCCGGATGTCCTGGGCCGGAATTTGGCGCATGGCGTAGTCGATCAGAGTGGGAGCGGCGGATGAGGCCGTGGGTGCGCCGGCGACTGCTGTACCAAGCCCGGCGAGCGCCGCGACGGATGCGTACCGCAGCACGTCACGCCGGGAAACCGGGTGCCGAGGGCGGGCGGTCCCGGGGGAGTCCTGCATCGTGCGATGTTAACAATGTGGCTGCTGTTGATGTTGTTGCCCACGCCGGGTAGATCCGCATACCTGCAGATCCCGCATATACCATGCATCTGTGTCGACCCGTGCGAACAGCAGTACGTGGCTGGTGGTGGGTGGCTGGTGCGTCGTCGCGATGTGGTTCGCAGCGACGGTGACGGCCGCTCGGAGCGCCGGACCGCCGGTACAGGGTGTGGCCGAAGCCGTCTATGGCGGCGCGTTGGCCGCGTTCGTACTGCTCCATACGCTGATGTTGTACAAGCCCGTTGGAGCCATCGGATACTTCGCCATCGCCGTGATCGTGTCGTTCGGCTTCGAGGCGTGCAGTGTCGCAACCGGCTTTCCCTTCGGTTCCTACATGCATCACCTGGGCGGACCACGTGTGCTCGGGGTGCCGTTCACGGTTGTCGCCGGTTGGGTGGTGCTGGCCTGGTTGGCGTGGATTCTGGCCCGGGTGATCGTGGGGGAGTATCAGAACCGCCGCCTCGGCGTGGTCGTGACGCCTGTCGTTGCCACCCTCATCCTCGGCGGATATGACCTGATGATCGATCCGATAGCGGCGTACGCCCGCGGCCTGTACTCCTACGGATCACCGAGTGGGGCCCTCGGGGTCCCCCTGAGCAACTATTTCGGCTGGGTATTCACGGGATGGGTTGTTTTCCAGGCATTCTCATTGATTGAGTGGCGCTGGCGCCGGGTACCCACCGCCTCCACCCGATCGACTCTGTTGATGCCGGCCGTCATCTGGTTCGGACTGGCATTGCAGGTGAACCTCGAGATGCTTCGCGTTGGTAATTCCTCCGCGACGATCCAAGGTGGCAGGTCCGTTTCATTGTCTGATATCTATGAGACCTGCTCTGCGACAGCATGGTTCACCATAGTCCTGGTGGCGGTCATCAGCGTGGCACGGCTATATCCCGGCACGTCGGTGATGTCGCCGGAGATCGCTGCGTAGCGCGCGCATCGCCACGCGTGTCTGAACCGGCGCGTTGGGGCGTCTCGCTGATGTCGGGCTCACCTGGGGACAGGTCACCCTCCCCGGAGGCAGCCTCAGCCCCGCCGCGACACCACTTTGCGTTCACGAGTCAAAACCAAGCTCGGATGCGTAACCGGTTCGAGTTGGCGAGAATCGGCTGCCCTCCCGTCCGATTCCAGACATCGACTCCGCAAACCGCGGCTACCCTTCCACTTGTGACGCGATCCGTTTCACGGCGCGAAGTCCTCAGGTATGCGGCGCTGCTCGCGCCGGTGCTGGCCGTCCCCGGTGTCCTCGGCGCAACACTCGGCATGCCGAAGGTCGCCGCCAAGGGCCTGCAGCTCATTGATTTCGCCGACCGGTTGGTCTCGCCCGAGCAGATCCGGGCGGCCGGCTTCGACGGCGCGCTGGTCTACGTCTCCGAGTTGCGGCCGGGTGCCACGTTCGATTTCAAACCCGTCACCCACGATTACGCGGACGGACTCCGGGCCGCCGGCCTGCAGGTGGTCAGCTGCTACCAGTTCGGCAAGCCCGGCTGGACGACGTCGCCGTCGGACTTCACCCGGGGCTACGACGGGGGTGCGGCGGACGCCCAGACGGCCTTGCGGCTGCACACCGCCGCCGGAGGCCCGGAGTCGGCGCCGATCTTCTTCAGCGTCGATGAAAACATCGATTCTCGGGCGTGGAATGTCCTGGCGCTCCGGTGGTTTCGTGGAATCAATTCCGTGTTGGGCGTAGCTCGCACGGGAATCTACGGCGGTGCCCGACAGTGCACCTGGGCGATCACCGACGGAGTAATCGGTCACTCGACAAGTCCGGGATACCGGTGGGCGTGGCAGACCAGGGCGTGGTCGGGGGGCGAACGTGAGCCGGCGGCCGTGCTGTTCCAGAGGGAAATCGTGACCGCAGCCGATCCAGGTTTCGTGATCGACGGCGTGCACGTCGATGTAAACGACGTCCTTGCAGCCGACTTCGGCCAGTGGGGTCTCTCCCGATAGCGCGCCAAGGAGACGAGTTGTCCGTGCTGAGCCGCGTGTCAACCGCACTTGCGAGGCCACGCAAGCCGCGCTGATCAAGGAAGCCATCTCGCACCGGCGGGTCCCGATTGCCCCTGAGCGTAGTCTCGATCTGGTTGCCCGGTGGCTGATGAATGGAGGGGCTATGACTGTCGTCGTTGTCGATGCGGGATCCGGGCGGATAAGCCGGTCGGTCGAGGTGGCTGCGTCGGCGGCCGAGCTGTTTGCGATTGCCGCTGATCCGCGCCGGCACCGTGAACTGGACGGTTCGGGAACGGTTCGGGATAACGTCAAGGCGCCAGCGGAAGTTGCCGTCGGGTCGAAGTTCTCGACCAAAATGAAGATGTACGGCGTGCCGTACCGCATCACCAGTCGAGTGACTGCGCTCAAGCCGAATGAATTGGTTGAGTGGCGCCACCCGGAGGGCCACCGCTGGCGATGGGAATTCGAGGAACTCTCACCGACACGGACCCGTGTCACCGAGACGTTCGACTATCACGACGCCGGTCTGCTTCGGCGGAAGTTCTACGAGCTGACAGGTTCCATCAGAGGCAACGAGAAGGGCATCGAGGCAACCCTGGCCAAGCTGCGTGACCGCTATGCCCCAAGTTAGGCCATGACGGATCGTCCGCCCCTCTTAGGAGCTCGCTGATAAAGATCGCATCCGTCGTCGCCCGCCAGCTGCTGGACTGCAAGGCTCGGCCGTTGGTCGAGGTTGAAATCACGACCGACACCGGCCATGTCGGCCGTGGCGCGTCGCCGACCGGCAGTTCGGTCGGGGTGCATGAAGCGTTCGTGCTGCGTGACAGAGACCCCGCCGAATACGACGGGCTGAGCGTGCACCGCGCGGTCGCGGCCGTGACCGACGAAATCGCCCCAGCTCTCATCGGCGCCGAACTCGACGATCCGCGGAGTTTGGACCGCGTCATGATCGAGCTCGACGGCACGCCGGACAAGCACCGGCTTGGCGGAAATGCGATCTACTCCACCTCGATCGCGCTGCTGCGCGCGGCGTCCGCGGCCGCGGGCACGCCCACGTACACCTACGTCAGCGCACTGCTGGGACGTAAACCGCCGAACACCCTGCCGGTACCCAGTTTCAACATGATCAACGGCGGCCGTTATGGAGAGGTCGTCCAGACGTTCAGCGAGTTCCTCGTCATGCCTTACCGCGCCGACTCTATCGAGTCGGCGATCGAGAAGGGCGTCAGCTTGTTCGCGGTGCTGGGCGATGTCCTCACCGAGCGGCTCGGCCGCGCGCCCCAATTGGCATCGTCCTACGGCTATGTTGCACCCTCCAGCGACCCGCGGGTTGTCTTGGAGGTACTGGCCGAGGCCGTCGAGCGCGCCGGCTGTGCCGACGTCATGGCGTTTGCACTCGACTGCGCCTCCAGCGAGGTGTATGACCAGACCGCGCAGACCTATGCGCTTAACGGCGAGCGAGTGACCGCGGAAGCTCTGATCGACTACGTCCGGGTGCTGGCGGAGGACTTCCCGATGGTCTTCATCGAGGACCTGCTCGATGGGGACGACTGGGACGGCTTCAGCACGGCCGTCCGCACCATCGACCGCTCGATCATCCTCGGCGACGATCTGATCGTGACCAACCGCGACCGCCTGGAACGGGCCGTAAAAATCTCGGCCGTTGACGGATTCATCTTGAAACCCAATCAGGTCGGGACCATCGCCGAGGCACTGGACTGCTTCGAATTTGCCATGCAGAACGCGATTCTGGCGATCCCGTCGGGCCGGTCAGGTGGTGTCATCGACGATGTCGTGATGGATCTGGCGGTGGGACTAGGGGTGCCATTCCAAAAGAACGGGGCGCCGCGGTCGGGCGAGCGCATCGCGAAACTCAACTTCCTGCTGCGCGCGGCCGAAGGCATCCCGGATTGCGCGCTGGCCGACGTGCCGGCCATCGTGCGGTTCTGACACCGGGCCGTGCTGCGGCGGCCGGGATTCAGAAGAACCTAGACGCCCCACGCCAGCTTTGCCACCACCGCCGCCGTGCAGAACATCAACACGATCGAGAGTGTCACCCAGTCAGCCGGTTTCGGCCGAGACGGCGCCGCGGAGAGCTGACCGATGCCGCCCCGGACGGTGATCGCATCGCCCATCTCGTCGGCGCGCCGCAGCGCCACGGTGATTATCGCGACCATCAGGTCGACTAGCTCGGAGACCCGTCGTCGCAGCTGGTCCAGGTGGGTCCGCGCTAGCTGTTTGGGCCGTAACCGGCGGGAGGCGAAGAGTACCCGAAATTCATCGATCAGCATCGGAAAGGCGCGCAGTGCGAGCGCCAGGGCAGCCGACCAATCGTCGATCGGGACCCGTAGCCGGCGCAGTGGGCGACCGAGAGTAGCTACCGCGGGCGCGATTTCAGCGACATTGGTGGTCCATGACACCATGGCGCCCAGGCCGAGCAACACGATCGTGAGTGCGGTGAAACGCAGGAAGTCCAAAAGTCCGCCGAGCCCCAGTGCGACCGACCCCAGCTCGACCACCGGATCGCCGCCGGCCAACGCCGTTATACCGCCGCCGATCAGCAACACCACCCAAAGCCAGCGCGGCGCCGACGGCAGTGCGCCCCGTGGAATGTGTGCGATCCAGACCGCCGCCGCCAACAGGACCGCCGCCAGTCCGATCGACACCCATCCCGGATTGACCGTCAACAATGCCGAAATAACAGCAACCACAACCAGTTTTGTGCCAGCCCACAGTTCGTGGATGGCGGAGCGCCCGGGCACCGGGCGCAACAGTACAACGGGGCGAGGTGGGCGCTTCGCCGGTGCGGTCGTAGTCACGAGGGGCCCCCGGTCGTGGTTGTCGCTGGTTCCAGCACACCGCCACGCAGGTGCACGGTGCGTGGGCAGAGCTCCTCAAGACCGGCGAAGTCATGCGAGATGACCACCACGGTCATGCCGGTGTCACGGCGCCGGTCGGCGAGCAGCCGCAGGAGCCGGCGCTGACTGGCGGCATCGAGCCCCGCCAGCGGCTCGTCAAGGATCAATACCCGCGGCGAACGCGCCAACAACCCGGCCAACACCACGCGGCGCATCTGGCCGCCGCTGAGCTGGTCGATACGGCGCTTGGCCAGCGCGGCATCTAGCCCGACGACGGCCAGCGCCGAGACCACCCGATCGTGATCGTCAGGGGAAAAGCCCGCCGCCGAAGCGATTTCCAGATCGACACGGCTGCGCATCAGCTGCAGTCGGGCGGCCTGGAACTTGAGTGCGACCGCGCCGACCTGCTCGGAGATGGGGCGGCCGTCGAGCAGGCAGGTTCCGCTGGTCGGCTTCGTCAATCCGGCCATGATCCATGCCAACGTCGATTTACCCGAGCCGTTGCCGCCGTGGATCAGCAGCCCGTCGCCTTCGTTCACCACGAAGCTGATGCCGCGCAGCGCGGTCTTGGCCCAGGGGGTGCCGCTGGCGTATTCGTGTCCGACACCGGTGAGTTCGAGCATCGGTTTGTTGGATTGGGGACCGAGCGCGACCGTCGGCGCCGGAGCGGCCTTGGCGTGGACCATCTCGGCCATGGCGGTGTTGTCCAGCGAGACGCTGAGGTCGATGATGCGGTCGGCGGTAGCGGCTTCGTTGTTGTAGTGAGTGATGTGCACCAGGGTGGTGTTGCACCGGTCGGTCAGCCCGGACAGCACGCCGATCAGTGCGTCCCGGCCCCGCTGGTCGACCATGGCGGTGACCTCGTCGGCGATGAGCAGCGCCGGCTCTCGCGCCAGCGCCGCAGCCACGGCCAGCCGCTGCAACTCACCGCCGGACAGCCCGCCGGTGTCGCGTTCGCCGAATCCGGCCAACCCGACTTCACCGAGTAACCGGTCAACGTCGGTGGTTTTGCCCGGGGGTAGTCCCCAGACCACGTCGTCGGCGACTCGGGTGCCCAGCACCTGACTCTCCGAGTGCTGCATGACGACCGCGGTACCGCCGAGCTCACCGAGGCCCACTGTGCCGGGGCGTTCGATAACGCCCGATGTCGGTTCGCGGCCGGCCAGGATCAGCGTCAGCGTAGTTTTGCCCGCGCCGTTGGCGCCGGTGATCGCGACGTGTTCACCTTCTCGGACTTCCAGGTCGATCGCCCGCAACGCGTCGTGTTCGCTGTTCGGGTAGCGGTAGCGCACTTGGTCCATTCGCACCGGGACCGGCCCGATCGGCCCACTGCCGACCGGCACGTCCAGTTTGTGCACATCGGGGACGCCGCGCAGCCGTTGCAGCACCCGTGACAGCCCCCACCAACCGATCACCGAGGCGCCCATGATCGCGATGACGGCATACGCCAGGACCAGCCACTGCCAGTAACCCAGCGCTTGGGCCACGAAGTGCTGGAGGTCCGCCGCGGGGTCTTGTCCGTGCGGCACCCGCCCCATCATGGCGGCGATTCCGTCCACCGTGGCGGTGATGATGCGAAACACCAACTGCCGAAGCCCCGTCAGGACGATCAACGCGCCGACCACCACCCCGCCGACGACCACCCCGGCAGCGCAGGACACGGTGAGCACTGTCAGCGTGCCGCGGCCTCGGCGTTTGACGGTCCCAGCCAGTCCGCCGACGTAGGCGCAGAGCACGACCGTCATGAAGCCGCTTAAGCCGGCGACCAGGAAGCCGATCACACCAGCGGCGACCGTGGCGGTGATCATCACCCGGAGTCGGTAGCGGTAGGCCAGCAGACCGATGGGCACGGTACCCAGCAGCCCCATCCAACCCCCGAACGGAATGACGACCGCGATGATCGCGATCGCCGCGCAGAGTGCGCCCATCACCGACGCCTGCGCCAGTTCGCTGGGTCTCAGCGATCGATCAGGTTTAAGTGGGATCGCCGGGGCGAGTGCTGTCACTGTGCGATTGTGCCAGTCGTTCGGAGGTATCGAACGCCAACCGCATCCGTCCCACAGCATGTTGTGCGCTCCGCACCGGCGCCTCGCAGGCCGGCTGCTGCTCTCCAGTCGCAGGGAAAACATCCGGTAACGTACCGAAAACAATCCGCCGGCGAAGGGGCATCGGGCCAGATGGTGGTACCCAACCAGGTGACCGGCCGATTCCCCGCTGCGATCGGGGAGTGGTTCCGGGATCCGGGCAGGCTGCTGTGGACGATCGCCGCGGTGTGCTGGGTCGCCCTGCTGGCCGCCGGGCATCACCATGACGTCCGCATCGCCGCGGGCGCTTCGGCAGGATCGGTCGCGGGGATCGCACTGTCTGTTCTGCTGGTTGCCGGCGCATGGCTGGAGATGACCGCGGCGATGATGTTGCCGACGGCAATTCCCATGGTGCGAATGTTCACCGTCGTCAGCGCCCGGGCTCCGCGGCCGACCGCGGTGCGGGCAGCTTTTCTGGCCGGCTACCTTGCATTGTGGATGGCCTTCGCACTGGTGGCGGTGGCGGCCGCCACCGGCCTGCGGGCCTGGGCCGCACCGGGGCAGTTGGCCTGGATCACCGCCCGCCCGAGTCTGGTGCTCGCCGCGGTCTTGGCGATTGCCGGGGTGTTCCAACTGACTCCGCTCAAGGACCGCTGCCTGACGCAGTGCCGGGACCCCAGGGCCTTCCTTTTCGCGCACTACCGTCGCGGAATCCAAGGCGCCTGGACGCTGGGGCTGCGGCACGGTGTGTCCTGCCTGGGCTGCTGCTGGGCACTGATGCTCATCATGTTCGGCACCGGCCTGGGAAACGTGTTGGCCATGCTCGTGCTCACCGCGGTGATGCTGATTGAGAAGACGGCTCCCTGGGGTCGGCGGATCGTCACGCCGCTCGGGATCGGGCTGTTGATCGCCGCCGCGATCGTGGGCCTGTTCGGAAACCAACTGTCGGGCTGGGGGTTATATGAACCTCTGCACTCCCCAACCAGCGTGCATCAGCACTGATCGGGACCGGAACTTCGATATCAGCCAGGAGGAGATCGCCGTGGGATATGAGTTGAACGGACGGATGGCCGAGGTGTGCAGTTGTAGGTCACTGTGCCCGTGCACGATCGGTGAGAATGCCGATGGCAACAACTGCGGCTTCACCTGGGTGTTCCACATCGACCGCGGCGAGATCAACGACGTCGACGTGTCCGGCCTGAACCTGGGGTTGCTCGGCCACCATGCCGACAACATCTTCGACATCAACGCACGGGTGTTCGTCATCGTCGATGAGCGCGCCGACGACACCCAGCAGGATGCGCTCGTTACGGCCTTCACCGGTAAGGCGGGCGGGCCGTTGGCGGATCTGGCCGGGCTGGTGAAAGAGATCGTGGGGGTAGCCCGCGCCGCGATCGAGTTCGACGTCGACAAGGGCAGTGGCAGCTTCAAGGTGGAAGGGGTGTTCGAAGGGGAGGTTGTCGGCTTCACGGCAAAGGACGGAACGCACACCACTTTGAACAACACCGCACTCGGCGATGTGTACGGTCACGTGACCTACCCGGGGAAGGTCGTTCGGCATCGGGTGCACGACACCGAACACGGCCTGCAATTCCGGGGCCGCCAGTCGACCCAGACCGAGTTCAGGTTCGCGTCTTGAGCGTGTCGACGTGATGGATTTGTATGAAGCCCACCTGGTGCGGCGTGAGTTGATCGCCGAAGGGACCATGGCGTTCTATTTCTCGAAACCCGCGGGCTATGAGTATCAAGCGGGACAGTCATTCCAGATGACGTTGGTCGATCCGGCGCCGCCGAAGGTTGACGGTCGGGGCGCTACCCGTGAGTTCACCATCGCCAGTGCCCCCCACGAAGCCGAGTTGATGGTCGCGATGCGGCTGCGAGACTCCGCGTTCAAAGACTTCCTCAAGGATGCGCCGCCTGGAACGACGGTCACCATCAGCGAGGCCGACGGCGATCTGGTGCTGCACCGGGATCCCTCCCGACCGGCCGTGCTGGTGGCCGGCGGCATCGGCGTCACGCCGTTCCTGTCCATCGTGCGCCATGCCGTGCGCGAAGCATTGCCGCATCCGCTGTACCTCTTCTACTCCAACTGGCGGCCCGAAGTCGCGGCGTTCCTGCCTGAGCTTGAGGACATGCAGCACGCAAATCCGCGGTACCGCCTGATCGCGACGATGACCGAACCGGAGGCCTCGGCGCAGTCCTGGTCGGGCGAGACGGGGGTCATCGGTCCCGAATTGTTGCGGCGCCATCTCCCCGACCTCACGAGCCCGATCTACTATCTAGCCGGCCCGCCGACGATGGCACTGGCGATGCTGGACATGCTGCAGGATCTGGGGATCGACGACGACGCCATCAAGTCTGCTGAGTTTTACGGCTACTGATTGGCTGCCTGACCTCCGGAACTCGACGACGGAGTTTGACACCTGTCATACGTTGGTTGCGTGCAGACCCACAGTGACTCGGAGCCGCTCGAATCTCCTTCGGACCTCACCACGGAATGGCTGACCCGGGTGCTCGACGGGCCCACCGTGACCGATTTTCGGGCCGAGCGGATCGGCACCGGCCAGATGAGCGAGTGCTACCGGGTAACGCTGAGTTACCCGGAGGGCTGCGCCGGCCCGCCGTCGGTGGTGCTCAAGGTCGCCGCCAGTGACCCGACCAGCCGGCAAACCGGGTTGACGCTGCGGCTCTACCAGCGCGAAGTGGGGTTCTATACCGACATCGCCCCGCGGCTGTCCGGTCCGGTCGCGCACTGCTATCACGCCGCAATCGATACCGACACCGGGATTTTCGACCTGGTCCTGCAGGACGCGGCCCCAGCTGTCCCGGGCGATGACATCAGCGGCGCCACCATCGACCAAGCGCTGCTGGCGGTTTCCGAACTGGGCCGCATGCACTCCTCGCTGCCCAGTGACCTCGACCTGGCCGGGGCGGCCTGGCTCAGTCAGGAAGCAGCGCCGATCAGCCAGGCAGTGTTGGGGGCGCTCTACGCCGGTTTTCTGGACCGCTACGAGGCGCTGATCACCGAGGAGCACCGCACGATCTGTGACCGTCTGGTCGCCGGCTTCGATGCCTACCTCGCCGCCGAGGCGCAGCAGCCTCAGGGACTGGTACACGGCGACTACCGTTTGGACAACATGCTTTTCGGTGAACCCGGAGCGGTACGCGCCCTGACGGTGGTGGACTGGCAGACCGTGACGTGGGCGCCGGCGTCCATCGACCTCGCCTACTTCCTGGGCTGCGCGTTGCCGACCGAGGTCCGTCGGACGCACTTTGACGCACTGATCGAGGCGTACTTGTCCGGCCGTGGGCCGGCCGCCGACATTACCGGCGCTGACGTCCGAGAAGGGGTGCGCCGGCAAAGCTTCTTCGGGGTGATGATGGCCGTGGTGTCTTCGATGCTGGTCGGGCAGACCGAACGCGGCGACGAGATGTTCATGACCATGCTCAGCCGGCACTGTGCCCAGGTCCTCGATACCGACGCGCTGGCGATCCTGCCCGCCCCGACCATCCCAGAACCGCTGGTGCCCAACGAGTCCGATGAGTATCCGCATCCGCCGACCGCCGAGCCGCTGTGGAACGAGAGCTGGTACTTCGACTTCACCGACCCGGACGGGCAGCTTGGCGGCTGGATCCGGCTCGGGTTATATCCCAACGAGAACCATGCCTGGGTCAACGCACTGCTGTGCGGGCCCGACATGCCTACCGTGGCTCTCAATGACTTCCGCGCCGAATTGCCTGCCGATCCGTTCGCGGTGCATACCGCCGACATCACCATGACTCAGCAGGTGATCGAACCGCTGCACAGCTACCGGGTGGTGGTGAGTGGACGGGGGCAGGCCTTCGATGACCCGGCGGCGTTGCTGCGCAACGAGTCCGGCCGCCCGGTGCAGGTGAGCATGGATCTGCAGTGGACCAGCGTTGGCCGGGCCTACCAGTACCGGATCACCCCGCGCTATGAAATCCCCTGCACGGTCAGCGGCACCGTCACCCTGGACGGGACCACCCATTCGGTGTCGGGGGTTCCCGGCCAGCGCGACCATTCCTGGGGGGTGCGGGATTGGTGGGCGATGGACTGGGCGTGGAACGCCCTACACCTCGATGACGGTACGCACCTGCACGGTGTCGACGTCCGGATCCCCGGCATGCCGCCGGTGGGCATCGGCTATGTGCAGGATGATGTCGGCTTGACCGAACTGCAATCGGTGCTCGTCGAGGCAGTATTCGGTCCCGACGACCTACCTGTCTCGACGACGCTGCGGTTACAGCCCACCGGTCTGGTTGTCACCGCGGAGATCATTGCGCACGCGCCGGTCCGACTGGAGTCGACCGACGGCCGGGTCAGCCAGTTCCCCCGGGCCTGGGCGCGGATCACGATGGCCGACGGGCGCACCGGCATTGGCTGGCTGGAGTGGAACCGCAACCGTCGAGCACCGTCCTAGCCGGTCATGTCAGTTCACGTTGAGGTTGGGCGCGGCGTTCTTCGAAGCTGACGTATGCCGTAAACGGCGGCACCGACGGCCAGGACGGCGGCACCGGAGAGGATGGATGGCAGGGGTAAGGCGAAGGCGATGACGATGCAGCCGAGCAGGCCGGTGATCGGCACGATGCGCGGTGGCCGCCCCTGGTCGGGCCGCAGGGTCCACGCCGACGCGTTGGCAATGGCGTAGTAGATCAGGACGGCGAACGAGGAGAATCCGATGGCGCCGCGGATGTCGGTGGTGGCGGCTAGTACGGCGACCACGGCGCCGATGAGTAGCTCAGCGCGGTGTGGCACGCCAGATTTCGGGTGCACTGCGGCGAGCAGATGCGGTAGGTGCCGGTCGCGGGCCATCGCGAAGGTGGTGCGTGATACCCCCAGGATCAGCGCCAACAGCGACCCCACGGCGGCGACCACCGCCCCGGCGCCCACCACAGGTTGCAGCCAGGGCGCGCCAGCGGCGGTCACGGTGTCCAGCAGCGGTGCCGACGCGTTGGACAGCTGTTGCGGGCCAAGGACTGTCAGTGCCCCGATCGCGACGAGTGCGTACACCGCCAGGGTGATGGCTAGTGCGATCGGAATGGCTTTAGGGATGGTGCGAGCTGGGTCGCGAACCTCTTCGCCCAGGGTGGCGATCCGGGCGTATCCGGCGAACGCGAAAAACAGTAGGCCCGCCGCCTGCAACACTCCGCCCGCCGAACCGGCCGTCACATCCAGCCGGGCTACAACTATGCCGTCCGCGCCCAGGGCGGTGATCACGACCGCGGCCAGCACCGCCAGCACGACGGCCACGATCAGGCGGGTCAGCCACGCCGACTTCTGCACTCCCGCATAGTTGACGGCGGTCAACGCGACTACCGCTGCCACCGCCACCGAATGCGCGTGCGCCGGCCACGCATAGCTGCCGACCGTCAGGGCCATCGCCGCGCACGACGCGGTCTTACCGGCCACGAACCCCCACCCCGCCAGGTAGCCCCAGAACTGACCGAGTTGCTCGCGCCCATACACGTAAGTGCCACCCGAGGTCGGATAGACCGCGGCCAGCCGCGCTGACGAGGTGGCGTTGCAATAGGCGATCACCGCCGCCACCGCCAAACCCAGCAGCAGCGCCGACCCGGCAGCCTGTGCGGCCGGGGCCAACGCGGCGAATATCCCGGCCCCGATCATCGAGCCCAGCCCGATCATCACCGCATCGAACACACCGAGTTGGCGGCGCAGTCCGCCGGCCGTGGCGACCGGATCTGAGCCGGCAGGTGACACAGCGGACATTACGATCCCCATCCCGTTCGGGCCCTCCGCACATGGTGCGACGATAGGGGCCATGACCGCAACGCTTGTCGCGAAGAATGTGGCCGGCGGGTTCGCCCACCGAACCCTGTTTGAGGGGCTGGATGTGACCGTGGCACCGGGCGATGTCATCGGAGTCGTCGGCGCCAATGGGGCCGGGAAGAGCACCTTGCTGCGAATCCTGGCCGGGGATCTCGAGCCGCTCGACGGCACGGTGAGCACCGCCCCGGCCGATGCGTTCGTCGGGTGGCTGCCACAGGAACATGAGCGGGTGCCCGGCGAAACGGTCGCTGCATACATCGCTCGGCGTGCCGGTTGCGCCGACGCGACGCAGGCTATGGAAGCAGCGGCCGCGGCCTTGGCGGACCCGGATTCCGGCCCTGCGGGTGGGGATCCGGCCGACGCCTATTCTGTTGCGCTCGATCACTGGCTGGCTACCGGGGCGGCCGACCTCGACGACCGGTTGCCGGCCGTTCTTGTCGACCTGGGACTGGATTCCGATGCGGTGCGGCCGGACTCGACCCTGATGACCGATCTGTCGGGGGGGCAGGCGGCGCGGGTGGGATTGGCGGCGCTGTTGGTGTCGCGGTTCGACATCGCCTTGCTCGATGAGCCCACCAACGATCTCGACCTCGACGGGCTGGCCCGGCTGGAGAACTTCGTCGGCGACCTGCGCGGTGGTGTGGTGCTGGTGAGTCACGATCGGGAGTTTCTCGCCCGCAGCGTCACCCGCATCCTCGAATTGGACATCGCGCAGAACACCACCACCGTCTTCGGCGGCGGATACGAAAGCTACCTCGAGGAGCGGGAGGTCGGTCGTCGGCACCGGCGCGAACAGTACGACGAGTTTGCCGAGAAGAAAGCCGACCTGGTGGCGCGCGCCCGCACTCAGCGGGAATGGTCGAGCCAGGGCGTCCGCAACGCGATGCGTAAGGCTCCCGACAACGACAAGATCCGGCGTCGCGCAGCCACGGAGTCCAGTGAGAAGCAGGCGCAGAAGGTGCGTCAGATGGAAAGCCGGATAGCGCGCCTCGAGGAAGTTGCAGAACCCCGCAAGGAATGGACGCTCGAATTCACCATCGGAGCCGCGGCCCGGTCCAGTTCGGTCGTTGCGACACTCGACAATGCCGTGGTGCGGCAAGGCGAATTCGTCCTGGGCCCGGTGTCGGTGCAGGTGGATGCCGGCGAACGGATCGGGATCACCGGGCCCAACGGGGCGGGGAAGTCAACATTGCTGCGGCTACTCCTGGGCCGTCAGCAGCCCGATGAGGGCCGCGCGAGTCTGGGCGCCAATGTCGACATTGGCGAGATCGACCAGGCGCGAGCTGATTTCACTGGCTCCGAGCGACTCGTCGATCGATTCGAGCAGCGGGTGCCGTCATGGTCGACCGCCGACGTGCGAACCCTGCTGGCGAAGTTCGGCCTGGGCGCCGACCATGTGGAACGTGCTGTCGACCAGCTCTCGCCCGGTGAACGAACCCGCGCGGGTCTGGCGTTACTGCAGGCGCGTGGCACCAATGTGCTGGTTCTCGATGAGCCGACGAACCATCTGGATCTCGCCGCCATCGAACAGCTCGAACAGGCGCTCGAAAGCTATGACGGAGCGTTGTTGCTGGTGACGCATGACCGCCGGATGTTGCAGAACGTTCGGTTGGATCGCTCGTGGTTGGTCGAGGACGGCCGTGTTGCAGAGTTGTAGCCGGACGTGGTTGCCGGTCTCGCCCAATAATGCAAGACAAGTGAACCGCTACAAAGAATGGAGTCAAGGACATGAGTGCCACCGACATCTTGGATGCCACCGCTGCCACCGGAACCGCAATGGAGAAGGCCGTCTCGCTCTTCATGCTGCATCCGGAGACCTTCGGTGAGAGCATCGCCGCCGGCTATCAGAACCCGTTGGCGGGCTACGTCGCCGGGCGCGGGGGAGTGCTGGGCGAGGCCAGCGGTGCCACCGTCAGCGCGGTGTTCGCGGTCTTCGAACCGACCTCGCTCACTGCGATGTGGGACGAGGGTGTCGCCGTGCGCGGAGCTGCCGACGCGGCGCAACTGTATTGGGAGCAGGTCGCCGGATTCGGACGCAAGTACCTGTCGGGCGCCCAAGGCCTGGATCGCATCGCCGCGCTGGGAGAGAAGGTGATCGCAGCGACGCCGATCGCAGGGCTGCCCTTGTTCGCCGGCTGGCGCGCGATGCCGCTGGCCGACGATGCCGCCGCGCGGGCGTTGCAGGTGATGTTCGTGCTGCGGGAACTGCGTGCCGGCGTGCACTTCAATGCGCTCACGATCTCCGGCATCAGCCCGGTCGAGGCGCACATGCTCCACGCGGGGCCGCAGTACACCACCATGTTCGGCTGGCCCGAGCCGTTCGCCGACGGCGCGGACAAGAAGGACCGCTACGACGAAATCGAGCAGGTGACCAACCGGCGGATGGCGGAGATCTTCGCGGCCGCTCTCGATTCGACCGAAGCCGAGGAGCTGGCCCGGCTGAGCACCCCTGCGCTGGCCTCGTTGCAGGCCGCTTTGCCAGCCTGACCACTACCAGGGCGCCAGCAGTAGCTCGCACGCGCGGCGCATGTCGCTCTCGGCCTGCGCGGGTGTCGTCTCGCCCATCACCGCCCACGACAAGATTCCGTAGGCGCATTGTTCGAGCAGCAGTGCGATCTGTGCGTCTTGCATTGTCGGACAGGAGATTCCGGCAACGGACAAGATGGTGCCCCGCAGGTTGAAGTCGCCGGTCGTGGTTGATTCCGCCCGTCGGGTATTGACCGAGGTGATCATCGCCCGGGCCAGTCGTGGGCGGGCGAGCATGGTGCTACAGATGCCTACCATCAGTTCGGTGACATCGGTTGCCGGACAACCGGTTAGCGGACGCGGCGGTGCGACGATTCCGGTGTAGTGGCGTAACAGCGCGGCGAACAGATGGTGTTTGGTCGGGTAGTAGCGGTAAACGGTGGTGATCGATACCCCCGATTGAGCCGCCACGTCCAGCATCCGGACCGCTTCCAGCCCGTCGCGGGCACCCAACCGACCGGCGGTGGCAAGGATGCGTTCGCAGCGCTGCCGCTGCGCGGGTGTTCTAGGGGTTGCCGGTTGCCGATCACCCGGTGGGCGGGGCATCGGAATCTCGCGGTGGCGTGGCAGTGCCACGGAGCAGTTTCTGCATCATCCTATGGGAGGAGACAACGGCCTCGGCCCGGTCGGCGGTGGCGTGCAGTGCCGGGTTGTCGGCGTGGGTCGAGATGACGTGCACGGGGCCGTGGGGGAGTTGGGCCAGGCCTTCGCGGGCAACCTCGGCCGGCTCGGAGACCCGCAGTCCGGGGATGTCGAAGTTGAGTCCGACGCGCTGCA
>JBDTEP010000260.1:0-7689 GCA_039922455.1 Mycobacterium sp. | reverse complement strand
TTGTTGATCGCGTCCTGGTGGCTGCCGGAGAACGCGGTGTAGACCAGGTCGCCGCCGTAGGGGTGTCGCTCGGGGA
The DNA here is from genome assembly GCA_039922455.1 of Mycobacterium sp. Lineage (GTDB taxonomy): Bacteria > Actinomycetota > Actinomycetes > Mycobacteriales > Mycobacteriaceae > Mycobacterium. The sequence goes on along the minus strand of JBDTEP010000260.1, from coordinate 7,613 downwards.
CCGCCAGTTGGTTGCAGTATTCGACGGTGCGCCGGATCTCGTCGATGTTGGAGAAATCGATCTGCGGGTCGACCCCGCGGGAGAACAGGTTGAGCCCCAACGTCACCAGGCAGACGTTGCCGGTGCGCTCACCGTTGCCGAACAGGCAGCCCTCGATACGGTCTGCCCCGGCCTGATACCCCAGTTCGGCGGCGGCCACCGCGGTGCCGCGGTCATTGTGTGGGTGCAGCGACAGGATGACCGAGTCCCGACGCGCCAAGTTGCGGTTCATCCACTCGATCGAATCGGCGTAGACGTTGGCGGTGGCCATCTCCACGGTGGCCGGCAGGTTGAAGATGATCGGGTTGTCCGGTGTGGGCTCGATGACGTCGCCGACCGCGTCGCAGACCTGCTTGGCGTACTCCAGTTCGGTGCCGGTGTAGGACTCCGGCGAGTATTCGAACCGCCACCGGGTGCCCGGGTGCTTGGCCGCTTCCGCCAGACATTTGTGCGCGCCGGCCACCGCGATGGCCTGCACCTCGGCGTGATCAGCGCGGAACACCACCCGGCGTTGCAGGATCGACGTCGAGTTGTAGAAGTGCACAATCACGTTCGGTGCTCCGGCGCACGCGGTGAAGGTGCGCTCGATCAGCTCGTCGCGGCACTGGGTCAGCACCTGCAACGTGACGTCGTCGGGGACCGCGCCGGCCTCAATGATTTCGCGGACGAAGTCGAAGTCGGTCTGGCTGGCTGACGGGAAGCCGACCTCGATCTCCTTGTAACCCATCTTCACCAGCAGGTCGAACATCCGCCGCTTGCGGGCCGGGCTCATCGGATCGATCAGCGCCTGGTTGCCGTCGCGTAGGTCCACCGCGCACCACAGTGGGGCTTGCTCGATCACCCGGTCCGGCCAGGTTCGGTCCGGCAGCGCGATGGGCTCAACTTCCTCGGCGAAACTGCGGTACCGGTGCACCGGCATCGCCGAACTGCGCTGGAGGTTCCACACCGGCTGGCCTGGGCTGCGCGGGCCGGCGGGCTTGGTGATCGCGCGCGCGGAAGTAAACGAATCCGGCGACGGCCGAGAATAACTGGTCACGATGATTGCTCCGGGGTGTCAAGAGGGGCCTGAGACCGGCGCGTCGGCGATACCCGCGACGGGAAGCCGGTCTGGATCAGACCCCGTCGCGGCGACCGAGGAGGAGCGCGCGCTGCACGTCACGAAGTTTACACGCCGACGCAGAGTCAACGCCGCGGCACGTTTCCCCTATCCTTGGACGAGCCTCTCGCCATCGGCCTAGGAAGGGACAGCAGTGGCGCTCGTCGTGCAGAAATACGGTGGTTCGTCGGTTGCCGACGCCGACCGGGTTCGCCGGGTCGCCGAGCGCATCGTCGAGACTAAGAACGCCGGCGACGACGTCGTCGTGGTCTGCTCGGCGATGGGCGACACCACCGACGATCTGCTGGAGCTGGCCCAACAGGTCTGTTCGAAGCCGCCGGCCCGTGAGCTGGACATGTTGTTGACTGCCGGGGAGCGGATCTCCAACGCGCTGGTCGCGATGGCCGTCGAAGAGCTGGGGTGCCAGGCCCGCTCCTTCACTGGGTCGCAGGCCGGCGTCATCACTACCGGCGTGCACGGCAAGGCCAAGATCATCGACGTCACCCCGGGCCGACTTCAGGCCGCGCTCGATGAGGGTCAGGTGGTGCTGGTCGCCGGCTTCCAAGGTGTCAGCCAGAACACCAAGGACGTCACCACGCTGGGCCGTGGCGGCTCGGACACCACCGCGGTGGCGCTGGCCGCCGCGCTGAAGGCCGATGTCTGCGAGATCTACACCGACGTGGACGGCATCTACAGCGCCGACCCGCGCATCGTGCCCAATGCGAAGAAGCTGGACACGGTCACGTTCGAGGAGATGCTAGAACTGGCCGCCTGCGGTGCCAAGGTGCTGATGTTGCGCTGCGTGGAGTACGCCCGCCGCTACCACATGCCCATTCACGTCCGGTCCTCCTACTCGGATAAGCCGGGCACCATCGTTTCCGGATCGATCAAGGACATCCCCATGGAAGACGCCATCCTGACCGGAGTTGCCCACGACAAGAGTGAAGCGAAGGTGACCGTCGTCGGCATCCCCGACCTGCCCGGCTACGCGGCCAAGATCTTCCGCGCGGTAGCCGACGCCGACATCAACATCGACATGGTGTTGCAGAACGTGTCCAAGGTCGAGGACGGCAAGACCGACATCACCTTCACCTGCCCGCGTGACAGCGGGCCGGCCGCGGTGGCCAAGCTGGATTCGCTCAAGGGCGAGATCGGCTTCACCGAGGTGCTCTACGACGACAAGGTCGGCAAGGTGTCGCTGATCGGCGCGGGGATGCGCAGCCACCCGGGTGTCACGGCCACGTTCTGCGAGACGCTGGCCGACAACGGCGTCAACATCGACCTGATCTCCACCTCGGAGATCCGGATCTCGGTGCTGGTGGCCGAGTCGGACCTGGACAAGGCCGTGGTCACCCTGCACGAGGCGTTCGGCCTCGGCACGGACGAGCAGGCCACCGTCTACGGCGGGACGGGGCGCTGACGTGGTCGCGTTAGGAGTGGTCGGTGCCACCGGCCAGGTCGGCCAGGTGATGCGGGCCCTGCTGGAAGAACGCAACTTCCCCGCCGACACCGTGCGGTTTTTCGCCTCGGCGCGCTCGGCCGGGCGCAAACTGCCGTTCCGCGGTGTCGAGATCGAGGTGGAGGACACCGAGACCGCCGACCCGACCGGGCTTGACATCGCGCTGTTCTCCGCCGGTGGGGCGATGTCGCGGGTGCAGGCGCCGCGGTTCGCCGCCGCCGGGGTGACCGTGATCGACAACTCGTCGGCGTGGCGCAAAGACGCGGACGTGCCGCTGGTGGTTTCCGAGGTGAACTTCAAACGCGATGTCCGCGATGCGTTTCCGTTGCCGAAGGGCATCATCGCCAACCCGAACTGCACCACGATGGCCGCGATGCCGGTGCTCAAGCCGCTGCACGATGAGGCGGGCCTGACCCGGTTGATCGTGTCGACGTATCAGGCGGTCTCGGGCAGCGGGCTGGCCGGTGTGCAGGAGTTGGCTGCGCAGGTCCGTGCGGTCGTCGACGGTGCGGAGCAGCTGGTACACGACGGCGCCGCCCTCGACTTCCCGCCGCCGAACAACTATGTCGCGCCGATCGCCTTCAATGTGGTGGCACTGGCCGGCAGTTACGTCGATGACGGTTCCGGTGAGACCGACGAGGACCAGAAGCTGCGGTTCGAGAGCCGCAAGATCCTCGGGATTCCAGACCTTTTGGTGAGCGGCACCTGTGTTCGGGTGCCGGTGTTCACCGGCCACTCGCTGTCGATCAACGCCGAGTTCGCTCGGCCGATCTCACCGGAGCGGGCCACTGAGCTACTCAAAGTCGCGCCGGGCGTGAGGTTGGTCGACGTGCCGACCCCGCTGGCCGCGGCCGGTGCCGATGACACGCTGGTGGGCCGGATCCGGGTCGATCCCGGGGTGCCGGGAGGGCGCGGTCTGGCGCTGTTCATCTCTGGCGACAACCTGCGTAAAGGTGCGGCGCTCAACACGATTCAGATCGCCGAACTGCTGGCCGCGGGCTGATCCGGGGTGGGCCGGCACCGAGTTGCGGCTCTGTCGGCGCTGTTGTTGCTGACCCTGCCGTGGCCGGTGCACGCCGAACCCCCGGCTCCCATCCCGCGTCCGGTGCTGTGGCCGCTGGCCGAAGGCCAGGTGGTCCGGATCGGGCCGAGTGCCGGAACCGGCACGCTCACCGGGGATTACGGCATCGGCGCCACCGACCTGTGCGAGTTCATGGAGTTCCCCAGCGCGGTGCTGCAGATCTGCGGGGACAGTTTCGCCGGCCAAGGCGTCGGGTACGGCGGCTGGTACTCGCCGATCGCGCTGCGCCTCGACCCGGACTCGGTCGACGACGCCGACGGAGTGCGCTACACCGGGGTGGTCGGGGTCGACAAGCCGCTGCTGGCCGACCCGGCGCCGGCCGGCTGTACGCAGCTGCCGGCCGGAGTGATATCGATCAACCGCACCAACTACCTGTTGGTGACCACCACCAAGATGTTGGTGCCTCAGACGTCGCGGCTGGTGAAAGCCGATCCGGCGCAACCGGGTTGGCAGACGGTACCGGGATCGGAGCGGACGAGTTCCTACCAGGATTCCGGACAGTCCCAGATCAGCGGTTACTACGATCCGATCCCGACACCGGACTCGGTCACAGGCTGGGTGTACCTCCTAGCCAACAACTTCGACCGCAGTGCGCCGGTGACGCTGTACCGGGTCACCCCGGGTAAGTTCACCGACCGGTCGGCCTGGCAGGGCTGGGCGGCCGGAGCGGGTTGGGGGCATAAGCCCACGCCGCTGTGGGATGACCAGGTCGGTGAACTCAGCGTGCGCCAGATCGACGGAAAGACGGTGCTGTCCTACTTCAACGGCTCCACCGGCAACATGGAGGTGCGGGTGGCCTATGACCCGACCGGGCTGGGGACCGCTCCGGTGACCACGGTGGTGCAGCACGCCGAGTGGCCGGACCCCCCGGCCGCCGTCGAGGCGCTGCCGTCCCCGTTCGACAACCGGCTGGCCCAGCCCTACGGCGGCTACATCTCGCCGGGATCGACCCTCGATGAGCTGCGGGTGTTCGTCAGCCAGTGGAACACCGATCCGCGCGACCGGGCGCCCTATCGGGTGATCCAGTTCGCGGTCAACCCTTTCAAGCCCTGGTCGTAGCGGTAGACCTCGACGGACGGCGTTTTTTTCTTTGGCATCGAGTCGGTAGCGCTCATGTGCATCGCCTGAATATTGTGCTTGAATGGCCTAATCGACGTTATGAGCGGCCTGACCGGCCTGACCCCGGTACTGCGGGCGGTGAAACTGCCCGAAGTTGCCGCGCCGCGAGAACATCCGCAGGGCCGGATGGTCGAACTTCCCGGCCGCGGCAGCACCTATGTGGTGGATTCCGGGCCGGTGAACGGCCCCACCTTCATCCTGTTGCACTCGGTGGCCTGCACCGGGCTGCTCACCTGGTATCCGTCGTTGGAGACAATGAGGCGGTTCGGCCGGGTGGTGATCTTCGATCAGCGCGGTCACGGCGCCGGCATCCCCACCTCGAGGATTCTGCTGGAGGACTGCGCCGACGGCGTCGTCGCGGTCGCCGACGCCCTGGGTATCGACACCTTCATCCCGGTCGGTTTCTCGATGGGCTCGCTGATCGCCCAGTTGGCCTGGCGGCGGCACCGCGACCGGGTGGATGCGCTGGTGCTCTGCGCCGGCGCGGCCACCTTCGCCGAGGCCGTCCCGATGCGGATCGGCACCAGCATCTTTGCCGGCCTGCTGGACGCGTTCAGCCCACACCCGGGTGGCCCGGCAGTCCCCGACCCGGACAAGCAGATGTCGCACCCCTACCTGTGGGCGCTGGGCGAGTTCCGGGCCACCAGCGTCGGAGCGATGCTGCGCACCCTGGCTGAGATCGTCCGCTTCGACTCGCGGCCCTGGCTCAGCGAGATCGACGTGCCCACCTCGGTGGTGATTCCGTCGAAAGACAAGGCCATCTCACCCAAACACCAGCACTGGATGGCCGGCCAGATCCGCGACTGCCACATCGTGACCGTCGATGGCGGACACGCCTGCTGCACGCTGGGCCATCGGGTGTTCCTGCCTGGCTTGAGTGCGGCGGTGGAATCGGTGCTCGACCGCGTCGAACGCCCGACCCGGCGCCGCAGGATCGGCCGACGCGCCCGGCGTGCGATCGCCGGCTGACACTCGGCGCGCATGGCCGACGAAACCACCGCGGAGAGCTGGCTGGCGCTGCGCGACCCCGACTACGTCGCCAAGCTGATCCCGCCGCTGCGCGCGGCGGTCAAGGGTTACTTCCGCTCGGAAGTCAAAGGCCTGGCCAACATCCCCGATGGTGGTGCCCTGCTGGTTTCCAACCACTCCGGGGGGCTGGTCCCGATGGATGTGCCGGTGGTGGTGGTGGCCTTCGTCGAGCATTTCGGCGCCGAGCGGCCCTTCTACGTGCTGGCCCACGACGGGCTGCTGCTGGCTGCCAAACGGGTGCTCGGCCCGGCCGGCTTCATCCCGGCCAGCCGGACTAACGCCATCGCTGCGCTGCGCTCGGGCGCCACCACCATCGTGTTCCCCGGCGGCGACTATGACGTGTTCCGCCCGACCCGCGACGCCAACAAGATCGACTTCGCCGGGCACACCGGCTACGTGCGCACCGCACTGGACGCGGGGGTGCCGATCGTGCCGGTGGTCAGCATCGGCGGCCAGGAGCAGTTTCTGATCCTGTTCCGCGGCACCAGGCTGGCCAGGCTGCTAGGTCTGGACCGAATGTTGCGGCTCAAGGTCGCCCCGATCATGGTCGGCTTCCCCTTTGGGTTGACCGCAGGTCTCGTGCCGAGCTTGCCGCTGCCGGCTAAGATTTCCACCCGAATTCTGGAACCCATATATATCGAGGAAGAATTTGGGCCCAATCCCGGTGCCGCACAGGTGGACCGCGTGGTGCGTGCCCGGATGCAGGACGCGCTGAACGAACTGGCCCGGCAGCGGCGGTTCCCCGTTATCGGTTAGGAGCCTGGGTCGGATATTGCGGCGAAGACTTGAACGGCGAGGCCGCTCGATAGCGTGACGAGTGCATCACGTCGCCTGTCCCCCCACCAGCGCCAGCAGCTCTGCCCGCACGATCTTTCCGGTTGCATTCCGCGGCAGTTCGTCGAGCACAACCACCTCGCGCGGCACCTTGTAGCCGGCCAGGTTGTCGCGCACGTGCTGTTTGAGGTCATCGACCGTCGCTACCGCATCGGACTCCAACACCACGAACGCGGCCAGCCGCTGTCCGTACTGCTCGTCGTTGACCCCGAACACGCACGCCTCGACCACGCCCGGATGCGCCACCAGTGTCTTCTCCACCTCCAGTGGGTAGACGTTCTCGCCGCCGGAGACGATCATCTCGTCGTCGCGGCCCACCACATAGAGTCGGCCGGCTGCGTCGAGGTAACCCATGTCGCCCGATGCCATGAACCCGGCGTGGAAATCTTTGGTCGTTCCGGAGGTGTAGCCCTCGAACCCGGTGGTGTTGCGGACGTAGATCTGGCCGACCTCGCCGGTGGGCAGGTCGCAGAAGTCCGCGTCCAGGATGTGGATCTCGGTGCCTTCGGCCGGTCTGCCCGCAGTGTCGGGCCGAACCCGCAGGTCCGCCGGGGTTGCGGTGGTGATCATGCCGGCCTCGGTGGCGTTGTAGTTGTTGTAGACGACGTCGCCGAAGGAGTCCATGAACGCCGTCACCACATCGGGGCGCATCCGCGATCCAGAGGCCACCGCGAACCGCAGGCTGCGGCCGCTGTAGCGGTCGCGCACCTCGGCGGGCAGCTCCATGATCCGGTCGAACATCACCGGCACCACGCTCAGACCGGTGGCCCGGTACCGGTCGATCGCCGCCAGCGTGGCCTCGGGGTCGAACTTGCGCCGGGTGACGATCGTGCACGCCAGCGTCGCCGCCAGCACCAGCTGCGACCAACCCCAGGCGTGAAACATCGGCGCCGCCACCACTGCCTGCAATTCATCGCGTGCGTACAGCACCTCGGCGTGCGCCAGCGCCTGGGCCA
>JBDTEP010000259.1:0-16848 GCA_039922455.1 Mycobacterium sp. | reverse complement strand
CGGACGAGTGTTGCGTGCCTGCGACGCCGGGGTCGGCCTGCCCGACGGCCGCGATGTAGCTGGTCGAGTCCAAGGCCCGGGCGCAGGCCAACAGCTCCCACTGCCGCAGTTTGTCCGGCCCGGTCCCCCAGGAGGCGCACACCGCGATCAGCTGCGCACCGCGGTCGGCCAGCTCGGTGTACAGCGCGGGGAATCGGATGTCGTAGCAAGTGCTTAATCCCACCCCGACGCCGTCGACATCGATCACCACCGGATCGAAACCGGGTGCGACGGTGCGGGATTCGGCAAAACCGAATGCGTCGTACAGGTGGATCTTGTGGTAATGCGCGTCGGTGTGAGGCCCGGCGGCCAGCAGGGTGTTTACCACCCGCCCGTCGCTGGCCGGGGTGAACATCCCGGCGACGACTGTGACCCCGGCCCGGGCCGCGATGTCCCGCAGGCGAGTGGCCCACGGCCCGTCGAGTGGTTCGGCGACCGGGCTCAGCGGCACCCCGAACCGGCACATCGTCGCCTCCGGGAACACCACCAGCTTCGCGCCCTCGGCAGCGGCACGGTCGGTGTAGTCGGCCACCAGTTGCAGGTTGGCGGTCGGGTCGATACCGCTGAGGATCTGCGCACAAGCAATCCGCATGGGTTCAGCCTATTCTGTTCGCGCCACGCCGCCGCCGTCCAGCCACGTCGAGGTGAACCTTTGCTCAGTGATCATCAACTCGGCCAACTGAGCGCCGATGAAACCTTCGATCTTGCCGCCGACCAACGGGATGTCGACCCGGACCGTCGCGGTCAGTCGCAGCTCGCAGCCGCCGCTGGCCGGTTCCAGCACCGCGTCGCCGGACAGCTTCGCCGGTGCGCCGACGATCTTGCCGGCGACCTCGGCGCGGGCCCGCCCGTCGCGGACCGGTTGCCATTTCTCCTGGCGCGCCACATCCAGGTCGCCGGGATGGAACTGGGCGGCCAGCGCCGGCAGCTTCTCTCGGTGAATGCCCTGCGTGGTGCTGATGTCCACACCGCCGTCGGCGCCGACGGTCAACGAGTCCAGTGACACGACGTCGGCGCCCGAATCGGCCAGCCGGGCCAACCAGTACCGCTCGTCGACGAACGCGGCATACACCTGTTCGACGCTTGCGCGATAGTGCTCGGACAGCGTGAATGTACGCGGCATAGCTGGTCAGGCTACCGTTACCGGCCGTGGCGAGTTTCGAGTTCGCGGGCGCGCGTGTCGCCGAGGCGGTGCCGCTGGCCCCGTTGACCACACTGCGGGTCGGGCCGATCGCCCGGCGGGTCATCACCTGTGTCGACGCCGAGCAGATCGTGGCAACCCTGGGCGAACTCGATCGGGCCGGCCCCGGCCCGCTGCTGCTGGCGGGTGGCTCCAACGTGGTGATCGCCGACGACTTGACCGATCTGACCGTGGTCCGACTCGCCAACGACGGCATCGAGATCGACGGCAACCTGCTGCGAGCGCAGGCCGGCGCGGTCTGGGATGACGTGGTCGTTGCCGCCGTCGCCGCCGGGCTGGGCGGGCTGGAGTGCTTGTCTGGTATCCCCGGCTCGGCCGGCGCCACCCCGGTGCAGAACGTCGGGGCCTACGGCGCCGAAGTCGCCGATACCCTGACCCGGGTGCTGCTGCTGGACCGTCGTACCGGCACCGTGCGTTGGACGCCGGGTACGGAGTTGAACTTCGGCTACCGCACCAGCGTGCTGAAGTATTCCGACGCCGCCGTGGTGCTGGAAGTGGAATTTGAACTGGATCCGGCCGGGCGCAGCGCGCCGCTGCGCTACGGGGAGTTGGCGACCGCGTTGCACGCCGCCGACGGCGACCGCGCCGATCCGGCCGCGGTACGCGCCGCGGTGCTCAAGCTGCGTTCGGCCAAGGGAATGGTGCTGGACCCGGCCGATCACGACACCTGGAGTGTGGGCTCGTTCTTCACCAATCCGGTCGTGCCACGCGATGTCTACCAGCGGCTGGTCGGCGAGGAAGGAGTCGGTGCCGTGATTCCGCACTGGGATGCTCCCGGCGGGGTGAAGTTGGCGGCCGGCTGGCTGGTGGAGCGGGCCGGTTTCGGCAAGGGCTATCCGGCCGATCAGGGCTCGTCTTGCCGATTATCTGGCAAGCATGCGCTGGCGCTGACCAACCGGGGCGGCGCCACCACCGCAGACGTGCTGGGACTGGCGCGCACCGTGCGCGACGGGGTACATGCGGCATTCGGGATAGTCCTGCACCCTGAGCCGGTGCTCGTCGGCTGCACCCTGTAACCAGCATCGCAGGTGGTCAGGAAGTCCGGCCGGTATCTTGGGATGTCGTGACCCTGAACAGGCGGCGGGCTTTGACGGCGCTGGCGGCCGGGGTGCTGGCTCCGAACGTGTTGGCGGCGTGTTTCGGCCCGACTCGCAAGGACGCCGACGACGCGCCACCGCCGCCCGCCCTGAGCTTCGAGCCGGCCCTGGAAAACGGGGTGGCGACCGACGTGCTGCCCATCGTCGCGGTGGGCGTCACAGTCCGGGACGGCTGGTTTCAGCGGGTCGCACTGACCAGTTCGACCGGCAAGGTGCTCAGCGGAATGTTCAGCCGGGACCGCACCCGCTACTCCGTCACCGAGCCGTTGGGTTACGACGCCGTCTACAGCTGGAGCGGGTCGGTGGTGGGCCGCGACGGCAACGCCGTGCCGGTGAGCGGCAAGGTCACCACGGTGACCCCGACCGCCGTCATCGACGGCGGCTTTCAGCTGGCCGACGGGCAGACGGTCGGTGTCGCGGCGCCGGTGATCCTGCAGTTCAACGGACCGATCAGCGACCGGGCGGCCGTCGAGGCGGCCTTGAGTATCACCACCGAGCCGCCGGTGGAGGGTGGCTGGGCCTGGCTGCCCGACGAGGCGCAGGGCGCCCGGGTCCACTGGCGCAGCCGTGACTACCTGCCGGCCGGAGCCAGGGTCAACGTCGGCGCGAAGCTGTACGGCCTGGCGTTCGGCGACGGCGCCTACGGCGCCCAGGACATGTCGCTGGAATTCGCGATCGGGCGGCGCCAGGTGGTGCGGGCTGAAGTCTCCTCGCACCGCATCCAGGTGGTCCGCGACGAGGGCGTGATCATGGACTTCCCGTGCAGTTACGGCGAAGGCGACCAGCCCCGCAACGTCACCCGCAACGGCGTCCACGTCGTCACCGAGAAATACGCCGACTTCTACATGTCCAACCCGGCCGCCGGCTATCACGACATCCATGAGCGCTGGGCGGTCCGCATCTCCAACAACGGCGAGTTCATCCACGCCAACCCGGCCAGCGCCGGCGCCCAAGGCAATACCAACGTCACCAACGGGTGCATCAACTTATCGACCGGTGATGCCGAGCAGTATTTCTACAGCGCGATCTACGGCGATCCGGTCGAGGTGACCGGCAGTTCGATTCAGCTGTCCTACGCCGACGGCGACATCTGGGATTGGGCGGTGGACTGGGATACCTGGGTCTCGATGTCCGAACTGTCGGCGCCATCAGGTTCTGAGCGGCCCCGGACTTCGCTGCCCAGCACCGCGCCGGCCACTCCGACCGATGCCCCGACGCTGTCGGGCACGCCGACGACGACTCCCAGCGGTCGACCCGGCGGTTAGCACGTCCGGGGCAACTCGAGCAGGACGTCAGTCCTCCATGCGGAAGCCGATCTTGACGGTGACCTGGAAGTGCGCGACAGTCCCGCCCTCGATCTGCCCGCGCACATGGGACACCTCGAACCAGTTCAGTCCCCGGACCGTCTTGTTCGCCCGCGCCACCGCATTCTTGATCGCCTCGTCGATGGAGGTCTCCGACGTGCCGACTACCTCGCTGATGCCATAGGTCTGTCCCATGAGCCGACCTTCCCGTAGGGCGTCGACACCGTCGCCGGCGCTCCCATCATTCTTGGCGCCGCAGCCCGGGCGGGTCAACCGCCATCGTGGTTATCGGCGTTCATCGGGCTGCTGGGAATGACCGACCCGTGCCTCCGAGGTCAACAGCTCACGATCCGCCCGCTCAATTACCCGCACGAAGTCGTTATCCCAGCTCAGGGCGCGTATCCGGAGAGGCGCACCGATCATTCAGCAGCTCTGCTAGCGCGGGTTGCCGAGGCTTGGTCGCGAGGCCGGATGACGATCTGATCCAGGTCGACGTGCGGAGGCCGGGAGGCCACGAATCCGATCACCTCGGCGATGTCGACCGCCGTCAGCGGGGTCAGGCCCGCATAGACCGCGTCGGCCCGCTGCCGGTCACCGCCGAAGCGCACCAGGGCGAACTCGGTGTCCACCATGCCGGGGGCGATCTCGGTGAGCCGCACCGGCTTTCCCAGGAGTTCTCCGCGCAGCGTGCGGTGCAGGGCGCTCTGGGCGTGCTTGGCCGAGGTGTAGCCGGCGCCGCCGTCGTAGATCTCGAACGCCGCGATCGAAGTCACCGTCACGATCAGCCCGTCGCCGGAGGCGATCAGTTTCGGCAGCAGCGCACGGGTCACCTGCAGCGTGCCCAGCACGTTGGTCTCCCACATCCACCGCCAGTGGTCGAGGTCTGCCTCGTCGACGGGTGCCAGGCCCTTGGCCCCGCCGGCGTTGTTGACCAGCACATTGATCGAACCGGCGACCCGGTCGCACACATCGGCCAGTGCGGCGACCGCGGCCGGGTCGGTGACGTCGGCGGTGACGGCGGTGCCCCTGATCTCCTCGGCGAGCGCGGCGATCCGGTCAGCGCGACGCGCCACGACGATGACGTGAAAGCCTTGGGCAGCAAGGGTTCTGGCGGTTGCTTCGCCGATCCCCGAGCTGGCGCCGGTGACTACGGCGATGGATTGCCTGCCGCCTGCTCCGCTCGTTCCTCGTGGCATCGTCGCCGGGCGGGTGCGCGTGTTTCGCGCAGGTGTCGTCATCGGCCCAACTTTAGTGGCTGTGCTACATTCCACCGTTATGTACCGCAGCTACCGCCATCTGAGCGCGGTCTGTCCCGTCGCCGGCGGCGAGTGTTGTCGCCGCGCATGTTGCCGCGCCTGACCTGCTGCGAATAGCGCTCCTTTGGAGAGTCCGCCGGGTCGAAGGTGTAGCCAGGCCCCATTCGGACTCGGTAGACAAGGACGACACAGCGTGCGCACCACCTCCCTCGCCACTCACCTCTCCGGTCATCGGCCCGGCGGTGCCCGCTCGCATCCGCGCGTCGTGGCCCCGTCGCTGCAGTTGCCCGACACCGCCGGCGCCGCAGTATTCGCCGCCGTACGTCAGCAAGGCCCGATCGCTCGCGAGGCCATCGCCGGTGCCACGTCGCTGAGCGTCGCCACCGTCAACCGGCAGGTCAGTGCCCTGTTGGAGGCCGGACTGCTGCTGGAGCGCGCCGACCTGGCGACCTCCGGCGCGATCGGGCGGCCGCGTCGGCCGGTGGTGGTCAACCACGAGCCGTTCCTGGCACTGGGCCTGCACATCGGTGCGAAGACCACCAGCATCGTGGCCACCGATGTACTCGGCCGCACCCTGGATGTAGTCGAGACCCCGACCCCGGCCAACGGCGCGGCGCCGGCCCTGGCGTCATTGGCCGCCAGCGCCCGTCGGTACCTGACCCGCTGGCAGAAACGCCAGCCGCTGTGGGTCGGGGTGGCGATCGGTGGGGCGGTGGACGGTGCCACCGGCCATGTCGACCACCCGCGGCTGGGCTGGACGGCCGCGCCGGTCGGACCAGTGCTGGCCGAGGCGCTGGGCCTGCCGGTGTCGGTGGCCTCCCACGTCGACGCGATGGCCGGCGCCGAACTGCTGCTCGGGGTGCGGCGGCCGGCGACGACCAGTTCCACCAGCCTCTATGTGTACGCCCGCGAGACGGTGGGCTACGCCCTGGTGATCGGCGGGCGGGTGCACAGTCCGGCCAGCGGCCCCGGCACCATCGCCGGTCTGCCGGTGTCCTCGGAGTTTCTGGGCGGCTCCGGGCAGCTGGAATCCACCGTCAGCGACGAGGCGGTGCTGGCCGCGGCCCGCCGGCTGCGGATCCTGCCTGGAGGCAACGGCGCCGCGTCCGCCGCGGTGACCGGCCTGGTGCGGGAGGCGCGGGCCGGCAACGCGCAGGCGAGCGCGCTGCTGACCGAACGGGCCCGGGCCCTCGGTGAAGCCGTGGCACTGCTGCGCGATGTACTCAACCCCGACGATCTGGTGGTAGGCGGTCAGGGCTTCACCGAATACCCGGAGGGCATGGTCGAGGTGGAGCGGGCGTTCGCGGCGCGCTCGGTGCTGGCCGGACGCACCATCCGGGTCACCGCGTTCGGCAACCGGGTCCAGGAGGCCGGCGCCGGCACGGTGTCGCTGGGCGGGCTCTACGCCGATCCGGTCGGCGCGACGCGCCGCTCCCGCGCCCGCGTCGGAGCGGTCCCGGAAGCTTCCGCCTGAGCGCGACTGTAAAGATGACGGGGTGGGGCAAGATTTTGGATCCGATGTGCACCGGGTAGCGGTGCTATCGGTACACACCTCGCCGCTGGCTCAGCCCGGCACCGGTGACGCCGGCGGGATGAACGTCTACGTGCTTCAGAGCGCGCTGCACCTGGCGCGCCGCGGGGTGGCTGTGGAGGTCTTCACCCGCGCCACCTCGTCGGCCGATCCGCCGGTGGTCCACGTCGCGCCCGGTGTGCTGGTGCGCAATGTGGTGGCCGGCCCCTTCGAGGGCCTGGACAAGAATGACCTGCCCACCCAGCTGTGCGCGTTCGCCGCCGGGGTGCTGCGTGCCGAGGCCGCCCACGAGCCCGGCTACTACGACGTCGTGCATTCGCACTACTGGCTGTCCGGGCAGGTCGGCTGGCTGGCCGCGGACCGGTGGGCGGTGCCGCTGGTACACACCGCACACACCCTGGCCGGGGTGAAGAACGCCGCCCTGGCCGCCGGGGACGCCCCCGAACCGCCGCTGCGCGTGGTCGGTGAGCAGCAGGTCGTCGACGAAGCGGATCGGCTGATCGTCAATACCGACGACGAAGCGCGCCAACTCGTCGCCCTCCATGAAGCGGACCCGCGCCGGATCGATGTAGCGCACCCGGGGGTCGACCTGGAGGTCTTTCGCCCGGGTGACAAACAGCAAGCCCGGGCCGCGCTGGGACTGCCGCCGGACGAGCCGATGGTGGCCTTCGTCGGCCGCATCCAGCCGCTCAAGGCGCCCGACATTCTGCTGCGGGCCGCCGCCAAGCTGCCTGGAGTGCGGGTGGTGGTGGCTGGCGGGCCGTCGGGCAGCAGTGGGCTGGCGGCACCGGGCGGCCTGGTCCGGCTGGCCGCGGAACTGGGTATCAGCAACCGGGTGGCGTTCCTGCCGCCGCAGTCCCGCGAGGATCTGGCCACGCTGTTCCGGGCGGCCGATCTGGTCGCGGTGCCGAGTTACTCCGAATCGTTCGGCCTGGTCGCGCTGGAGGCGCAGGCTTGCGGGACGCCGGTGGTGGCCGCCGCTGTCGGTGGGTTGCCGGTGGCGGTGCGCGACGGTGTCACCGGGGGCCTGGTCGCCGGGCATGGCATCGACCAGTGGGCAACCGCCATCGACGACCTGCTGCGGCTGGGTACCGGGCCACGCGGGTGGGCGATGCGCCGAGCCGCGGTCACCCACGCGGCGACGTTCTCTTGGGAGCGCACCGTGGACGCCCAGTTGGCCAGCTACACCAGCGCGATCGAAGACTTCGCCGCGGCGCGCGGCGAGCGGATGCGGGTGGTCGGATCGGCGCGCCGGCCCCGCCGCTGGCCGACGCGGCGCGGGGCGCGGGCGTGAACCGCGGCGACGTCCAGCAGGTCATCGAGGAGACCCTGGTGGCGGCCGAGCTGACCTACTCGCCGTTCCCGGGGGCGCACGGTGGGCTGCCGGGGCTGGTTGTCGAACTGCCCGGCGAACGCAAGCTCAAGACCAACACCATCCTCAGCATCGGGGAGCACTCGGTGCGCGTCGAGGCGTTCGTCTGCCGCAAACCCGACGAGAACCACGAGGGCGTCTACCGGTTCCTGCTCAAACGCAACCGCCGGCTGTACGGGGTGGCCTACACCCTGGACAACACCGGCGACATCTACCTGGTCGGCCGGATGGCGCTGGCGTCGGTGACCGCCGACGAGATCGACCGGGTGCTCGGGCAGGTGCTCGAAGCCGTCGACTTCGATTTCAACACGTTGCTGGAGTTGGGATTTGCGTCCTCGATCGTCAAGGAGTGGGAGTGGCGGGTGTCCACCGGACAGTCGCTGAAGAACCTGCGGGCGTTCGAGCATTTGATCGACAAGGATGACGACGCAACATCGTAGGAGTGCCCCGGCCCTCCGTGAGACACTGAGCGGCATGTCTGACACTGCCACCCTGGTGCTGTTGCGCCACGGAGAGAGCGAATGGAACGCCAGTAACCAGTTCACCGGTTGGATGGACGTCAACCTGACCGACAAGGGCCGCACCGAGGCCGCCCGCGCCGGCCGGCTACTGGTCGAGCACGACCTGCTGCCGGACGTGGTCTACACCTCGCTGCTGCGCCGGGCGATCACCACCGCGGACCTGGCCCTGAACGCTGCCGACCGGCACTGGATCCCGGTGCACCGCACCTGGCGGCTCAACGAACGTCACTACGGTGCGCTGCAGGGCCTGGACAAGGCCGCGACCAAAGCCCGCTACGGCGAAGACCAGTTCATGACGTGGCGGCGCAGCTACGACACCCCGCCGCCACCGATCGAGGCCGGCAGCCGCTACAGCCAGGACACCGACCCCCGCTACGCCGACATCGGCGGCGGCCCCTTGACTGAATGCCTGGCCGACGTGGTGGCACGCTTCCTGCCCTACTTCACCGACGTCGTCATCCCGGACCTGCGGTGCGGCAAGACGGTGCTGATCGCGGCACACGGCAACTCGCTGCGAGCGCTGGTGAAGTACCTGGACGGGATGTCGGATTCCGACGTGGTCGGCCTGAACATCCCCACCGGCATCCCGCTGCGCTATGACTTAGAGGACTTGGGCCTCACGCTGCGCCCGAAGGTCGCCGGAGGTGTCTATCTGGACCCGGAGGCGGCCGCCGTCGGGGCCGCGGCGGTCGCCAGTCAAGGTGCCAAGTAGCCGTCACAACCCGGCCAGTGTGAATTCCGGGTGGAAACCCAGTGAAATCTTCGTCCTGAATCCACCTTCGACGCACGTCGTGGTCCAACGCTGGTCGGATAGCGGGGGCGGACTGCGTACGCTTTTGCCGTGGCCGCGATTTCAGCGCTGACGCTCGCTGCGGTGTCGGCACTGCCGGCGCTTGTGGTGGGTGTAGTGGTGGGTATCTGGCTGTCTCCCCGAGTGGCCTCACGGCGTGGGCAGGCCGTCTCCGAACGGGCCGGGATCACCGTCTCCCAGATGCTGCAGCGGATCGTCGCGCACGCGTCGTTGGGCATAGTTGTGGTCGACAACCACCGCGACGTGGTCTACCTCAATGAACGGGCAGCCGAGCTGGGTCTGGTGCACGGTCGGCTGCTCGACGACGGCGCATGGGCCGCCGCGCAACGCGCATTGGCCGGTGAAGAGGAGGTCGTTTTCGATCTCACCGTGGCCAAGCGGGCGTCCGGTGCCATTCGGTCCGAATTGTCGGCGGTGCGCGGATACTCCCGGTTGCTCTCCGACGAGGATGGCCGGTTCGCGGGGGTGATCGTCGACGACCAGTCCGAACAGGCCCGGATGGAGGCCAGCCGGCGCGACTTCGTGGCCAATGTCAGTCACGAACTCAAAACCCCGGTCGGGGCGATGGGACTGCTTGCCGAGGCGCTGCTGGCGTCGGCGGACGACCCCGAGGCGGTGCGCCCGTTCGCGGAGAAGGTGCTGGTGGAGGCGAACCGGTTGGCCACCATGATCGGTGAGCTGATCGAGCTATCCCGGCTGCAAGGCGCCGATCCGTTGCCGGACCTGGACATAGTCGACGTCGACGATGTGGTCAACGAGGCGATCTCCCGGCACAAGGTGGTGGCCGACAACGCGGAGATCACCATCACCACCGACGCCCCGCGCGGCTTCCGGGTGCTCGGCGACGAGTCACTGTTGGTCACTGCGCTGGCTAACCTGGTGTCGAACGCGATTGCTTATTCGCCGCACGGATCGCCGGTGTCGATCAGCCGGCGTCGCCGGGACGGGTTCGTCGAGATCGCCGTCACCGACCGCGGCATCGGGATCGCGCCCAAGGACCAACAGCGCGTCTTCGAACGGTTCTTTCGGAGCGACAAGGCTCGGTCGCGGGCTACCGGTGGCAGCGGGCTCGGGTTGGCGATCGTCAAGCATGTGGCGGCCAACCACAACGGTGCCATCACGCTGTGGAGCCAGCCGGGGACCGGGTCGACGTTCACTCTGGCGATTCCCGCCTACCAGGGCAACGCGGAGGGAAAAGATGAGGAGCAGCGACGATGACACCGCTGTCGACGATGCAGGGCAAGGGGATGAGGAGCAGCGCCGATGACGCACGTATTGATCGTTGAGGATGAGGCATCGCTGGCAGACCCGCTGGCGTTCCTGCTGCGCAAAGAGGGTTTCGAGACCACCGTGGTCAGCGACGGGCCAGCGGCTCTGGCCGAGTTCGACCGGACCGGCGCCGACATCGTGCTGCTGGACCTGATGCTTCCGGGGATGTCGGGCACCGATGTGTGCAAGCAACTGCGCGCCCGGTCCAGCGTGCCGGTGATTATGGTCACTGCACGCGACAGCGAGATCGACAAGGTCGTCGGCTTGGAATTAGGCGCCGACGACTACGTGACCAAGCCGTATTCGGCCCGCGAGCTGATCGCCCGGATTCGCGCGGTGCTGCGCCGCGGCGGCGACGACGAGAGCGGCGTCGGTGAGGGGGTGCTGGAGTCCGGTCCGGTGCGCATGGACGTAGAACGGCACGTGGTCATGGTCAACGGTGAGCAGATCACCTTGCCGCTCAAGGAGTTCGACCTGCTCGAGTACCTGATGCGCAACACCGGCCGGGTGCTCACCCGCGGACAGTTGATCGACCGGGTGTGGGGCGCGGATTACGTCGGCGACACCAAGACATTGGACGTCCACGTCAAACGACTCCGGTCCAAGATCGAGGCCGATCCGGCCAATCCGGTGCACCTGGTTACCGTGCGCGGTCTCGGGTACAAGCTGGACGGCTGACCCCGCGCCACTGTGTGATGGGTTACCTAACTTGCCCGTCTGGTCGTAGTCGCCGAAAATTGCAAAATTAGGTGTCTGAATTCTTAATGTAACCTTAATCAAGGTTGCCTACGGAAATCCTCGGGCCTAATCTAAAACCAATTTTCGTTGACCATACGGGAGACGCAATAGCGATGAGCTGGCCGGACGACGCGGTGCACCCCCTCCGCACCCTGGTGGATTTGCTGATGCGGCGTGCGGAGCAACGCGGCGATCGGCTGGCGTTCACCTTCTCTCGGGACGGTGACGAGCACGAGACCAGCCAGGTGACCTACCGCGAGCTGGACGTGCGCGCCCGCCAGATCGGGGCCGACCTGCAGCGTCAGGGGGCCGCCGGGGAACGGGTGCTGGTGCTGTGCCCGCCCGGCCTGGACTTCATCGCGAGTTTTTTCGGCTGCCTCTACGCGGGCGCCATCGCGATTCCGGTGCACCCGCCGATGCGCGAGCACCTGGTTCCGCGCGTCGCGTCGATCATCGCCGACGTTCAGCCGGAATTCGCGCTCACTACGGCCGAGATCGAGCCCAAAATCAAGCCCGCGATCGACGCACTGCCTGGCGGGCAGGCGCTACGGTGGTCGATCACCGACGTCAACGCGGCCGGCAGCGAGGCGGCCTGGGTGGCGCCGCAGATCGACGGTGACACCATCGCGATGCTGCAGTACACCTCCGGGTCGACCAGCGCGCCGAAGGGCGTCGTGCTGACCCACGGCAACCTGGTGCACAACCTGGAGACCATCGCCGAGGTCTGGAACCCACACCCCGACATGCGGGTGTCAGGGGTGTTCTGGCTGCCGCCGTACCACGACATGGGTCTGATCGGCGGGCTGCTGGGAACGATGTACGCCGCCGGCACTTCGCTCCTGATGCCGCCGACCGCGTTCATCAAACGGCCGATGCGGTGGTTGGAGGCGATCTCGCGGCATCGCGGCACGATCACCGCCGCCCCGAACTTTGCCTTCGACATGTGCGTCGAGCTCAGCAGCCCACAGGAGCGCGCCGCGCTGGATCTGTCTTACTGGAATGTGGCGCTCTGCGGCGCCGAGCCGGTGCGCACCGCGACGCTGGACGGGTTCGCCGAGGCCTTCGCGCCAGCCGGCTTCCGGCCGGAGGCGTTCTACCCGGTGTACGGGTTGGCGGAGGGGACTCTGCTGGTGTCCGGTGAGTCGGAATCCCCGGTGCCGGTGGTTCGACACATCGACCGGGTGGAACTGCGCGACAACCGGATCGTCGAGGTGGCACCAGAGCATCCGTCGGCCGCCACCCTGGTCGGTTGTGGTCGGCCGCCGGGCGGCCAACGGGTCGTGATCGCGGATCCGGAAACCCGCCGGGCCTGCGGGCCCGACGAGGTGGGCGAGATCTGGGTCTCCGGACGCAGCGTCGCGCACGGGTACTGGGGTGCCCCGGAGCTGTCCGCGGAGACGTTCGCGGCCACGCTGTCCGACACCGGCGAGGGACCGTTCCTGCGCACCGGCGACCTGGGTTTCCTGCGCGCCGGCGAACTGTTCGTCACCGGACGCCACAAGGACCTCATCATCATCCGGGGCAACAACCACTACCCCAACGACATCGAGCTGACCGTGCAGAACACCAACCCGGCATTGCTGCGCGGCCGGGGGGCGGTGTTCTCAGTTGCCCCGGAAGCGGGTGCGGCCGAACAACTCGTGGTCGTGCAGGAGGTCGACCCGAGCCGGTTGGTCGGCGACAAGGCCGCCGACGCCATGCAAGTCATCCGTACCGCGGTCACCGAGCATCACGCGGTCCGGACCCACGCAGTCGTACTGGTTCAGCCGCTGCAGCTGCCGACCACCTCCAGCGGCAAGATCCAACGCAGCACTTGCAAGCAGCGGTATCTCGACGGCGAATTGCCGGTGGTGGCCGCGTGGCCCGCTGCCACGCCCGCGCCGCAGGCCCAGCCGGAGCCCCCGGCAACGGCGCACCCGGCCGCTCCGGCCGCCAAAGCCGAGGCCGCCGCAGGCAAGCGCAGTGCCGCCGAGATCAACGCCTGGCTGGTCGACCGGCTGTCCCAGGATCTCGAGCTGCCGGTCGCCGAGATCGACCCGGCCAAGCCGTTCGCCTACTACGGCCTGGACTCCATTCACGCGGTGCGGCTCTCGACGGCCCTGGAGAAGTGGCTGAGCTGCGAACTGGCCCCAACCATCGCCTACGAATACCCGTCAATCGACATCTTGTCCCAGCACCTGGCCCGCGTCGCCAAGAACGCGCCGGCCGGCGAGATGGCCGCCGAACCCGTCGAACGGCCCGCCGCCGACGAGCCGATCGCGATCGTCGGCATCGGCTGCCGGTTCCCGGGCGCCGACGGGCCCGAGGCCTTCTGGCGGCTGCTGTCCGGCGGGGTGGACGCCACCAGCGAGGTCCCGGCCGACCGCTGGGACGTCGACGCCTTCTACAACCCCGACCCGTCGGTGCCGGGCACCGCGGTCACCCGCCGAGGTGGTTTCCTGGGCAGGGTCGACGAGTTCGACTATCAGTTCTTCGGGATCTCCCCGCGCGAGTCGGCGCAGATGGACCCGCAGCAGCGACTGCTGCTGGAGGTGGCGTGGGAAGCGCTGGAAGACGCCGGCCAGGTGCCCGAAGCGCTGGCCGGTAGTCGCACCGGTGTGTTCGTCGGCATCTCCACCAACGACTACGGCTTCCTGCGGCTGGGACAACCCCAGCTCGTCGACGCCTACACCGGCACCGGAAATGCGCTCAGCATCGCCGCCAACCGGTTGTCGTACACCTTCGACTTCCACGGGCCGAGCATGTCGGTGGACACCGCTTGCTCGTCGTCGCTGGTCGCCGTCGACCTGGCGTGCCGCAGCCTGCGCGACGGCGAATGCGGCATGGCGCTGGTCGCCGGGGTGAACGTGATCCTGTCGCCGGCCCTGGCGATCAACTTCAGCAAGGCCCGGGTGATGGCCCCGGACGGTCGGTGCAAGACGTTCGACGCCGACGCCGACGGCTATGTCCGCGGCGAGGGCGCCGGGGCGGTCGTGCTCAAGCCGCTGAGCCGGGCGCTGGAGGACAACGACCCGATTTACGCGGTGATTCGCGGCAGCGCCACCAACTCCGACGGCCGGACCAACGGCCTGATCGCACCCAGCGGGCGGGCGCAGGAGAGCGTACTCACCGAGGCGTTCCGCCGGGCGGGCCTGCCGGCCGGCGCGGTCCAGTACGTCGAGGCGCACGGCACCGGAACCTCGATCGGCGACGCCATCGAGGCCAACGCCTTGGGTGCCGTGCTGGCCGAGGGCCGGCCGCCGGGCAGCCGCTGCCTGGTGGGGTCGGTCAAGACCAACATCGGCCACCTGGAGGCGGCAGCCGGGGTTGCCGGGCTTATCAAGGTGGCGTTGTCCCTGCAGCATCGGGCGATCCCGGCCAGCTTGAACTTCACCGAGCCGAACCCGCACATCCTGTTCGACAGCCTGCCGCTGGAGGTGGTGCAGAAGCTGACCCCGTGGCCGGCGGGCAGCCGCGCGGTCGCCGGGGTGAGCTCGTTCGGTTTCGGCGGCACCAACGCCCACGTCGTGCTCACCGAGGCCCCGCAGGTTCGCAGCAGCTATTCCGATGACGCCGCGGCGCCGCGCGACGAGCTGCTGGCGCTGTCCGCCCGGTCGCCGGAGGCGCTGACCGCGCTGGTCGGCGAGTACGAGATGGCTCTGTTTTCTGGGGGTCTCGGGGGCGGCAGCGCGGGTACCCGCTCGCTGACCGACATGTGCTACACCGCCGGTGCCCGGCGCGGCCACCACGACTACCGGCTCTCGGTGGTTGGGAACTCGCCTGCGGCGCTGTTCGAGTCGCTGTCGGCCTACCGCCAGGGCGAGTCGCGACCGGGATTGTCGGTCGGGCATTGTTCGGCGGCCCGCGCCGTCCAATCCGGGGGCGTGACGTTCGTCTTCTCCGGCCAGGGCTCGCAGTGGCACGGCATGGCGCAGCGGCTACAGGCCGACGAGCCGGTCTTCGCCGACCTGCTGGCCGCCTGCGATCACGCGCTGCTTCCGCATCTGGGGCACTCGATCCTCAAGGCGCTGGCCGCCCAGGAAGGCCCGGTGGATCGCTCCAAGCTCTCCGACATCGGCATCCTGCAACCGACCATCTTCGCCATCCAGGTGGCGCTGGCGGCGCTGTGGCGGTCCTGGGGAATCGAGCCCGCCGCGGTGGTCGGGCACAGCCTCGGCGAGGTCGCGGCCGCGCACGTCGCCGGAGCGCTGAGCCTGGAGGACGCCGCACGGGTGATCTGCGCCCGGGCCCGGATGCTGCGACAGGTCCGCGGGCGTGGGGCGATGATGGTCACCGAGACCACCATGGCCGAGGCGCATGAGCTCATCGCCGGCCACGAGCGCCAGGTGGCGGTCGCCGCCAGTAACAGCTACCGGTCGACCGTGCTCGCCGGTGAGCGCAAGGTGCTCGAAGAGCTGATGGCCAAGCTGACGCAGCGGGACCGGTTCTGCCGGTGGATCGAGGTCGACGTCGCCTCGCACAGCCCGCAGATGGTAGGCCTGAGTGCGGGTCTGCGCGGCAGCCTGGTGAAGCTGAAGCCGGTCGCGCCGACCACGCCGATGTACTCGACGGTCACCGGCGATCTGGTGGGCGACAAGCTGCTGGACGCGGACTACTGGGTGGCGAACCTGTGTTCGCCGGTGCGGTTCTCACCGGCGCTGCGACGGCTGTTGGAGACCGGGCACGACACCTTCGTCGAGCTCAGCCCGCACCCCATCCTGCTGACCGGGGCGCGCGAGGACGCCGAGCACTTGCACCGCAGCGCCACCTTATTGCCGTCGATGCGCCGCGACGACGAGGGCCGCTCGACCATGCTCGGCTCGCTGGGCGCCCTCTACACTCGCGGGCACCCGGTGGCGTGGGAACAGATCTACCCGGCGGGCAGTCGCTGCGTTCCCGCGCCCACCTACCCCTGGCAGCGGGTGCACTCCTGGCTGAACGCCGGCTCCCTCGCGGCACCGCGGCACAGCCATGCCGGTGCGCCCGGCGGCGGCTGGCGCGGACCTATCCGGTCTGCCGCGCAGCCGGGGACGGTGCTGGCCGAGCTCGACATCACCACCGGGGCACTGACGACCGAGCAGTTGCGCGAGTTGGTCCTGACTGCGGCCGAGGTCGCTTTGGGCCCCGGAAGCCGGACCGTCGGTGAGCTGAGTCTGCGCGGCAGCCTGGCCGATGCACGAACGGTGCAGTTCGCCCTGACCGACCTGGACCAGAAGCAAGCGTTCGACTGCTACGGCAGTGCTGCCGCCGGTGCGGACTTCTCGCTGCTGGCCACCGGCACCATCGCGGCCGGCGACTCCGTCGTCAGCGCCGGTACGACGGACCCGCGGGAGCGCATCTACCAGGTGCGCTGGCAGCCGGCGTCCCTCCCCATTGACGGTGAAAGCCGATTCGACGGCCGGTCCGCTGAACCCGGCAGCTGGCTGGTCCTGTCCGACGGCCCGGTGGCCGACACCTTGCGGGACCACCTCGAGGCGCAGGCCCAGTCCTGCGTGCTGGTGGAGCCGGTCGTCGGGCTCGCCGAGATCGAACGGGTGACCGCCGACAGCTACCGCATCGACCCGGCCCGGCCCGAGCACTTCCAGGAGTTGCTGCGCGCGGCATTCGGCGGTGACCGGCCGCCGTGCCGGGGCGTGGTGCACCTGTGGAACCTGCTGGCCGCACCGCCGGCCGACACCAGCGCCGAATCGCTGGAGACAGCGACCACCGTCGGGTCGCTGAGCGTGGTTC
>JBDTEP010000258.1:0-14169 GCA_039922455.1 Mycobacterium sp. | reverse complement strand
AGACCTCGCCGATTGGGCCGAGGTCGAGCGACCCGATCTGGCCCGCCTCACGCCGGACGGCCATGTGGTGATCCTGTTCACCGACATCGAGGAGTCCACCGCGCTCAACGAACGTATCGGCGACCGCGCGTGGGTGAAGCTGATCGCCCGGCACGACGAAATGGTGCAGCGCACGGTCCGCGGACACGCCGGGCATGTGGTCAAGAACCAGGGCGACGGGTACATGATCGCGTTCGCCCAACCCGAACCGGCGGTGCGCTGCGCCCTCGACATCCAAAACGCGCTGGCGCCCCGGCGCGGCCGCAAGCCCCAACACCCGATCCGGGTGCGGATCGGAATCCACATGGGCCGTTCGGTGCGCCGCGGCGATGACCTGTTCGGGCGCAATGTCGCGATGGCCGCCCGCGTGGCCGCCGCCGCCGACGGCGCCGAGATCCTGATCAGCGCACCGGTGCGCGAGGCCGTCAAGGACTGCGACGGCATCACCGTCGGCGCCGGCCGCGACGCCGAGCTGAAGGGCTTCGCCGGCACGCACCGCCTCTACGCCGTGGAGATCGACCAGGGTTAGGTGGCGCCGTCGGCTTCGGCCAGCCGCTGATGCAGCCGGGCGCGAACCTCGTCGGGCGTGTAGGCCCGTCGCCGTCGCTGGTCCCGCACCACCAGCACTCCCCCGGCGGCGACCCCGACCACGCCCGCCAGGCCGATCCATTTCCAGATGTTGCGCACGATGACACTTTAAGGTGCTGTCGTGGACGAACACACCGTGACTTTGGAACACGCCCTGCGTGAAACCCGCACCGGCGATATCTGGCTGTTCCGTGGCCGCTCCGGCCCGGATCGCGCCATCCAAACCCTGTCCAACGCCCCGGTGAACCACGTCGGGATGACGGTGGCCCTCGACGACCTGCCCCCACTAATCTGGCATGCCGAGCTCGGCGACAAACTGCTCGACTTCTGGACCGGCACCAATCACCGCGGTGTGCAACTCAACGACGCCCGGGCCGCCATCGAGCAGTGGACGGGCCGTTATGAGCAGCGCTGCTGGTTTCGTCAGCTCAACGGGACCGTCACCCGCGAGCAGGAAGACCGGTTGCTACGGGTGATCGCCCGGATGGACGGCACCGCGTTCCCCACCACAGCGCGGCTCACCGGCCGCTGGTTACGGGGCCGCTTCCCGACCGCACGCGACTGGACACGCGGCGTCCCGGTGCTGGACCGCAAGGTTCGGGAGGTCACCGAGCGCCGTAAGTCGCGCCACGTCAAAGCCGCGCTGCAAACCACCTACTGCGCCGAGACGGTGGCGATCACCTACGAAGAGATGGGCCTGTTGTCGACGGACAAGACTTCGAACTGGTTCGACCCCGGTTCATTCTGGAGCGGTGACATCCTGCCGCTGGCCCCCGGATATCAACTGGGCCGGGAGATCGTCGTCGTGCCTGGTTGAGGCCGGTCTTCAGCATCCCGTGCTCGCCCGCAGCGTGCGATACGCCTGTTGGATGCGCGCCGGGGACAACCGGATGAGTCTGCGACGGAACGCGGTGCGCGGCAACGTGTGAATGTTGTCGAAGTTGACGACGCAGTCGCTGGGCACACCAGAGTTCACCGTGCCGCATCGGCCCAGTCCGCCCAATCCTCGGCCGGCCCCCAATCTGCCACCGCTGCGAAGGCGTTCTCCTCGTCGGTGATGGGTTGCTCGGTACACGCCTGCACGCCGTGATCGGCAGCGAGCGCGGTCAGGTGGCGCCGCAGTTACCGTCGCTTCACCTGCGGCTCGACCTGTTAGTCGACCGTCAGCTCCCCCATCAGCGACCAGTCCGTCGCGTCGAGCTGCTGGCTGATGATCTTCGGCGTTGACGCCAGCGCCTGCGGCATCCGAGCCATGGCCTGTTTGAAGTGGTCACTGTTGACGTGGGTGGCGCCTGCCTCACCGTCGCGGAACGCTTCGACCAGGACATACTCATGGGGGTTGTCCAGGCTGCGCGACCAGTCGAACCACAGGTTGCCCGGTTCGGCTCGGGTGGCCTCGGTGAACTGCGCGACCAACTGTGGCCAGCGCTCCGCCCACTCCGGTTTGGTGTGGAACTTGACCACGATGAAGATCACCGTCGCGCTCCTAACCGATTTCGAGGCTGCTGCGCACCGGAGTGACGTTGGTGGTCAGGTCGAGTACCGGGCAGTGCGATTCGACGATCCGGTGCAGTTCGGCGTAGCGCGCTTCGGTTTCCGGGCCGGTCACCGTGACAACCACCCGCACCTCGCTGAAGCCGGGGCGGACCGAGTCGTCCAGGCCGAAGAAGCCGCGCACGTCGAGGTCCCCCTCGGCACGCCCAGTGATCTCGTCGACCGTGATGCCCAGCTTCTCGGCCCAATACCGCCAGGTGACGATCTGGCAGGACAGCAGCGACCCCAGGTAATACTCGACCGGGTTGGCGGCGGTGTTCTCGCCGCCGAGCGTCGGTGGTTCGTCGACTTCGACGCTGTAGCGCCCCATGGTGACCGTGCTGGCCACCGCGTCGTGGGCGACGGCGGAGGCACGGAAAACGACCTGGGAGTTTTCCGCAGTGGCGGCGACGGGGTCGCTGGTGGCGGCCACGACCGCGGCCAACCGGGTTGTCGATGTGGTCATGGCGGTCAAGGGTAGCGGCTTGGTTGAGGTTTCCCAGGGGTCGAGGGTCGACACCCGGTTGCCGCCAAGTCATCGACATTCCAGTGCATGGCCGCCGCGCGTCGGGAGACGCGCGGGTTTAACCTGAGGCCCGTGGAGGTACTACGTCACGTAATAGTTCTGCTGCACATCGTCGGGTTCGCGGTGATATTCGGGGCGTTGGCCGCCCAGACCGCAGAGCGGCGCTTCCAATTCACCCTGATGATGGACTACGGCGTAGTGCTGTCATTGCTGACCGGGCTTGCGCTGGCCGCCCCCTGGCCCGCCGGAGTGGTGCTCAACTACCCCAAGATCGGGGTCAAGCTGGTGCTCCTGATCGCCCTGGGTGCCGTGCTCGGGATCGGCCGAGCCCGGCAACGCCGGTCGGGTGAAGCTCCGCGTGCGCTGTTCTACGTCGCGGGGGCACTGGTCCTAACGGCCGCCGGGATCGCCGTCATCTGGTAGGCCGCGACGGCGATGCTCGAGGTTATCGACAAAGGCACGCCGGCGGTCAAAGTCCAAACTTGGCGCGGGCCTCTTCTGTGACCGGGGTGAACAGGTTGACGAGGTTGCCATCCGGGTCCCGGAATAGCAGGGCGCGGTTACCCCACGGCATGGTCGTCGGCTTTGTCACCACCTCGGCCACGCGCCCGCGGAGCCGCTCATAGTCGGCGTCCACGTCGTCGACGATGAACTCGAGGATCACGCTGCGATTGGCTCCCGGCTCAGCGGATCCGTCTCCGAACAGCGGGACCGTCTTGTCGCTGCCGATGGCCAGCGTGCCAATGGGCGTCGGAATCTCGGCGAAAAACTCGTTCCCCCAGACCGCGGAGACGCCGGTGACCATCTCGTAGAAGTCGACGAGTCGGTTGACGTCGGCCGTGATGATGCGGGTCGAAATGAAATTCATGCAGGCCTCCGGGTGTGCTGGGTTCAGTTGCACCAGGCACGCTAGCCGCCGCCTCCGACAGCAACGGCCGCCCCCGGATCCGTTCCACCCAACTCCGCTCCACCCCAGGTGCATCAACCGATGCGCTCTATGCTGCCCGGGATGTAGACCTCACCGGCCCGGTAACCTCCAGCGATGGATGCGGTGCTACCGGCCGGAAATCATCATGAACCACATCTATTTCACCGCCCTGCGTGACGGTGCCGGGCTGACGGCTGAACTCGCGGCCGGCGACGGCACGCCGCGGGTGTATGTCGTCGAACCGACCGGTGAGTTCGAGAACGATCCGAACGTCACCGATAAAAAGGTCCCCGGCAATCCGACCCGCTCCTACCGCAGCAGCGAACCGCTTCGGGTCATCGCAGAAGTCGACGACTGGACACGACTGTCTCCCGAGGAACTCCAGGCGTGGCACGACCGCTTGGCCGCGATCCGGACGGACGAGCGCGGCGAGATCATCAACTGACGTTGAATCGGAACCCGACTGCACGTTGAACCGGACTACACCACCTCGCCGTCGGCTCAATCCCGGTGCTGTACCACGTTGACGACGCTGCCGTCGGGCGCTCGAACGAAGAACCGGCGCACCCCCCAAGCCTCGGCGGTCAGCGCATGCACGACCTCATACCCGCGCTTGCACGCTTCCTCGTAGGCGGCGGCGACATCATCGGCGTGAACGGAGATGACCGAGTCCTCGGCCGCGGTTGCATCGCGCGTCACGAGTTGCACATTTGCGCCGGTGCTCGGGCAGGTGCACTCCATCAAAGTGGATCATGGCTCAGCCGGTTGTGTCGACAGCAGTTCGGTGGCAACCCCAATCGCCTCGTAGGTGGATCGCGCCCGCGCATCTCTGGTCGCCAGGGGAACACCGTGCTGACGGGCAGCCAACGCAACCAACGCGTCGTAAGTCGCTCCACCGGTCACGCCCGCGGCGGCGCACTCCCGATGAGAGCGCCGGGCAACAGGTGCCGAGAGCGCGAGCGGTTGCGCGAAGTTCTCGTCGATGAGCCGGACCGCGTCCGATGCCAACACGCGGGCATCACCGGGCAGCCGAGTCAACACCGCGTATGTCTCTGCCAAGGCGTGGCTACTCAAGCACAGTTTCCGCCCTTGAGCCCATGCCGCGACCTGCGCATGGTGCTGATGGTTTGCGACTAGGAGCGGCACGGCGACGCTGGTGTCGACCGCCACGAGTCCCGCAGCCGTCAACGTCGCCCTGCGTCGATGAGTGCGAACATCATCTCGTCGGTGACGACGGTGTCGCTGCGAGCGACCAGCCGTCCGGTTGCATCGCGTTCGAGTGTCGCGGTTCGCCCACCAGGGGTGATCTGCACTCCGTTGCCGTACTGCGAAATGTCGACCACTGTTCCCGGTGCGAGACCCAAGGCGTCGCGAAGCGGCTTGGGCACGACAATGCGGCCAACCGAGTCAATCACAGCCTCCATGGGATCACGATACCAATGAAATTCCAATCGGTCAGGGGTCTCGCTGCCGCGCTCCTACCGTCGCCTAGTCCCGGGCGAAAATGCCGGCCGACCGTCTGAACGCAACCCACTGATCAGCATCGGCAACCGAAGCGCGACAGACCTGCCCGCGCCCTCACACCGCCGTAGCAACAAGACACCTTGCGCCCCAAACTGAATCGGTACCCGCACGGCATCGAACAGTCGGTTCATCCTGCGCCGCCTCATGCGGAACTTCACCATGAAGTGACATCCGATGACCAAGACCGTCAGCACCACCAGAATCCATAGTGACGCCGCCACCACATAGATCACCTCGACCGCCGCCATGACAACGAGCGTCCTTTGCGGCAGTAGCGCTCAGGTCACAGGAGAGGCGCATACCGGCCACGAATTCGAAGGGATGCCCAAGATTCCCACTTCTTGGGCAGGCCCTGGAGTCGCTGCTTGAGGCACCCGCCCCGACTACGCCGACTGGACCGGACGGATCTCGTCGAGTACCGATCCGAGCACCTCGCGCTGAACGTCCAGGTCGTAGAAGCCCTGCAGATTGAGCCAGAACTGCCCCGAGACGCCGAAGAAGCGACCGAGCCGCAGCGCCGTGTCGGCGGTGATCGAACGCTTTCCGTGCACGATCTCGTTGATCCGTCGCGGCGGAACTCCGATCGAGACCGCAAGCTTGTGCTGGGTGATGCCGAAGCCCTGGATGAAATCCTCCATCAGGACCTCCCCCGGATGCACCGGCGCCAGCTTTTCAGTGGTAGTCGACGATTCCGACATCTTCGGCACCTCCATCTCGCCATACAAAGCAGATCCGCCACTGGCCGTTGATCCGGATACTGTGCTGACCTCGACGATCACCTTTCAACGATTCAAGCCGGTTGCCGGGTGGCACCCGAAGCTCATCGAGTTCGACTGCCGACGCCAACACGCGCAGCTTGCGCAATGCCGTCTGCTGCACACGCGGATCGATCGATCGCACCCGTTCCCGTCGCCACAGCCGCTCAGTGTCTTTGTCCGCGAAGGACCGGATCACGGATACAGCATAACGCGCTCCGTCAATAACGTCACACGTTGAACCGGAACTCCACCACGTCCCCGTCGGCCATCACGTAGTCCTTGCCCTCCATGCGCACCTTGCCGGCGGCTTTGGCGGCGGCCATCGACCCGGCGGCGACCAGGTCCTCGTAGGAGACGGTCTCGGCCTTGATGAAACCCTTCTCGAAGTCGGTGTGGATCACCCCGGCAGCCTTCGGTGCGGTATCGCCCTGGTGGATGGTCCAGGCCCGCGCCTCCTTCGGCCCGGCGGTCAGGTAGGTCTGCAACTTCAGCGTGTGAAAACCGGCCCGCGCCAAGGCATCCAGGCCGCGCTCGGGCTGCCCGATGGACTCCAGCAGCTCCATAGCTGACTCGTCGTCCAGCTCGGCCAGCTCGGCTTCGATCTTGGCGTCGAGGAACACCGCGTCGGCCGGGGCGACCAACTCGCGCAGCGATGCCACCCGCTCGGCATCGGTCAGCACCGACTCGTCGGCGTTGAACACATACAGGAACGGCTTGGTGGTCAGCAGGTTCAGCTCGCGCAGCGGCTCCGGGTCCACCCCGGCGGCGAACAGGGTCTTGCCGCTGTCGAGGAGCGCCGCCGCAGCCACCGCGGCCTCGTGCATCGGCTTGCGGTCCTTGTTGGTGCGAGCTTCCTTCTCCAGGCGCGGCACCGCACGCTCCAGGGTCTGCATGTCGGCCAGCATCAGCTCGGTGGCGATCACCTCGATGTCGGCCTCGGGGTCCACCTTGCCGTCGACGTGCACCACGTCGTCGTCGGCGAAGACCCGCACCACTTGGCAGATGGCGTCGCACTCACGAATGTTGGCCAGGAACTTATTGCCCAGCCCCGCCCCCTCCGAGGCGCCCTTGACGATGCCGGCGATGTCGACGAACGTCACCGGCGCCGGCAGGATCCGCTCGGAACCGAAGATCTCCGCCAGCTTGGCCAGCCGAGGATCCGGCAGCGGCACCACACCTTCGTTCGGTTCGATCGTCGCGAACGGGTAGTTGGCGGCCAACACGTCGTTGCGGGTCAACGCGTTGAACAGGGTCGACTTACCAACGTTGGGCAACCCCACGATTCCCAGGCTCATGCTCACAGAGAGCCAAGTCTAGGGCGTGACGCCCGGCACGTCCCCCGGTGATCCGGCAAGGCCTCTCGAATTCGAGCACCCCGAGCCGGTACCGTCAGTGTGTGGCAGCACAGCGGGAGCACTCGGCGGTGGCAGCTGACCACCGTTCGATCCTGCCCAACGTCACCGGACTGCCGTGGTGGAGCGCGGTGGCGGTGGCGGTGACCACGACCGCGATCGGGGTCTCATTCGACGCCGGATCCGGCGGCAAGGAACTGACCAGTGTTTTCGCCACGCTCTATGTGATCGGCTGCGTTGCGGCGGTGCTCGCGGTGCAGCAGTCGGGGGTGTTCACGGCGGTCATCCAGCCTCCGCTGATCCTGTTCTGCACCGTGCCGGGCGCGTATTGGCTGTTTCACCGGTCCACCATCACCGGACTCAAAGGCATCGCGATCAACTGCGGATATCCGCTGATCGAACGATTCCCGCTGATGCTGTTCACCGCGGCCACCGTGCTCCTGATCGGGATGTTCCGCTGGTATTTCGGCATGCTGAACCGCCCGGCAACGCCCCAGGCCGAGGGCACCAGCACGCGCGGGCGACCCGCGCTCGTCGACAAGCTCGGCGCCATGCTTACCGCAGCCTTGTCCCGCAATCCCGCCCACGCCATCGAACCGCCCGCCACGCGGGTCGCGCGCGAGCGGCGCCCCGGCGAACGTCCCCGGCGTGCCACCGCGGAGTCGCGTCGCGTTGCCCGACAGGCCAGCTCGGGCCAGTCCCGCACCCGGTCCAGCGAGCGCCGTCGGGATGCGAACGGAGCCATGCCGACGCGGTCCCGGCACATCCGGCCACCGATGAACGACACGCCGGGGGTGGAGCGCCCGCCGCGACGACGGCCGGCACCCGGCCTGCGCGAGGAGCCACAGCGCCGTCGGCGCCCGGCGCCCGAGTGGCAAGACGAGCCGCCACGACGACGCGGTGAATCGATGCCGAAGGTCGACCGGGATTCCCGGGTACCCGGTTACCGGCCCACCGAGTCGCCGGAATCGCTTCCGCGCCGTCGGCCGGCGGCCGCCGGTGGCCGCAGCAACGGAGCCGACACCACCCATCACCCGGTCTCCCAGGTGCGCTATCGCAAGGCCGCCGGCGACGAGTCCGGCACGCAATCCCCCACCCGGCCGCGGCCGCGCAGCCAGGGAATCGACTCCTGGGAGTACGACATCTGACTAACTAGGCCCGATGGCGGCGATCGACGCTAGCGGCGGTCCGGCCGGATCTCCCGGGGCAACGCGAACACCAGCGTCTCGTTGGCGGTCGCGACCGGGTACACCGTGCCGTAGCCGTGCTCTGCCAACCGCTCCAGCACGCCACGGACCAGGATCTCCGGGACCGACGCGCCTGAGGTGACGCCGATGGTCTGCACCTCATCGAGCCACGACGGGTCGATATCGGCCGCGTAGTCGACCAGATGGGCCGCGCCGGCGCCGGCACCCAGCGCCACCTCGACCAGCCGGTTGGAGTTCGACGAGTTGCGCGATCCGACGACGATCACCAGCTCACATTCCGGAGCCATCGCCTTGACCGCGGTCTGCCGGTTCTGGGTGGCGTAGCAGATGTCGTCGCTGGGCGGGTCCTGCAGGTTCGGGAACCGCTCGCGCAGCTTGACCACCGTTTGCATCGTCTCGTCGACGCTCAGCGTGGTCTGCGACAGCCACACCACCTTGTTCTCATCGCGCACCCGAACCGAGGCCACCGCCTCCAGACCGTCGACCAGCTGCACGTCGTCGGGGGCCTCGCCGATGATTCCGACGACCTCTTCATGGCCGGCGTGGCCGATCAGCAGAATGTCGAAGCCGTCCCGGGCGAACCGCTTGGCTTCGTTGTGCACCTTGTTCACCAGCGGGCAGGTCGCGTCGATCACCCGCAATCCCCGCTCGGCGGCCAATTCGTGCACGGTGGGCGCCACCCCGTGGGCGGAAAACACCACCATCGCGCCCTCAGGCACCTCGTCCGCCTCGTGAACGAAGACCACGCCCTTATTCGTCAGGGTGTCCACCACATGCTTGTTGTGCACGATCTCGTGCCGGACATACACCGGAGCACCGTGCTTCTCCAGCACCCGCTCAACCGTCTCGACCGCACGGTCGACGCCCGCGCAATACCCGCGGGGTTCGGCCAACAACACCCGCTTACCAGTGGGTGCAGCGGCGACCGGCGCCCCTGAGCTGTCGGAGGTCTCCACATCGAGGGTCGGCATGGCCACCAGCGTACGGTCTGGCGACAGGAGACCGCCAGCTCGCGACCACCCCCCTCGATACTTGGAGATGACCGGTTGGTAGGGCAGGCTGGGACCATGTCTACTGCACCATTTGGACTCCGGCTTCTGGTGGGCGCGGCAACCGTCGCCGTCGAGGAAACCCTAAAGCTGCCGCAAACCATCCTGACCTATCCGATGACACTGGTCAGCCAGGCCGCGCACGCCGTGATGCTCTGGCAGCAGGGCATCGCTGACCTGGTCAACAAGGGCGACGCGACTCTTGAGACGCTTTTCCCGCCGAAGGACGAGCAGCCGGAGTGGGCCACGTTCGACGAAGACTCCGGGGACAGTGTCAACGGCGCCGACCTCGCCGACGCGGTGTTCGACGGTTTCGATGATGCCGATTCCGGCCCGCGCACCGACGGGCGCTTCGCCCTGTACTCGTTCAGCGAGGGCGGTGAAGACCGGGGCGCCCCGCCCGCCGAGACCGACATCACACCGGGCAAACGCAAGGCCGCGGGCCCGCAGGTGCCTACCCCCGACCTGGTAGACGAACTCGACTACGGCACGCTGACCCTGGCCCAGTTGCGGGCCCGGCTTGCCTCGCTCAGCATCGACGAGCTGGAGACCCTCCTCGCCTATGAGGAGGCCACCAAGGCACGGGCGCCGTTCCAGACGCTGCTGGCCAACAGGATCACCCGCGCAACCGCGAAGTGACCGCCCCCGCACCGGGAAGTTCGCCGGAGAGCCCGTTCCCGGTCCGCGCGGTCGCGATCCGGGTGAAGGGCTGGATAGACCGGCTGGGCTCGGTGTGGGTAGAGGGCCAGCTGACCCAAATCAACCTGCGCCCCGGGGTCCGGACGGTGTTCATGGTGCTGCGGGATCCCGCCGCCGATATGTCACTGACGGTGACGTGCACCCCCGAACTGGTGGCCGCCGCGCCGGTCAAGCTGACCGAGGGCACCCAGGTAGTGGTCTGCGGGAAACCCAGTTTCTACACCGCCCGCGGCACTTTCTCGCTGCGGCTCAGCGAGATTCGCGCTGTCGGGATCGGTGAGCTGCTGGCCCGCATCGAGCGGCTGCGGCAGCTGCTGGACGCCGAGGGACTGTTCGATCCCCGGCTCAAACGGCCGATCCCGTTTCTACCGGCCACGATCGGCCTGATCACCGGCCGCGCCAGCGCCGCCGAGCGGGATGTGACGACGGTGGCCGGCGCCCGGTGGCCCGCGGTGCGCTTCGCGGTGCACAACACCGCCGTGCAGGGACCGAGCGCCGTGGCCCAGATCGTCGAGGCGTTGCGCGAGTTGGACGCCGCCCCGGACGTGGAGGTGATCGTGCTGGCCCGCGGCGGCGGCAGCGTGGAGGATCTGCTGCCGTTCTCCGACGAGACCCTGTGCCGGGCGATTGCGGCCTGCCGCACCCCGGTGGTTAGCGCAGTCGGCCACGAACCCGACAACCCGCTGTGCGACCTGGTCGCCGACCTGCGGGCCGCCACCCCCACCGACGCGGCGAAGAGGATCGTCCCGGACGCCACCGCCGAGCGGGCCCTGGTCGATGACCTACGCCGACGCAGCGCCCAGGCCGTACGTAACTGGGTGGTTCGCGAGGACCGCGCGTTGGCCCAGTTGCGCAGCCGCCCGGCGCTGGCCGACCCGCTGCGTGCGCTATCCGAACGGGGCGAAGAGGTGCGGCGCGCCCTGGCTGCGGTCCGCCGCGATGTCATTCGGGGAATCGATGTCCAGACCGAACGGGCCGGGCACCTGTCGGCTCGGCTGGCTACCCTGGGCCCGGCCGCAACGCTGGCCCGCGGCTACGCGGTGGTCCAGACTGTCCCGGCGGTTGGGCCGGCTCGGGTGCTTCGGTCGGTCGATGACGCCCCGGCCGGCACCCGGTTGCGGATTCGGGTAGCCGACGGGGCGGTCGCGGCGACGAGTGAGGGGTGTGTCGATGGCAGCTGATGGAACCGATTCGGTGAGGCCCGCTAGTGAACTCGGATACGAGCAATGCCGCGACGAGCTGATCGACGTCGTGCAGCGACTGGAGCAGGGCGGGTTGGATCTCGATGCGTCACTGACCCTCTGGGAACGGGGAGAACAGCTGGCCAAACGCTGTGAAGAGCACTTGGCCGGCGCCCGCCGGCGGGTGCAGGACGCCCTGACCTCCGACGATGACAGCGACAGACAGTCATGACTTCGCCGATGAGAACTAGAACACGTTCCGTTATGCTCGGCCGATGGGTGATCCAGCACTGACAACTGAACTGGGCCGGGTACTGGTGACCGGGGGTTCCGGCTTCGTTGGAACCAACTTCGTCAGGACACTGCTCGAGCGTGGCTATCAGGTGCGGTCCTTCGACCGGGCGCCGTCGCCGCTGGCCGAGCACCCCAACTTGCAGACGGTGCAAGGCGACATCTGTGACCTCGAGACGGTGGCCGCAGCGGTGGCAGACATCGACACTGTGTTCCACACCGCCGCCGTCATCGATCTGCAGGGCGGCGCGAAAGTCACCGACGAGATCCGGCGGCGCAGCTTCGCGGTCAACGTCGACGGCACCAAGAATCTGGTTGATGCCGGGCAGCAGGCCGGGGTGAAACGGTTCGTCTACACCGCATCCAACAGTGTCGTGATGGGCGGTAAGGCCATCTCGGGCGGCAACGAAACCATGCCTTACACCACCAAATACAACGATCTCTACACCGAGACGAAGGTGGTCGCCGAGAAGTTCGTGCTGGACGAGAACGGCCAGAAGGGCATGCTGACCTGTGCGATCCGGCCCAGCGGCATCTGGGGGCGCGGCGATCAGACCATGTTCCGCAAGTTGTTTGAAAGCGTCGCGGCCGGCCACGTCAAAGTGCTGATCGGCAGCAAACGCGCCAAACTCGACAACTCGTACGTGCACAACCTGATTCACGGCT
Organism: Mycobacterium sp.; assembly: GCA_039922455.1. Taxonomy (GTDB): domain Bacteria; phylum Actinomycetota; class Actinomycetes; order Mycobacteriales; family Mycobacteriaceae; genus Mycobacterium. The sequence continues at coordinate 1,827 of JBDTEP010000258.1, read as the reverse complement.
TCATCCTGGCCGCCGAGCACCTGGTGCCCGGCGGCACCGCGCCCGGGCAGGCCTACTTCATCAACGACGGCGAACCGATCAACATGTTCGAGTTCGCCCGGCCGATCATGGAAGCGTGCGGAGAACATTGGCCGCGGATGCGGGTCTCCGGCCGGCTGGTGCGCGATGTGATGGTGGCGTGGCAGTGGCTGCACTTCCGGTTCGGTCTTCCCGAACCATTGCTGGAACCCGGTGCGGTGGAACGGCTTTACCTGAACAACTACTTCTCGATCGACAAAGCCCGGCGCGATCTCGGCTACCAGCCGCTGTTCACCACCGAGCAGGCGACAGCCGACTGCGTGCCCTACTACATCGAGTTGTTCCAGCAGGTCAAGGCCGAGGCCCATCCGCATCTGGCGACGCTGGTCATAGCTCCGGAGCCCGAATAACGTTCTGCCAGCACATGGCTCGCGCCATCGCGATATGGCCTTCGTAGCCGACATCGGTGGCCCTTGTCAGGTAGCGGTCGACGCGGCCGCGATACCCGTCCTGGTCGCCGATCGCGCGAGCCATCAACGCGCTCAGCCGCAGCAGCGGTATCTCGAACAGTACGAAGCCCGGCTCGGTCGGCACCGCCGCCAACCGGTCGACGGCAGCCTGCGCCTCGACGAGGTCGACATTGCTGCCGCGCTGCAGCAGTCATTCCACCAAGACTCTGCTGGCTTCTCCGCGGGAGATCATGTCACCGATCATGATCTCGCGCAGCCGTTCGGCACCGACCGCTGAAGCGATGTCCATCGAATGCACCACATCGGCGAACAGCACGGTGACCTGCTTGTACTCAGCCGTCGTCGTGGCCGCAATGATCGGCGAACCACAGGAGTGGCAGAACCGCGCGTCCTCCAGCGGTTCGCTGCCGCACGCCCGACATGTGGTTGCGGTCATCCCGACCTCACCGATCCGTGAAATCATCCGATCGGCAAAGGATAAGCTTTTTCCTGCCGCCACCAGCGAGTTTTGTGCAGGGTCTGCCAGATCTATCGAGCGTGTCTCAGGAGCGAGGTATGAGCCGGCCGTGAACTCCGAATTCACCCTCACCCAGCGCCGTGCTCTTGCGGTCTTCACCGTTATCGCGCTGGCGTTCGGTGCGTACTTCCTGAGCACCTACTTCGTGCTGATCGTGGTGGCCGCGGTGGGCGCCTACCTGTTCACCCCGCTGTTTCGTGCACTCGACCGACGGCTGCACACCGGGCTGGCGGCTACCGGAACGCTGCTGGCCGCGCTGATCGCCGTCATTGTCCCCGTTGGCCTGTCGGTCTTCCTGGCCGTCATGCAAATCACCCGCACCGTCGGCGATGTCGCGGAGTGGGTGCAAGCCACCGACCCCAACGCACTGGGCGACCAAGCGCTGAAGTTCGCCAACGGGCTACTGGCGCGGATTCCGTTCGTGCACGTCGAGCTGACCATGGATTCGGTGCGTGAGGCGATGGTGGACGTGGCTCAGAAAGGCGGCGAACTGCTACTGCACGTGCTGCAAGGCGCCGTCGGGGGCGCCGTCGGGGCGATCACCTCGGCGATCATCTTCCTGTACGTGTTCCTCGCGCTGTTGACGCACAGCGAGGAACTGCAGACCCTGATCCGTCAACTCAACCCGCTCGGCGCCGAAGTCACCGATCTGTACCTGGCCAAGATGGGCTCGATGGTGCGGGGCACCGTCGGCGGGCAGTTCGTCATCGCGTTCTGCCAGGGGGTGGCCGGGGCCGCCTCCATCTACATCGGCGGATTCCACCAGGCATTTTTCGTCTTCGCGATCCTGCTGACCGCGTTGTCGGTCATCCCGCTCGGCGG
>JBDTEP010000257.1:0-4710 GCA_039922455.1 Mycobacterium sp. | reverse complement strand
CGCCCCTGAACTGCACTCCAATTCTCAGAGGGCCCAGCTCTCCAGGTGTGGCATGGTGGTAGGTGAAGCAGCTGAACGGGCCTGAGAAAGGGGCGGGTGGCAACCATGGTCGCAATCGAGAGGCTTGACGAAGGCGGTCTGCGCAAGCTGGTCGAACGCACCGACAAGCTCGGTGTGGTGTCCGTTTACGTGAACGCCGATCCGAGGCAGGATCAGAATCTGCAGGCCGCCGCGATCGATCTGAAAAACCGGTTTCGGGAGCTGCAGCGCCGCGTTGCCGGAGACGCCGGTTCCGAGCACAGCCGCGCCATGACCGCCGCGCTTGAGCGCCTCTGGCCGCAGCTCGAACGAATGGTCAGCCCGACGGCCTCGGGCCGGGGCCGCATCGCCTTTGCCGCGTTGGACGATGACTGGATTGTGCGCCTGGAAAGCGCCATACCGGTGGCCCCTCGGGTGGTGTTGGACGACAGCCCTTTCATCCACCCACTGCTGGAGTTGCTCGATGAAGGTCGACCGGCCGGTGTTCTGCTGGTTTCCGCTGAGGCGGCCCGGCTGTTCGAGTGGCGGGTCGGGTCACTGCAACTCCTGAGCAGTATCGAGCAGCAATATGTCGAGGCTGCGCACGAGCGGGCCGGCCAAATCGGGGGCGGTCCGCAAGGCCAGTTCAATTCCCCCGTGCGCGAACAACGTCAAGCCCGCGGGCGCGATCGAGCCCAGCGGTTCCTGGAACAGGTGACCACGGTGGCTGCCGGGTTGGCCGGTGAGCGCGGCTGGGAGCGCATTCTGGTCAGCGGCGGGGACCGCTGGACCGAGCCCACGGTGGCGGGATTGCCGCAACCACTGCGCGACAAGGTATTCGCCGACGCGCGGGTGCTCACCGGGTTCGATGATGCTGCGCTGGCGAGCGTGGTCAATGACTGGGCGAAAGAGCAGCACGCCGAACGGGAAAGGCGACTGCCGGCGGAGGTCCGCGATGCCGCCGGAACGGGTACGGGCGCCCTGGGGTTGTCCGAGGTGGCTGCAGCGTTGAACGCTGGGCGAGTCCGGCACCTGGTGTACGACCCGGAGGTCCGGTACACCGGGACGGTGGGCGCCGACGGTGCGCTGTACAGCGGCGGTGAGGTTGGCCCGGAGGGGCACCCGGGCACACCGGAACCCCGGTTGACCGAGCGACTGGTGGAGCGGGCCCTTGCGACCGGAGCCCGGATCAGTCCCGTCGAGGGTGCGGCCGACGGGGTGTTGGGAGACGTCGCCGGTGTTGGCGCGCTGCTGCGCTGGTGAAGCGTTGGTGACGTGAGAACGATGGCGGGTTGACGATGACGCCGACGGTAAAGCTGGGACGGATCGCAGGCGTAGCTATAGGTGTGCATTGGAGCGTGCTGGCTATCGTCGTGCTGCTGATCGCGGGCGTCTCGGCGCACTTTTCGAGGATCGCCGCAGGCTATCCGTGGAGCGCATACTTGCTTGCTGCAGTGGTGGCCGCGACGCTGTTCGTGGTGTCGCTGCTGGCACACGAGATGGCTCATGCGATCGTGGCGCAACGCAACGGGGTTGCGGTGGACGGCATCACGCTGTGGCTGCTCGGGGGCGTCGCCCGGCTGCGCGGCGAGGCCCGGACACCCGGCGCTGATTTCCGGATCTCCGCGGTCGGGCCTCTTGCCAGTGTGTTGATGGCCGCTGTGTTCGGTGCGGCGGCGTGGCTGGGTGAGCTGGCCGAGCTGAACACGCTGGTCGTGGCGGTCCCCGGCTATTTGGCGGTGATCAATGTGGTGCTGGCGGTGTTTAACCTGATCCCGGCGGCGCCGCTGGATGGCGGGCGGATCCTGCGCGCCGCGGTGTGGGCCTGGCGCGGTGATCGGCTCACCGCGATGCTGGTGGCAGCTCGGGCGGGTCGGATTTTCGGGTTCACCTTGATCGCACTGGGCATCCTGCAAGCCCTCGGTGGGCTGGGTTTGGCTGGACTGTGGTGGGTACTTCTGGGTCTGTTCGTAGTGACCATGGCCGGCGCCGAAGAGCACCATGCCCGCACCAGTACGGCGCTGGCCGGGGTCCGGGTCCGCGACGTCATGACGGAGCACCCGGAGACGGCGGACGGGGACGCCACCATCACCGGGTTCCTACAGGACGTCGCCCTGCTGCGTCGGCACTCGACGTTCCCGTTGCTGGGCCCTACAGGGCGGCTGCAAGGCATGGTCACGCTCAACCGGATTCGGGCCGTCCCCGTCGGGCAACGGGCAACCACGTTGCTGCGCGACATCGCCTGCCCGCCGGACGAGATCCCGCTGGCTCACCCCGACGAACCCTTGGCAGCATTGCTCACCCGGCTGGGCGGATGCGCCGACGGGCGCGCCCTGGTTTTCGTCGATGACGACATGGTCGGCATCGTGTCACCCAGCGATATCAGCCGCGCCGCCGCGCTACACGGTCTAGGGGTGCAGCTCGGCACCGGCGGCACCGACATCGCCCAGGTGTAATCCGGCGCGCGGTGTCACTTGGGCGGTATGCCCAACATCCGCCACAGGAAGGAGAAGCTCAGCGCGGACTTGAACGCCGCTTGCGCGTTGTCGGCCGCGCCGCCGTGCCCGCCCTCGATGTTCTCGTAGTAGACGACCCGGTGCCCGGCGGCCTGCAGAGCGGCGGTCATCTTGCGGGCATGCCCGGGGTGCACCCGGTCGTCGCGGGTGGAGGTGGTGATCAGCACCGGGGGATACTTGGTGTCGGCCGAAATATTCTGGTACGGAGAGTATTTGCTGATGAACTCCCAGTCCTCGGGGTTGTCCGGGTCGCCGTACTCAGCCACCCAGGAAGCACCGGCCAGCAGCAGGTGATAGCGCCGCATGTCCAGCAACGGCACCTGGCAGACCAGCGCCCCGAACAGCTGCGGATAGCTGGTGAGCATGATGCCCATCAGCAGGCCGCCGTTGCTGCCGCCCACCGCGCCGAGCTGTTCCACGCCGGTGATGCCGCGATCCACCAAATCGGTTGCCACCGCGGCGAAATCCTCGGCGACCAGGTGGCGTCCGGACCGCATCGCCTGGGTGTGCCAGCCGGGCCCGTACTCGCCGCCGCCGCGAATGTTGGCCAGCACGTAAGTGCCGCCGCGGGCCAGCCACAGCCGACCTAACACCCCGTCGTAGCCGGGGGTGCGCGACACCTCGAAGCCGCCGTAGCCGCCCAACAGGGTCGGGCCGGTCGCGTTCGGCGGGCGCACCACAAAATACGGGATCGCGGTGCCATCCCGCGAGGGGGCGAAATGCTGGGTGACGCTGAGTCCCTCGGCGTCGAAAAACGCCGGGGCGGATTTGATCTCGGCCAGTGGGCCGTCCACCGGGCCGCGCAATAGCCCAGACGGCCTGTCGAATCCACTGGAGTCCAGGAAGATCTCGTCGCCGGTGTTGTCGGCGGCCGCGATCACCGTGTTGGTGTTGGCCGGGACCTCGGTGACCGGCCGGCGCCGCCAATCGCCGGGTGTGACCACCTCCACCCGGCTGGCCACGTCGTTCAGGGTGACCAGGACCAGGCGGTCGCGGGTCCACGCGTAGTGATTCAGCGCGGTGTGGTCGTCGGGTTCGAAGACGACTCTCAACTGTGCTGTGCCGGCTAGGAATTCGGTGTAGTCGGCGGCCAACAGTGAACCCGCCCGGTAGGACGCGGCACCGGTGTCCCAGTCGGTGCGCAGGTCGATCAGAATCCACTGGCGGTGCAGCGACACCGAGGCGTCGGTGGGTGCGTCGATCCGGATCAGCTCTTGGTTGTCGGGAGAGCCGCGCAGTTCGTAGACCTCGTCGTTGAAGAAGTCGATCGCGCGCGACACCAGGGTGCGCTCAAAGCCTGGGGTGCGGTCGGTGCCCGCCGCCACGACCACGTCGCTGCGCTCGCCGGTGAACACCACCTGCGCCGCGGCCAGCGGCTGGCCGCGGCGCCACCGTTTTACGATCCGCGGATAGCCCGATTCGGTCAGCGAGTCGGCACCGAAGTCGGTGCCCACCAGCAGGGTGTTCTCGTCCTCCCAACCGATCCGGGTCTTGGCTTCGGGTAACTCGAAGCCCTGGAAATCAGGGCCGACGAATTCCCTGGTGGTCATGTCGAATTCGCGTACCACCACGGCGTCCGAGCCGCCACGGGACAGCGACACCAGCGCCCGGGTGTGGTCCGGTTCGATCACGTTGGCGCCGCCCCACACCCAGTTCTCGTCGTCGATGCGCGCCAGTTCGTCCACGTCGATTACGACATCCCAGTCCGGAGTGTCGCTGCAGTAGCTGTCCAGCGTGGTGCGCCGCCAGAGCCCGCGTGGGTTGGCGGCATCCCGCCAGAAGTTGTAAAGGAAATCGCCGCGGCGGCGCACGTACGGGATGCGGGCGTCGGTGTCGAGCACCTCGAGTGCGGCGGTACGCATCGCGTCGAACTCCCCGCCGGAGAACTCGTCGAGGGTGGGTGCGTTGTGAGCGCGAACCCAGTCCAGCGCATCGTCGCCGGCGATGTCCTCCAGCCACAGGTACGGGTCAGTGCGGGCGTCAACAGGCATGGAAGTCATTGTGACGGCGACGGTAGTGTGAGGTGTGTAACACCCACGGGACCGTTAAGGAGCAGTATCGATGACCGTTTACGCACGTCCGGGTTCCGCGGGCGCACTGATGAGTTTCGAGTCGCGCTATGGGAACTTCATCGGTGGGCAGTGGGTGGCACCGGTCGGTGGCCAGTACTTCGAGA
>JBDTEP010000256.1:0-4653 GCA_039922455.1 Mycobacterium sp. | reverse complement strand
TCAGGCCCGGGTGTTCAGTCATGTCGCCTTCGGACAGGTAGGCGTCGGAGGCGCCGATGTCGACCGCCCCGGCGGCGACCTGGGCGATACCCGCCCCGGACCCGCTGTCCTGGGTGCTGATGGTGACGTTGGGGTCCAACTGGTGATAAGCCGGACCCCACTCGCTGAACAGTGGGTAGAGCAGTGTGCTGCCGGTCTCCGACAGCGACACCGGCGTCGAGCCTGATCCGCCGGTCGTGGTCGACCCGCAGGACGCCGCGGCCAGGACTAGCGCGGCGGCCAACAGCTCATGAAGGCGTGGCTGCCGAAACCGCATCGGGCAATGCTACGTCCGCTTGCTGGCAGTCACGGTAAAGTTTCATCCTGTGAAATTCGGCCGATGGACTGTGATGCTGGCTTTGCTCTTTGTTGGCGCACTGGCGGTTTCGGCTTGTGGCGGCGAGGCCGGTAACTCGGGGTCGCCGGGCGGCCCGGCGGTGGCAGTGGACTGCGGAGGAAAGCAGGAACTGCACGCCAGCGGCTCGACCGCGCAGGAGAACGCGGTCGAGCAATTCGTCTACGCCTATATCCGGGCATGCCCGGGTCACACGCTGGACTACAACGCCAACGGCTCGGGCGCCGGGGTGGACGACTTCATGGGCAACGAAACCGACCTGGCCGGGTCCGATGTAGCGCTGGACCCCTCCAAAGGACAGCCGGAACGGGCGGCGGAGCGGTGTGGTTCACCGGCGTGGAACCTGCCGATCGTGTTCGGCCCGATCGCGGTCACCTATCACATCAGCGGGGTCAACACCCTGAGCCTGGACGGCCCCACCGCGGCGAAGATCTTCAACGGCACGATCGGCACCTGGGACAACCCCGCGATCAAGGCGCTCAATGCGGGCGTTCCGCTGCCATCGACGTCCATCCATGTGGTGTATCGCAGCGACAAGTCGGGGACCACGGCCAATTTCCAGAAGTATCTCGAAGGCGCCTCCGACGGCGCATGGACCGGGGGAGCCGGCGAGATGTTCAACGGCGGTGTAGGTGAAGGGGCCACCGGGAACAACGGCACGTCGGCGGCGCTGCAGAACACCGACGGCTCCATCACTTACAACGAGTGGTCTTTCGCGGTCGGCAAGCAGCTGCCGATGGTCCAGGTCATCACCTCGGTGGGCACGCACCCGGTGTCCATCTCCGCCGACTCGGTCGGCAAGACGATCGCCGGGGCGAAGTTCGCGTCGGGCTCCGGGCAGAGCAATGACCTGGTGCTGGACACGTCGTCGTTCTACAAGCCGACCCAGGAGGGCGCCTATCCGATCGTGTTGGCGACCTACGAGATCGTCTGCTCGAAGTACCCGGACGCCGCCACCGGCGCGGCGGTCAAGGCGTTCATGCAGGCTGCGATCGGTCCCGGCCAGGACGGGCTGGATCAGTACGGATCCATTCCGCTACCGGCGTCGTTCAAATCGAAGCTTCTCGCGGCGGTGAACGCCATCTCGTGACCAGTTGCGGGGCTAACGCCGGGTTAGGCTTGCAGGCAGTCTTTCGCCGCGGTTTCGCGGCAATGGAGTGTTAAGCGGTCGAAGGGAGCGTCGACGGTGATCAACGCCGAGCCGGGGTCGCGGGTCGGGTCGCGGTTCGGGCCCTATCAGCTGGGCCGGTTGCTGGGGCGCGGCGTCGTGGGTGAGGTTTACCGGGCCGAGGACACCCGCAACGACGAGGTGGTGGCGCTGAAGCTGATCTCCGAGTCGTTCTCCGCCGACGAGGCGTTCCGCAGTCGCCTGGAAGACGAGGCCGAAGCCGCCGGCCAGTTGACCGAACCACACGTGGTGCCGATCCGCGCCTACGGTGAGATCGACGACCGGCTCTACCTGGAGACGGGTTTGATCGACGGTATCGACCTGGCCACCGTGTTGGCGGACGGCGGGCCGTTGAGCCCGCCTCGGGCGGTGGCGATCGTGCGGCAGATCGCGGCCGCGCTGGACGCGGCACACAACGCCGACGTCATCCACCGCGACGTCAAGCCCGGCAACATCCTGGTCACCGATGACGACGTGGCCTACCTGATGGATTTCGGGGTGGCCGCGGCCATCGCCGAGCCGGTGGCGCAGGCCGATCCGGCGGCCGGCACCGTCAACTACATGGCGCCCGAGCGTCTGACCGGCCAGCAGGTCACCCACCTGGCCGACATCTATTCGCTGGCCTGCGTGCTGGCCGAGGGCCTGAGCGGGGTGCGTCCGTTCTCCGCCGACGCGGTCGACGATGCGGTCGAGGAACGCCTGACTGCCCCGCCCCCGCGACCCAGCAAACTACGCCCGGGGCGCGTCCCGGCGGCCATCGACGCCGTCCTGGCCCGTGGGCTGGCCCGCAAACCCGAGGACCGCTACAGCAGCGCCGGTGAGCTGGCCGCCGCCGCTTACCAGGCGCTGACCGAGCCCGAACGCCACCAGGTGAACAGGATCCTGCGGCGCGGCGAGCCCGCCCTGCACCTGCCCGGCGGTTTGGAAGCAGATCCCCGCGCCGACGGCAGAACCAACGGCCACGGTGAGGGGGCGCTGCAGCCGGTGCCGGCCGGACCCGGCTGGCCCGGGTGGACGCCTCCCGAAGCAGAATTCGGCGCCGGTTTCGGTGCACCTGCCCCGGCGCCGTTCCCGGTGTCACCGCTACTGAGCGCGGACCAGCGCACCGAAACGCCCGTCATGCCCATCCCGTCCCGAAGCCGGCGGCTCCCACGCAAGCCCGTCCTGGTGGCGGCCGCGGCGTTCGCCGTGGTCGGGGTCGTCGCGGGCGTCGGGTACCAGGTGAGCCGGCCCTCAGCGGCGTCGCCGGTGGCGTCGCCGCCACAGGACGTGCTGCCGTTCACCGGCCTCGACTACCGGCTCTCGCCGGGCGGGGTGGCGTTGGACGCCGACGGCAACGTCTATGTCACCAGCGAAGGCATGCACGGGCGAGTGGTGAAACTGACGGCCAACTCGGACTCCTCGACGGTGCTGCCGTTCAGTGACCAGTACCAGCCCCGCGGGCTGGTGGTCGACAGCGATGGCAACGTGTACTTCTCCGACGTCAACAACCGCGTGGTCAAGCTCGCGGCGGATTCCAACTCGCAGACCGTGCTGCCGTTCGTCGGCCTGGATGATCCCGACGGGGTGGCGGTGGACTCCGAGGGCAACGTCTACGTCGCCGACCGCGGCACCGACCTGGTGCTACGGCTGGAAGCCGGCTCGAACATCCAGACGGCGCTGCCCTTCGTCGGACTCGACAAGCCCGACGGGGTGGCGGTGGATTCCGCCCGCAACGTCTACGTCACCGACACCGGCAACAACCGGGTGCTCAAGCTGTCGGCCGCTACGAATGAGCAGGTGGTGTTGCCGTTTGCCGGGATCGTCGCCCCGTGGGGTATCGCGGTGGACGACGAAGGCAGCGTCTACGTCACCGAGCACAACCGCAACAAGGTCGTGAAACTGGCGGCCGGGGCCGCGATCCCGGTGGTGTTGCCGTTCACCGGCCTCAACGCGCCGCTGGATGTCGCGGTTGACAAGCACGGCAATGTCTACGTCGCAGACCGCGGCAACAACCGGGTGGTGAAGGTGGACGCGAATCGATGAGAACCGGTGAATAGCGGCGGGCCCGGGTCGCGGGCCGGATCCCAGTTCGGGCACTACCGGCTGATCCGGCTGCTAGGCAGCGGCGGGATGGGTGAGGTCTACGAGGCCGAGGACACCCGCAAGCACCGGTCGGTGGCGCTCAAGCTGATCTCGCCGCAACTCTCCGGCGACCCAGTGCTGCACGTCCGGCTTCAGCGCGAGGCCGACACCGCCGGGCGGCTCACCGAGCCGCATGTGGTGCCGATTCACGACTACGGCGAGATCGAGGGGCAGTTCTTCGTGGAGATGCGCCTGATCGAGGGCAACTCGCTGCGCGTCCTGCTGAACCGCTACGGCCCGCTCAGCCCCGCCCGGTCGGTGGCGGTGGTGCGCCAGGTCGCGGCCGCGCTGGACGCCGCCCATGCCGCCGGGATCATGCACCGCGACGTCAAACCGGAGAACATTCTGGTGACCGACGAAGACTTCGCCTACCTGGTGGATTTCGGCATCGCCCGAGCGGCCACCGATCCCGGGCTGACCCAGATCGGGACCGCGGTGGGCACCTACAACTACATGGCCCCGGAACGTTTCACCGGGTCCGAGGTCACCTACCGCGCCGACATCTACTCGCTGGCCTGCGTGCTCGGCGAGTGCCTGACCGGCGCGCCGCCATATCGAGCCGACAGCATCGAGCGGATGATCGCCGCGCACCTGACCGAACCCGTCCCGCGGCCCAGTGCACAGCGTCCGGGCAGCGTTCCGCCCGCTTTCGACCAGGTGATCGCCTGCGGGATGGCCAAACGGCCCGAGGAGCGCTACCGCAGTGCCGGCGAGCTGGCGGCCGCCGCGAACCAGGCACTCACCGGCCCGCAGCAGGATCAGGCGGCCACCATTCTGCGACACAGCGAAGAGGCGGCCTTCGGTACCGAGACCATGGCGGCCGTGGTGCCGTCGCCCGCCTCGGTCACCGGGTGGCGCGACCAGCCCGCGCCACAGCCACCACCGGTGCGTCGGCCACCGGCCTACTCACCGCCGGCGCCGCCGGCGTTTCAGCCCACGCCCGCAGCCTCGGGCACCAGGCGTTGGG
>JBDTEP010000255.1:0-4268 GCA_039922455.1 Mycobacterium sp. | reverse complement strand
CTGCAACTGGCCGACCGGACCGCCACCGGGGAGGGCATCTTCACCGCGCTGCAGGCGATCGCCACCGTGGGCGCGGTCATCGGCGGCGGCGATACGCCACCGCCGGCTCGCATCGTGCTGCTGTCGGACGGCAAGGAGACCGTGCCGTCCAACCCGGACAACCCCAAGGGCGGGTTCACCGCGGCGCGCACCGCCAAGGACCAGGGGGTGCCGGTCTCGACGATCTCGTTCGGCACGGCCTACGGTTACGTGGAGATCAACGACCAGCGGCAACCCGTGCCGGTCGACGACGACTCGCTGAAGAAGATCGCCGACCTCTCCGGTGGCAGCGCCTTCACCGCCTCCAGCCTGGCCCAGCTCAAAGAGGTCTACTCCACCCTGCAGGACCAGATCGGCTACGAGACCACCCGCGGTGACGCCAGCACCGGCTGGCTGCGGCTGGGCGCGTTCATCCTGGCGTTGGCCGGGCTGGCGGCGCTGTTGCTGAACCGGCGGCTGCCCGCCTGACCATCGCCTAGCTGCCGTTGACACGGCGCGCCCTCAGCGCAGCGTCGACGCGTTGGTCCGATAAGTTGGCCGGGTGACAGAAGCCGCAGAGAGCACCGCCAAGCCACCCTTCGTGTCCCGTTCGGTCCTCGTGACCGGCGGAAACCGGGGCATCGGGCTGGCCATCGCGCAGCGACTGGCCGCCGATGGCCACCAGGTTGCGGTGACGCACCGCGGTTCCGGGGCGCCCGACGGGCTGTTCGGGGTCGAGTGTGACGTCACCGACAGCGGCGCCGTCGACCGCGCATTCACCGAGGTCGAGGAGCACCAGGGGCCGGTGGAGGTGCTGGTGTCCAACGCCGGCCTGTCCGCGGACGCGTTCCTGATGCGGATGACCGAGGAGAAGTTCGAGAAGGTCATCGACGCGAACCTGACCGGGGCGTTCCGGGTGGCTCAGCGCGCATCGCGCAGCATGCAGCGCAAGCGCTTCGGCCGGATGATCTTCATCGGTTCGGTGTCGGGCACCTGGGGGATCGGCAACCAGGCCAACTACGCAGCGTCCAAGGCCGGTGTGATCGGCATGGCCCGCTCGATCTCCCGGGAGCTGTCAAAGGCCGGGGTGACCGCGAATGTGGTGGCCCCGGGTTATATCGACACCGACATGACCCGCGCACTGGACGAACGCATCCAGCAGGGCGCCCTCGAATTCATCCCGGCGAAGCGGGTGGGAACCGCCGCGGAGGTCGCCGGGGTGGTCAGCTTCCTGGCGTCCGAAGATGCCAGCTATATCTCCGGCGCGGTGATCCCCGTTGACGGCGGCATGGGCATGGGCCACTAGCAACTCGTTCATTTCAAGATAGGGGACTTTTTTCATGGCAGGCATTCTCGAAGGCAAACGGATCCTGGTCACCGGGATCATCACCGATTCCTCGATCGCGTTCCATATCGCCAAAGTGGCCCAGGAGGCCGGCGCCCAGTTGGTGTTGACCGGGTTCGACCGGATGCGACTGATCCAGCGCATCATTGACCGGCTACCGGAGCCAGCGCCGCTGTTGGAACTCGACGTGCAGAACAACGAGCACCTCGACAGCCTGGCCGCCCGGATCGGCGAGGCGATCGGGGAAGGCAACAAGATCGACGGCGTGGTGCACTCGATCGGCTATATGCCGCAGACCGGGATGGGTATCAACCCGTTCTTCGACGCCCCCTACGAAGACGTTGCCAAGGGCATCCACATCTCGGCATATTCGTATGCGGCACTGGCCAAAGCGGTGCTGCCGATTATGAACTCCGGCGGGTCCATCGTCGGGATGGACTTCGACCCGACCCGGGCGATGCCGGCCTACAACTGGATGACGGTGGCCAAGAGCGCCCTGGAATCGGTGAACCGGTTCGTGGCGCGTGAGGTCGGCCCGCACGGGGTGCGGTCCAATCTTGTTGCGGCCGGACCGATCCGGACTCTGGCGATGAGCGCGATCGTGGGCGGGGCGCTCGGCGACGAGGCCGGTGCGCAGATGCGGATGCTGGAGGAGGGCTGGGACCAACGGGCTCCGGTCGGCTGGGACATGAAGGACCCCACCGCGGTCGCCAAGACCGTGTGCGCGTTGCTGTCGGACTGGCTGCCGGCCACCACCGGTACGGTGATCTACGCCGACGGTGGGGCACACACCCAGCTGGTCTAAATGGATCCAGACGCGGTATTACTCCTCTCGTTCGGCGGGCCCGAAGGGCCCGAGCAGGTGCGACCGTTCCTGGAGAACGTCACCCGGGGACGCGGCGTGCCGTCGGACCGGCTCGACGCCGTTGCCGAGCACTACCAGCATTTCGGCGGGGTGTCGCCCATCAACGCGATCAATCGGTCATTGGCCGATGCATTGCGTGTCGAATTGCCCGGCCTGCCAGTGTATTTCGGCAACCGCAACTGGGCGCCCTACATCGAAGACGCGGTGACGCAGATGGCCACCGATGGGGTCCGCCGCGCAGCGGTGTTCCCGACCTCGGCCTGGGGCGGGTATTCGGGCTGCGAGCAGTACGCCGAGGACATCGCCCGGGCGCGGCGGGCGGTCGGGGCGCGGGCCCCGGAACTGGTGAAGCTGCGTCACTACTTCGACCATCCGTTATTGGTGGCGATGTTCGCCGAGTCGATCACCGCCGCCGCGGCCACCCTGCCGGCCGACCTGCGGGATGCCGCCCGGTTGGTGTTCACCGCCCATTCGGTGCCGGTGACCGCCGACGACCGGTACGGCCCGAAGCTCTACAGCCGCCAGGTCGGCTACGCGACGGACCTGGTTGCGGCCGCGGCCGGGTACACCGCTTACGACCAAGTCTGGCAGTCGCGCTCCGGGCCGCCGCAGGTGCCGTGGCTGGAGCCCGACATCGAAGCGCATCTCGGTGCGCTGGCCGACTCCGGGCTGCGCGCGGTGATCGTGTGCCCGATCGGTTTCGTCAGCGACAACATCGAGGTGCTCTGGGACCTGGACACCGAAGTGCGGTCGCGAGCGCAGGCGGCCGGAATGGCCTACGCCCGGGCGGCCACCCCGAACGCGGATCGCCGGTTGGCGCGTTTGGCGCGCGGACTCATCGAGGAACTGCGCGACGGCGCTGAACCCGAGCGCGCCGCCGGCCCGGCCGGGCTGGGCTGCGGATTCGGTGTCAACGGGGCGTCGTGCGGGGGGTCGCACTGTGTGATCGAGCGGGTGGGATAACCCCCGGTTACCCCCGCCAGGCCGAGTGCAGGATCGCCTCCACCGCCGCGGCACGCGCCGAGCGCACCACCGGGGCCAACGGTTGCAGGGCCGCGGCGGCCAGCTGGGCCTGCGACGAGGATTGCGCACCGGTGGTAACCACCTCGGCGCCGACGGTGATGATCGCGTCCACCAGCGCGGCGCTCTCTAGCACTCGCAGCGCCCGCGACGGCGCATGACCGGGAATGCTGTGGTGCCCAGTGGATTCCAGCAGTTGTTCGACCAACTCGTGCGGGTCGGCCGGGCCGTCGTACTGCGATCCGACGGTGCTCAGGGTCTCGGCCGCTGACCGCACCGCCGACCGCATCGCGTACTCGGCGTCCCCGAGATCATGCTGATCGACAGCCGGTACTGCGGACAGCGCGTATACCGTCCAGGACAACGCGCCGCCGGGGTCGCCGTCGAAGTCCGGTACCAGCCCGACGGCCGTCGTCGCATCGGCTGCTGTGATGACCAGCGCTTCGCCGACCGCGACGGCGTCCCGGGCGAACTCGGTGCCCATCGGCAGTCCGCGCACATCGCCGGGGACGGGAAGCGCCAGCCGAATCGGGCCGGATCCGGTCAGAACCTCGCCCGCCGCGGCCCGCACCGTCGCCAGCAGCGACACCGCGGAGGCGCCGCGGGAGCCCGGCCACGGCAGGCCGGTGCTGCCGGCGGTGACCGCGTCGCAGGCAGCTACCGATTGTGTTGGCGCCCAAAGTGATAACGCATCAAGGACATCATCGGGGGCGGCTTGACCAGCAAGCCAGGCATTGGCCCAAACGGACAGAGAGACACTAGGGCACCACATGATGGAAGGCAGTGTAGTTGTCCGCCGGGTCTGCCTCGGTCCGCCCCGGCCAGCGCGGTTGTCAGGCTATCCTGGCGGCATGCCGACTGCCCTGATCTGGTTGGTCTTCGCGCTAGGGCTTGCCGGCGCCGAAGCGCTCACCGGCGACATGTTCCTGCTGATGCTGTCCGGCGGAGCACTGTCGGCGGCGGGGGCCAGCTGGCTGACTCACTGGCCGATCTGGTCTGACGGCGCGGTCTTCCTGGTGG
>JBDTEP010000254.1:0-6644 GCA_039922455.1 Mycobacterium sp. | reverse complement strand
GGTGCCGATGGTGCCGCCGGAGTCGCGCTTCCAGTCCCAGACCTGCTCGACGAAGCGTTCGCGGCCAAGCCCTTCCTTGGTCTGGCCATCGGCGACCAGCCGCCGCTCCACCACACTCTGGGTGGCGATACCGGCGTGATCCATGCCCGGCAGCCACAGCACCTCATAGCCCTGCATCCGCTTGCGACGGGTCAACGCGTCCATCAGGGTGTGGTCGAGTGCGTGCCCCATGTGCAGGCTGCCGGTGACATTCGGTGGCGGCAACACGATCGAATAACCGGGCTTGCTGCTGCCCGAATCCGCGGTGAAGTAGCCGGCATCCACCCAGCGCTGGTAGATCGCCTCCTCGACCGCACCTGGCTCCCACGACTTGGGCAGTTCATCGGCGTTGGCGGTGTTGGGGGTGGCGGTCACCGGTCAATTCTAGGAACGACTGCCGAGTAGAAGCACAAGCCCCCGAATCGGGTGTGATCCGGGGGCTGGTACTGGGGGCACCTCCCGCTGGGAGACCGCTGGTGGACTACTTCTTGCCGCCGAGCAATCCGCCGAGGATGTCACCGATCGCGCCACCGGTCTTGCCGCCGATCATGTTGCCCAGGATGCTGCCCATCGACTTGTTGGCGCCGCCACCTGAAGCCATGCCGCCCAAGATGCCACCCAAGACGTCCCCGAGACCGCCGCCGCCGGAGGCCTGCTGCCCAGCCGGCTCAGCCTTCTGGCCCGTCAGTTGCTTGCCGATGTAGGCGAGCACGATCGGCGCGATGATCGGGAGCAGTCGCTGCAACAGCTCGTTGTTGCCGGCGCCGGCGCCCGACAGCGCCGAGGCGACCTGGCTGGTGTCGTTACCACCGAAGATGGTCGAGATCAGCTGCTGGCCGTCGGCGCTGTTGCCGCCGAGAGCGTTGTCCAGCAGCCCCTGCGCGGCAAAAGTGTTGGCCGTGTCGGCAATGTTGTCGGCCTGGCTCGGGTCCTGGGCATTGTGGTTCAGCCCGCTGACCAGCACCGGCACCAGGGTACGGATGGTGCTGTCCACCTCCCCCGAGTCGACACCGAGCTTGTCGGCGATGTCCTGGATGGGGATCTGCGCGAAGAGATCGTCAAGGCCTGCCATGGGTATTCATCCACCTTCGTTGCCGGGATGCTGCCGTGGCAGCGGTCGAAACCGACACTAGCGAACACTAGAGGCCGGCACCGACCGATTCGGCGCTCCTCAGCTCAGTCGGGATACCTCCACCGTGACACCGGCCGCGGGCAGTCGGACCAGCAGAGCATCACCCATCGCCGCCGCCGGGGTGAGCACCCCGTAATGATCGGACAGCATGTCGCGGTTCAGCGCCAGCGCCAGCGCGCTCTCCCCCAACAACACCGAGGTGGCCTGGTAGCCAGGGTCGCCCTGCTGCGCCATGACAGCCAGGTAGCGGACTCCGGTGCTCGTGGTGGCGTAGGTCTCGGTGCGGTAGTAACCACGTTCGCGTCTGCTCTGACTGGGCCCGGTTCCCGGCTTCGGCAGCACCATCTCCACCAGCCGGGGCGGCAGCAGTCGGAAGAAGCGACCGCCGAGCCCAAACGTCACGTTGCCCAACCCGGTCGCCAATCCCGACAGGACCGGCGCTGCGGCCGACGAGCCGACGCTCATGTGTTCGGCGTAGCGGAACCGTCTCCCGTAGGCCCAATCCAGCAGCCCGTTGCTCCGCCGCACAATCCTGGTGTTGTAGGGCGCCATGACGAAGCCGGCGGTCCAGATACCGGCCAGTTCCGGGGCGATGTCACGGCCGCGGCGCCAGGCCAGGTCGGGTTGCGGTCCCAGTTCCGGCTCGGCGCCGCGATCGACGCTGAGCGTGTAGGGGTCGACGATCTGACGACGTGCGTCCGGGTCGCTGGAGGCGGTGCGTAGGACCTCGGTCATCGAGGCCAGGGTGCCGCCGGATAGGCCGCCGGAGAAACCCCGCACCACTAAATCGGTGTCGAGGAGTTCGCCGGCGTCCTCGTCGCGGGCCGCACGGTACAGCGCGTAAACGCTCAAATCCGACGGGATGGAGTCGAAGCCACAGGCGTGCACGATGCGCGCCCGGGTGTCGACGGCCTGTTTGTGGTGCAAGTCGATGCTGTCTCTTACGAACATCGCCTCGCCGGTCAGGTCTACGTAGTCGGTGCCCGCCGACGCGCACGCCGCGACCAATGGCAATCCGTAGCGGGTATAGGGCCCGACCGTGGTGATGACCACCCGGGTGCGGGCCGCCAGCGCGTTCAGCGTCGCGGGCTCGCCGGCGTCGGCGACCACGATCGGCCAGTCCTGCGCCCCGGGGCCGAGGGTGTCGCGGACCGCACGCAACCGCTCGGCCGAGCGGCCCGCCAATCCGATCCGAACACCAACGCCGGCGCGGGACAGGTACTGGGCGGTCAGCTTCCCGACGAAGCCGGTCGCTCCGTAAACGATGATGTCGAGCTCACGTGACGTTTCGGGCATGGGGCCGACGCTACCCGCGCCGACGGTCCCCGCTGACGCCGACGGCGCCGGACTCACCGTCCGGCGCCGTCGTCCCAGCTGTGCGTAGGTCAGCCGCGCCGGCCGCACATCGGCCACGCGCCGATGCCCTGGCTGCGCAGGACGTTCTCGGCCACCCGGATCTGCTCGGCCCGACTGGCGTTGTGCGGCAGGCCGCTGCCGCCGTTGGCACGCCAGGTGCCCGGGTTGAACTGCAGTCCGCCGTAGTAGCCGTTACCGGTGTTGATCGACCAGTTACCGCCCGACTCGCAGGCCGCGACAGCGTCCCAGTTGACGCCGTCCGCATTGGCGGTGGCGTCGGAGAGGACGACCGCGCCGGTGATCATCGCACCGGCGATCGCGGTCATCGTGAGGGTCTTGCGGACGTTCTTCAACATCGTTCCTTTCGCACTGCGCGCGCCGAAGTGCGCCCACGGCGTGGGCAGGATGCCTGGAGTACCAGGCGGGAGTGGTCTTCGAGACGTGCCTTCTCTGTCAGGCACGACAGCGGGGGCAGGACCTGCCCACCGGGATGACACCCGGCACCGCGGGGAGCATTCAGGGCCGCCCGCGGCCCCGCTCACACGCGGTTCCGTCGATTCAATTTGTTTGCCCACCATTGGGGCGAAAAGAACTTACGAAATGTTCATACGGCACGTCCAACCGCATGAAGCACGTATTTCGATCAGATAACGAAACCATTACACTGCCTAAGAAAATGGTTCCAGCAGGTCAGCAATACCTTTAAACCACCCACCGGGGTCGCGCCACACTGCGCTGGCCGTGAGTCAAATCACCACTATTTTGTGGGCTGGGCCACTACAAACGGCAAGGTTCCGTGCCGAGACAACCCCCGACGTGGCCGATTCTCCCTCGCCGTGCGAGTCTCAGCAGCATCATTAGTCCCATAAATTGCAGGTCATAGGTGTATCAATCCACGCCGTCACCGTCCGCACCGCCCGCGCCGTCAGGTCCGTGCGCCCTGGGCCACCCGCGGCAGCCGAATCCCCGGACGGCTCAGGGAATCGTGAATGCATCAGACCTTATCGGCGCGGAACTAAGATAGTTCCATTGCGGATAAACGATTCGACCCATCCGCGCCACCGGCCCTAAGAGATCCCCTGGGAGAGTTAAATCCCTTCTACCCCAACAGCTTCCGACGATAAACCTATCGCTAAGCCCGAGCGACCGGCAAGCCCCCTCGATCGCAATATTTTTTGCATCTCACCGAGATAACACGAAGATCTATTTCGGCGTGCGGCACCCGCTGGAATTCATTGCCACAGTGATCAGGCGCAGTTTGCTATCCGTAGCGGTATTCCGGCATTTACGCCGGCCCGGTCACAACAGCCCGCGAATGTCGTCCGGTGAGTTCAGGTTGGCCAGCGCTGCCGAATCCGACGGCCCGATCCGCTGGACGCCGACCATGGCGACCAGTGCACCCACTCGGCGCTCCCCAGTGGCCACCAGTGCATCGATGGTCTCGGCGAGCGCGGTCCGGTACACCGCCGCCAGGTAGTGATCCCGGTCCGCACTCGGCAGCACGATGTCAGCCTCGCTGTCGGGTCCCCGAACCCGAGCGGAATTCACCAACTGGTCGATCAACTCGGGGGTCAGAAACGGCATGTCCACCGCACAGACGAAAGCGCGTTCCGCACCGGCGCACGCAGCAGTACGAAGGCCAAGTCCGACGGCCGGCAGCGGACCCAGCCCGGGCACCTCATCACGCAACACCTGCGCAGGAAGATCGGGCAACACCTGCCCCTGGGCGGCCACCACGTACACCGGATCGCAGCGCTGCGCGACGACCGACACCAGATGTTCCACCAGGGTGCGGCCGTCGAACAGGCCCGCCACCGTCAGGGTGGCCTTGTCGCGACCCATCCGGCGCGAGGCGCCACCGGCCAGCACGACACCGGCCAACCCGGCCCGCCGGCCGGTCATGACGTCAGTCGACGGTCCACGTGTCGCGGCCCCGCAGCAGCGCCTGGAGTGCGGCGGAGTCGTGCGCGGTGGCCTGCCGGGCTTCGGCGACCTGCGCGCGTGCCCGGTCGTCGTAAGTGGGCTTGGTGACCTTGCGGAAAATTCCCATCGGGAAGTGCGACAGGTCCTGCTCGGACAACCGTGACAGCGCGAACGCATAGGAGGAGTCCGCCAGTGTGGCGTCGTGCACGACAATCTGGTCGGTCGTTACGTTGGCGGTCTTGGCGACCTCCAGCCCGTAGCCGGACTTGATCACGCAGTACTCACCCTCGGCGCCGAAGGTGACCCGCTCGCCCTGCCGGACGTTGATGATCCGGTTCTCGGCGCCGTCCTTGCGCAGCAGGTCAAAGGAGCCATCGTTGAAGACCGGGCAGTCCTGCAGAATCTCGACCAGCGCCGAACCGCGGTGCTCCATCGCGCCGCGCAGCACCTCGGTCAGGCCCTTGCGGTCGGAGTCCAAAGCGCGCCCGACGAACGTCGCCTCAGCGCCGATCGCCAGCGAGACCGGGTTGAACGGGTTGTCCAGCGAGCCGAACGGCGTCGACTTGGTGATCTTGCCGGTCTCCGACGTGGGCGAATACTGGCCCTTGGTCAGCCCGTAGATCCGGTTGTTGAACAGCAGGATGGTGATGTTGACGTTGCGGCGCAGCGTGTGGATCAGGTGGTTTCCACCGATCGACAGCGCGTCACCGTCACCGGTGATCAGGAATACCGACAGGTCCTCGCGGGCGGTCGCCAGTCCGGTGGCGAACGTCGGGCCGCGACCGTGGATCGAGTGCACGCCGTAGGTGTTCATGTAGTACGGGAATCGACTGGAGCAGCCGATACCGCTGACGAACACCACGTTCTCGCGGCGTACCCCCAACTCGGGCAGGAAGTTACGCATCGTGTTGAGGATGGCGTAGTCGCCACAGCCCGGGCACCAACGCACCTCTTGGTCGGAGGTGAAGTCCTTGGACTTCTGCGGTTCGTCGGTGGTGGGAACGCCGCTCAGTGCGGTCAGCCCCAAATCGGTACCCACCAGGGAGCCGGCGAGTTCGGACGTTGTCATGAGATCGCTCCTGCCTTACCCGCAATGGTGACCGCCGCGGCCCTGGCCAGCGACGACTTCTCATTTTCCCGATCGGCCAATGTCCCGGTGAGCGCGTCGTCGATGATCCCCTCCACTTCGTCAGCGAGGAAGGCCTTGCCGGCCACCTTGGTCACCGACTGGATGTCGACCAGGTAGCGGCCGCGCAGCAACAACGCCAACTGGCCCAGGTTCATCTCCGGTAGCACTACCTTCGGGTAGCGCCGCAGCACCTCGCCCAGGTTGGCCGGCAGCGGATTGAGGTACCGCAGGTGTGCCTGCGCAACCTTGACACCGCCGCGCCGGACCCGCCGGCACGCCTCAGCGATCGGGCCGTAGGAGCTGCCCCAGCCCAGCAGCAGCAACTCGGCATCCCCGGTCGGGTCGTCGACGACCAGGTCGGGAACCTTGATGCCGTCGATCTTGGCCTGACGCAGCCGCACCATCAGGTCGTGGTTGGCCGGCTCGTAGGAGATCTCCCCCGAACCGTTGGCCTTCTCCAACCCACCGATCCGATGTTCCAGGCCCGGGGTGCCCGGAATGGCGAACTGCCGGGCCAGAGTCTCCGGGTCGCGCGCGTACGGCTGGAAGTCCTCGTCGGCCCTGGCCAGGTTGCGCTCGATGGGCTCCATCGCGTTGACGTCGGGGATTCGCCACGGCTCGGAGCCGTTGGCGATCGCCCCGTCGGACAGCAGCACCACCGGGGTGCGGTACGCCAGCGCGATCCGGACAGCCTCGATGGCGGCCTCGAAGCAGTCCGACGGCGTGCAGGGCGCCAGCACCGCGACCGGCGACTCGCCGTTGCGGCCGTACAGCGCCTGCATCAGGTCCGCCTGCTCGGTCTTGGTCGGCAGGCCGGTCGACGGGCCGCCGCGCTGCACGTTGATCAACAGCAGCGGCAGCTCGGTCATCACGGCCAGACCCAGGGCCTCGGCCTTGAGCGCCAATCCCGGGCCGGAGGTGCTGGTGACGCCCAGTGCGCCGCCATAGGAGGCACCGATCGCCGCGCCGATACCGGCGATCTCGTCTTCGGCCTGGAAGGTGAGCACATTGAAGTTCTTGTGCTTGGACAACTCGTGCAGGATGTCCGAGGCGGGGGTGATCGGG
>JBDTEP010000253.1:0-10903 GCA_039922455.1 Mycobacterium sp. | reverse complement strand
GGCCGGCAGTGGCGGCGGTGACCTCGGCCACCGGATCCCAGGCGTCGCCCACCACAGTCGGTGCCTGCCGCGCAACGGCCAACACCGCATCGAGATCCACCTGCTGCTCGATCAGCCGGGCAAGCCGGGCCAGCACCGCACCGGACTCGTCCCGTTCGGCGGCCGGCACCAGCCCGAGGTGCCGCGACGGCGTCTCGACCTCCGCATCGCGGGGCAGCACCCCGAGCACCGGAATGCCGGTGGGGCGCAACGCGGCGACGACTTCGTCGGCGTGTCGGGCGCTGCCGGCCTTGTTGAGCAACACGCCCGCCACGGACACCGTGGGGTCGAATCCGGCCAGTCCCGCCACCACCGCCGCGTGTGTCCGGGAGGCATGCGAGATGTCGACGACCAGCAGCACCGGGGTCGTGGTCAACGCCGCGACGTGGGCGGTGGAGGCCTCGCCGTCGCCGCCGAGCCGACCATCGAAAAGCCCCATCACACCTTCGATCACGGCGATATCCGCACCGGCGGCACCGTGCAACAGCAGCGGAACGATCCGGTCCGCACCGACCAGGTAGGGGTCGAGATTGCGGGCCGGCCGTCCGGTGGCCAGCGCGTGATAGCCCGGGTCGATGTAGTCCGGGCCCACCTTGTGCCCGCTGACCGCCAGGCCACGCGCGGCCAGCGCCGCCATCAGCCCGACCGCCACGGTGGTCTTGCCGTGCCCGGATGCGGGCGCGGCCACCACCAGTCGGGGCGGCAGAGGGCTCACCATGGGGCTACCACGCACTCACCATTCGATGCCGCGCTGGCCTTTCTGGCCGGCGTCCATCGGATGCTTGATCTTGGTCATCTCGGTGACCAGGTCGGCGATCTCAACCAGCTTCGGGTGGGCGCGCCGGCCGGTGATCACCACATGCTGATGGCCGGGGCGGTTACCCAACGTCTCCACCACGTCGTCGACGTCCACCCAGCCCCAATCGATCGGGTAAGTGAATTCGTCGAGCACGTACAGGTCGTGGGTCTGTTCGGCGAGGCGGCGCTTCACCTCGGTCCAGCCTGCCAAGGCGTCGCCGGAGTGGTCCTCGGTGCTGCCGGCCTTGCGGCTCCACGACCAACCCGAGCCCATCTTGTGCCACTGCACCGGGCCACCCTCGCCGGTCTCGTCGTGCAGCGTGCCGAGCCGCTCCAGCACCGCCTGCTCACCGACCCGCCACTTCGCCGACTTGACGAACTGGAAGACCCCGATGTTGAAGCCCTGGTTCCAGCCGCGCAGCGCCATCCCGAACGCGGCGGTGGATTTCCCCTTGCCGTCACCGGTGTGCACCATCAGCAGCGGCCGGTTGCGCCGCTGGCGGGTGGTCAGGTTGTCGTCGGGCACCGTCAACGGTTGTCCCTGCGGCATCAGGCGGCTCCATTCACGATGTCGGTGAGGGCCTCGGCGCTCACCTGCGGCAGCGGGACGTATTCGGCCCGCAGGTGATCGGCCAGAATGCGGGCCAACCCGAGCCGCATTCGACCGTTCTCACAATCCACGACCACTGCCGAAAAGCCCTGTCGGGCAAGCTGAACCGCGGCCTGACTGGAACGCTCGACCGGGTCGGCGCCGGCGGTGGCCCGCCCGTCGGTGAGCACCACCAGCAGCGGGCGGCAGGCTGGGTCGCGCAGCCGCTCCCGACGGATCACCTCGGCGGCTTCGGTCAACCCCTCGGCCAGCGGGGTGCGCCCGCCGGCCGGCACCTCATCGAGGCGCACCGCGGCGATCTCCACCGAACCGGTCGCCGGCAACACCACCTGGGCGCCGCGGTCGCGGAACGTCACCACCGCGACCCGATCGCGACGACGGTAGGCGTCCAGCAGCAGCGAGGCGATCGCGGTCTTGACGTGCCGCATCCGCTCGGCCGCCGCCATCGACCCGGAGGTGTCGACGACGAACAGCACCAGGTTGGCCTCCCGGCCCTCCCGGACGGCACGACGAAGATCGTCCGCCTGCAGAAGCATCCGGCCGTGCATCCGGCCTCGGGCCCCCTGATGCGGTGCGGCGGCGCGCAGCGTCTCGAACAGATGCAGGCCACCGGCGATGTTCGCCGCGGTGGCACCGACCCGATGTCCGGAACTGGTGCGGGCCCGGCTGCGTCGGCCGGCGCGTCCCGCACCGACCCCGTCGACGGTGAAAAACCGTGCCCGGTAAGGGGAGTCGGCGCCCACGGTCGAGGTGGAGCCGGGCTTAGCCGGCGTCGGCCCGCCCTGATCGGGGGGTACGGCGTTCCCGCCGTCCGGAGGACCGCCGGGTTCCGGATCGGGCTCGGGGTCGGGCTCGGGGTCGGGGTCGGGGTCCTCCGGTGGCAGCAGCTCGTCGAGTTCGGCTTCATCGAGCCCCGGCGCGTCAAACGGCTTGCGCCGCCGCCGATGCGGCAGTGCCAGCCGGGCGGCTATCCGCAGATCGTCGATGTTCACCGCGTCGCGGCCCTGCCACGCCGCGTGGGCGACCGCGGTGCGGGCGGTGACGATATCGCCGCGCAGGCCGTCCACGTCGAATGCCGCACAGATCTCGCCGATTTTGACCAGTGCGGCGTGGGTGAGCAGCACCCGAGGCAACAGTTCCTGCGCCTGGCGGATCCGGGTCCGCAGCCGTTCTTCGGCCGCGGCGTACGCCCGGGCGACGGCTTCCGGATCGGCGTCGAAGGCCAGTCGCCGGCGTACCGCCTCGGCGCGCAACGCCGGATCGCGCGGTGCGGCAACCTCAACGGTCAGCCCAAATCGGTCGAGCAGTTGCGGACGCAGCTCGCCCTCCTCGGGATTCATCGTCCCGACGATCACGAACCTGGCGGCGTGGGTGATCGAGACGCCGTCGCGTTCGACCGTCAGCCGCCCCATCGCGGCGGCGTCCAGCAGCAGGTCCACCAGGTGGTCGGCGAGCAGGTTGACCTCGTCGACGTAGAGGATGCCGCGGTTGGCCCGGGCCAAAAGGCCGGGCTCGAATTCCACCACGCCGGTGCCCAGCGCCCGCTCCAGGTGGATGGACCCCACCACCCGGTCCTCGGTGGCGCCGACCGGCAGCTCCACCAGCCGCACCGGGCGGGTCGCCGTGGCGGCGTCGGCGGGGAACGGGCCGTCGGGGGAGAGCGGGTGCGCATCGGCGGGATCGGAGGAGAAGCGGTCGCCGGCCACCACGTCGATGGGCGGCAGCACCTGGGCGAGCGCGCGTGCCAGCGTCGACTTGGCGGTGCCCTTCTCGCCGCGGATGAGCACGCCACCGATGCCGGGGGAGATGGCGCTCAGGACAAGCGCCAGCGCCATGTCGTCGAGGCCGCCCGGTGCGTCCGGGTCGCCGCCGAGGACGGCAGGGAAGGGATACAGCTGTTGCATGGAGGCTCCGCTCGTGATCACCAACACCGGTGTTGGCAACGCGAAGCCGGTATTCGGACTGACCGGGGCGCGCCCCCATTGCGGGGATGCGCCGCGGAACACCGTAGCGGGCCTGCGTCGGAGTCACACCGACTTCCCTGGCACTTCGCGCCGATACCCTAACACCCATGCCCATCCACGCCCCCGCTGAAGTCCCTGGCCTTGCCGTTGTCGGAATCGGCGCCGACGGCTGGCCCGGACTGGCCGGGCCGGCGAAGGAGACGGTGCTGGCGGCCGACGTCGTGATCGGCGCGCCGCGCCAACTGGAACTGCTGCCGGCGGTGGACGGCCAGCGGCGGCAGAGCTGGCCGTCCCCGCTACGCGCCGGCCTGCCCGCACTCTTCGACGACCTCGCGGGGCTGCGGATCGTGGCGCTGGCCTCCGGTGACCCGCTGCTGTCCGGCGTGGGTAGCACGTTGATCGAGTTGTTCGGTGCCGACGCCGTCACGGTGGTACCGCAGGTGTCCTCGGTGACGCTGGCCCGGGCCAGGCTGGGGTGGTCCGCCGAGTCCACCGCGGTGATCAGCGTGGTCGGCCGCGACGTGCACGCGGTGCTGCGCGAGCTGGCGCCGGGCCGGCGCGTGTTGGTGTTGTCGTCGGACGAACACACCCCCGGCCAGCTGGCCGGCCTGCTGACCGACCGCGGCTACGGCGCCAGCGCAATGGTGGTGTTGGGTGATCTCGGTGGCGCCGCGGAGTCGGTGCGGCACAGCACTCCAGTCGAATTCGGGGGTCCGGTACCGCGGCTCAACATCGTCGCACTAGATTTGGTCGGCCCGCTGGTGTCCGGCTGGGCGACCGGCCTGCCCGACGACGCTTACGACCACGACGGACAGCTCACCAAACGCGACCTGCGGGCGTCGGCGCTGGCCCGGCTGTCACCGGCGCCCGGACAGTTGCTGTGGGATGTCGGCGCGGGCGCCGGCTCGGTGGGCATCGAATGGCTACGTGCCCACCCCACCTGCCGGGCCATCGCGATCGAGGCGAATCAAGACAGGGCGCAGCGCATCTCGGATAACTCCCGCAACCTCGGGGTACCCGCGCTGCGCGTCGTGTGCGCTGCCGCCCCGCAGGCGCTCGCAGGCCTGCCCGCGCCGGACGCCGTGTTCATCGGCGGCGGCCTGAGCCGTACCGGGGTGCTGGCCGCCTGCCTGGAGGTGCTGGCGCCGGGCGGGCGGCTGGTGGCCCACGGTGTCACGCTCGAATCCGAGGCGCTGCTGGTGGCGGCCTACGCCGAACACGGCGGCGAGCTGACCCGTATCCACGTCGAACATGCCGCCCCGCTCGGCACTTTCACCGGCTGGACACCGGCCCGCACCGTCACCCAGTGGGCGCTAATCCGGCCCTGACCGGTCCCGCGCCGCGTCGTAGAGATGGCTCTCACCGGCACACGGATCGGGCAGATCCGCAATGGCCCGGCCTACCAGTATCAGCGCGGCCTGACGCAACCCCGCCGCCTCGACGGCGTCGGCGATGTCGGCGATGGTGCCACGCAGCACGAGTTCATCGGGTTGCGACGCGCGGTAGACCACCGCGACCGGGCAGGAGGCGCCGTAGTCGGATTCCAGCTCGGCCATCAGTTCTCGGGTCCGGGTGATCGCCAGGTGCAGCGCCAGGGTGGCCCCGGTCGCGGCGAACGCGGCCAGTGCTTCGCGCTGCGGCATCGCGGTGGAGGCGGCTTGGACCCGGGTCAGTACCACCGACTGCGCCACCAGCGGCACCGTGAGCTCGCGGCCGAGCACCGCGGCCGCCGCCGCATAGGCGGGCACACCGGGCGTGATGTCCCACGGCACACCGAGCGCATCGAGCCGGCGGGTCTGCTCGGAGAGCGCGCTGTAGAGCGACGGATCGCCCGACACCAGCCGCACCACCCGCAGGCCCGCCTGTTGCGCGGCGACGATCCGGGCCACGATCACATCCAGGTCCAGCTCGGCGGTGTCGACGAGTTCGGCTGTCGCGCAACAGTGTGCGAGCACCTCCGGGTCCAGATAGCTGCCCGGATAGAGCACCACGTCGGCCTCCGCCAGTAGTCGCGCGGCCCGCACCGTTAGCAGGTCCGCCGCGCCCGGCCCGGCGCCGACGAACCGGACCGGCGCGCTCACCGCACCCACTTCATCGC
Source organism: Mycobacterium sp. (assembly GCA_039922455.1). Taxonomy (GTDB): domain Bacteria; phylum Actinomycetota; class Actinomycetes; order Mycobacteriales; family Mycobacteriaceae; genus Mycobacterium. The sequence continues at coordinate 5,394 of JBDTEP010000253.1, read as the reverse complement.
ACCCAACGAGGTGTCCACACCCGGCCCGACGGCGTCACCCGCGTCGACGAGGCTCCCACCAGGAGCAGGCATTTCATGTCGATGGCGTCGGTGTCCAACTCGCCCAGCGTGGTGATCGTCAGCGACTCGTCGGCCCGGCCTATGTCGCGGCCGACCACCACCACAGTGTCGGTAGCTCGGTGTTCGAGCAGGATCTTGCGGGCGATCGCGATCTGGTCGGGGCGGGCCCGCGAGGCCGGGTTGTAGACGGCCAGCACCAGATCGGCGTCGGCGATCGCTCGCAGCCTGGCCTCGATCACCGACCAGGGTTTGAGCCGATCGGACAGGCTGAGCACCGCGAAGTCGGCCCCGATCGGGGCGCCGGCTGCCGCAGCTACCGCCTGCACCGCCGACAACCCGGGCAGCACCCGCACGTCGATAGCGCGGTACCGCTCGTCCTGGGCGGCCTCGAAGACCGCGGCGGCCATCCCGAACACCCCGGCGTCCCCGCCGGAGACGACGGCCACCTTCTCGCCGCGGACGGCCAGGTCCAGCGCGAAGCGGGCCCGATCCAGCTCGACGGTGTTGCCCGACGAGTGCCGTTGCAGGCCGGCCCGCTGCGGCACCCGCGCGACGTAGGGGCCGTAGCCGACCACGTGGTCGACGTCGGCCAGTGCGGTGGCCGCCTCGCCGGTCAGCCAGTGCGCAGGTCCCGGCCCGATGCCGATCACCAGCAGTTCGGCGGGCTCGGTCACCGGCGCTGCGGCGGCTGCCGGTTGCGGCGCCGGGGTCCGGGAACGCCGCCCGTTGCGGGAGTCGCCGTCGACGACGATCAGCGACAGGTAGGGGACGCTTGCCGCGTCGGCCTCGTCCATGCCGGCCACCGGTAGCCAGCGCTGCTGAGGGTGGCTGGCCCGCTCGACGTAGTGGGCGTGCTCCAGGCGCCCGGCCGCGACCAGCGCGCGCCGGACCGCGGGGAAGGTGCGGCCGAGCGTCATGATGATGGCGCCGTCGGTGCCGGCCAACCGCATCGCCAACTCATGCTCGGGCAGGGTGCCCGGCAGCACGGTGAGCACGTCGGTCTGGCGCACCAGCGGCATGCCCAGCGCGGCGGTGGCAGCGCTGAACGCCGGGACGCCCGGGATGATCTCGGTGGGAAAGCGATCGCTGAGCCGGTCGTGCATGTACATGAAGGAGCCGTAGAACAGCGGGTCGCCCTCGGCCAGCAGCGCCACCGTGCGCCCGGCGTCCAGGTGGGCGGCCAGCCGGGCCGCGGACTGCTCGTAGAAGTCGGCGAGCGCGCCGGTGTACCCCCCCGGGTGGTCGGTGACCCCGGTGGTGACCGGGTAGCGCAGTTCCTCTTCGATGACACCGGCGCCGATCAGGTCGGCGGCGATGGTGCGTGCATACGACGCCTTGTTGACCCCGGCGTGGTAGGCCACCACATCGGCCTCGCCGATGATCCGCGCCGCCTTGCGGGTGATCAGCTCGGGGTCGCCGGGGCCCAGGCCCACCCCGTAAAAACGGCCCGAGGAGCGGCTCATCGTTCACCGTCCGAGGCGAGTGCGTTGAGCGCCGACGAGGTGATCGCCGAGCCGCCGCGGCGGCCGCGCACCGTCACGAACGGGATGTCGATGCCGTGTTCGGCGTGCAGGGCGGCCAACGCCGCCTTGGACTCGGCGGCGCCGATGAACCCCACCGGGCAGCCGACGATCACCGCCGGGCGCGGCCCGCCGTCGAGGATCAGCTCCAGCAGATGGAACAGCGCGGTCGGCGCGTTGCCGATCGCGACGACGGCACCTGCCAGCACCGGCTCCCACAAGGAGACGGCCGCCGCCGAACGGGTGGTGCCCCACTCCCGGGCCAGGGCCGGAACCCGCTCGTCGCGCAGGTAGCAGTGCACTTCGTTGCCGGCGGGCAGCCGGCTGGCGGTCACCCCGACCGCCACCATCCGGCTGTCGCAGAGGATGGGCGCGCCGCCGTCGAGTGCGGCCCGGCCGGCGGGCACCGCGTCGCGGTGGATCAGCAGGTCGGCGGCGACGTCGGTCTGTCCGGCGCCGTGGATCATCCGCACCGCGAGCCGCTCGGCCGTGGCGGGGATATGCGACAGGTCGGACTCGCGGCGGATGGTGGCGAACGATTCGACGTAGATCGCCGGGCCGTCGTCGATGTAGGTGTAGCGCTTGGTGGGACGGGCCGCGGGCCTGGTCACGGGGGTTGCCTCCTGCGCTGCGGGTCGGTGGGGATGAAGATGCCGTGCCACGGGGTCACGACGAGTTCGGGGCCTTCGAGAAGGGAGCGGCCCAGCTGCGGGGTGAGCACGCCGTCGGGTACGTGCAGGTGCGTGCCGCCGGGAACGGGGCCGTAAGGCAGCGGACCCGACGGCGCTGGGAGGCGTGGATCGGCGGCGGCGACGGGCCGAAGCGGGCTGGGCAGTTCGCGGATGTGCCACGGCGCGTCCGGACCGCCGCCGCGGGCGGCTTGGAACGCACCGGCCAAGCCGGCGAGCTGTTCGGCGGCCTCGGCGATGCTCACCACGGCGCCCCACTGCTCGCCGACCCGCAGCTGCGCCTCAGTGCCGCTGATCACCACCAGGCCGGCATCGGTCGCCCGGTCCATCAGGTCGCCGCGGCCGTCGTCGAGGGTGAATAGGAAGCGTCCGGGCAGCCCGGCCAGGCTCGGATCGCCGCACAGCAGCACATCGAGCCGTTCCGCAATTGGGCGCAGGTCGACGCGTCCGCCGGCGTGCCCGGTCTGCGGGGACACCAGGATGTTGCGGATCAGCTCATGGGTGGGTGACGGCAGCAGTTCGGTGGCCCGCAGGGCGGTGACGGCCGCCGGCGCCAGTTGCCCGTCATTCCCGCGCAGCCCTCGGATCTGCAGGTTGGCCCGCTTGGTCAGCTGGATCCGGCCGTCGGCGAACTCGGCACTGAACTCGAGTAACCGGGCCAGCGCGGCCGGTGGCAGCCGCCCCCCGATCAGGCGCAGCCGCACCAGCAGGCCGTCATCGGCCGGCCAGGGCCGCAGCACGCCCGGGCACCGGTCGGTGCGGGTGCGTCGGTTGGCGTCGGGAATGGCTGACATCGGGCTTCAGGGTCGCATCTGAGGTATCCGTCCGCGCGGCTGGGGCAATCACTGCCTGTCCGCCCGCGCGGTGGTGAACGTGGCCGGTGTGCCTTCGCCCGCCGTCAGCGCCGCCACGGCGGGGCCGAACATGGTGTTCTTGATCGCGCCCAGCGTGCCCCGGTCTTTGCCGGCCAGCGGCCGCAGCAACTCGACCGCGGCCGGGGTCACCGCGCCGTCACCGGCGGTGCCGTCCACGATCCCGACCGCCTGCGCGTCCGCCCCGCCGAACCGGCGACCGGTGGTCATCGAGGCCACCGCTGCCGGCGGCGCGAGCTTGGACTGGATCAGCGCGGCCATCCCGGGAGTGAACGGAATTCGGATGTCGACCTCGGGGAAGCAGAAGAAGCCTCGGTCGGCGCGCATCACCCGAAAATCGTGCGCCACCGCCAGCATCGCCCCGGCTCCGAACGCGTGGCCGACCACCGCCGCCGCGGTCGGAATCGGCAGCGTCAGCACCCGCGCCAGCAGCTCCTGCACCCGCCCGACGTACCAGGTGGTGCGGTCGCCGTTGGCCATCAGCCAGTCCAGATCCAGGCCGTTGGAGTAGAACTTGCCGCCGCCGGTGGTGACCAACCCCTGGGCCTTCCCCTGGGTGTTGGCGGCCAGCACGTCGTCGAGCACCCGATCGATCTCATCGAGAAACCCCGTGGAGAACCGGTTTTCGTCATCGCCGAGATCCAGAACGGCGATCTTGTCGTCATAGGTCAGGTTCACAGGGTGGATCCATTCTTCAGGTTGGTCCAACGGACAGGACGGCGCGCACCGCGGCATGTAACTGCGCGCGGGCGGTGTTGCTGCCCAGCCGATTCCGGCTGAGCACGATCGCGGTGGGCAGGTCGACGACGCAGGTGGTGATGGTGTCCACGGCGGCGGCGTCGCGACGGTCCCACAGCTCACCGGCGAGCCGGACCAACAATCCGGTCAGTTCGGCGTCGGTGTGGCGGAGTTGATCGGCCAGTTCAGCAGGCACGTCGTCGAGCAGTTCGTCGCGTCGGATCGCGAACAGCAGCTTAGACGCCTCGGGATGGCGTTCGGCGAACACCACCGGGGCGTCGGCGGCGGCCACCACGGCCTCGACGGTCACGGCAGCCTCGCCCGGCCCCCGCGCGCCGTCCACCAACTCGCGCTGCACCGCCAGGAATCGCCGGGCGGCCCGCAACCAGGCGGCGGCCAGCAGCCCGGCCCGCGACCCGAACCCGTGGTAGATCGCACCATTGGAGGCACCGGTCGCCTCGCCGACCGCGCGGATCGTCACCGCGGCGGGGCCGGACCGCGCCGCCAGTGACTCAACGGCGTCCAGTGCCCGGTCGGGGTCGTGCACGCGCGGACGGGGCATGGCGACCACCGTAACAGAGCGGACACTCTGTTACCACGTGCGGTTGCCGTCGCCCGCGCGTGACAGGATCGAGCAATCATGAGCACTCGCCCATCCCGTCCGGTTGTCTTCTCCGGCGTCCAGCCCACCTCCGACTCGCTGCACCTCGGAAACGCCCTCGGCGCGGTCACCCACTGGACCGGCCTGCAGGACGACCACGAGGCGTTCTTCTGCGTCGTCGACCTGCATGCGATCACCGTCGCGCAGGACCCGGCGACGCTGCGCCGGCGCACGCTGGTGACCGCCGCCCAGTACCTGGCGTTGGGGATCGACCCGGCGCGCAGCGCCATCTTCGTGCAGAGCCACGTGCCCGCGCACGCCGAACTCGCCTGGGTGCTGGGCTGTTTCACCGGATTCGGGCAGGCGTCGCGGATGACGCAGTTCAAGGACAAGTCGAACAAGCAGGGCGCCGACTCGACCACCGTGGGCCTGTTCACCTACCCGGTGTTGATGGCCGCCGACGTGCTGGCCTACGACGCCGATCTGGTCCCCGTGGGCGAAGACCAGCGACAGCACCTGGAACTCGCACGTGACGTCGCCCAGCGCTTCAACGCGCGGTTCCCGGACACCTTCGTCGTTCCCGAGGTCATGATCCCCAAGGCCACCGCCAAGATCTACGACCTGCAGGACCCGACCGCCAAGATGAGCAAGTCCGCGGCCACCGACGCCGGACTGATCAGCCTGCTTGACGATCCGGCGAAAAGCGCCAAAAAGATTCGTTCGGCCGTCACCGACTCCGAGCGCGAGATCCGCTACGACCCCGAGTCCAAGCCCGGAGTGTCGAACTTGCTGACCATTCAAGCCGCGGTCACCGGCACCGACGTCAACACGCTGGTTGACGGCTACGCCGGGCGCGGCTACGGCGACCTGAAGAAGGAAACCGCCGAGGCCGTCGTCGAATTCGTCACCCCGAT
>JBDTEP010000252.1:0-26551 GCA_039922455.1 Mycobacterium sp. | reverse complement strand
TCGCGCTGGTGCCGCCGGTGCCGGCCCCGACCACGATCCACGTCGGGATGGGATGGGCCTCGTCGCGCAGTTGCTCGAAGATCGACTCGGCGATGTTGTTGTTGCCGCGCCAGTCGGTGGCCCGCTCGGCGTTGGTGAACTGATCCAGGTAGTGCCCGCCGGTGTCGGCGGCGATCCGCTCCGCTTCGGCATAAACGTCGGCCGAGTGCGCCACGAAATGGCAGCGACCGCCCTGTGCCTCGATCAGCGCCACCTTGGAGATGCTGGTGGAGGCGGGCATCACCGCGACGAACGGCAGACCCAGCAGCGCGGCGAAGTACGCCTCGGAGACCGCCGTGGACCCCGACGACGCCTCGACCACCGTGGTGCCCTCTTCGATCCAGCCGTTGCACAGCCCGTAAAGAAACAGCGAGCGGGCCAACCGATGCTTGAGGCTGCCGGTGATGTGGGTGGTCTCGTCTTTGAGATACAGCGCCACGTCGACGTCACCGGCCCAGGCCGATGGCAGCGGGTAGCGCAGCAGATGGGTGTCGGCACTGCGGCGGGCGTCGGCCTCGATCAGCCGAACCGCATTGTCGGCCCAGTGGCGCGGATGCCCGCGGTCGGCCATAAGGGTCAGTTGGTCTCCGGGTGTCACAGCGCCGATACGGCCGGCTGTGTGGAGTCGCGGGTGAGCTGCGAACCGTCGCCGCCGGTGGGTGCGGGGACCAGGGTCAGCAGGGTGGCCTCGGGGCGGCAGGCGAACCGCACCGGCGCGAACGGCGAGGTCCCGATCCCGGCCGAGACGTGCAGGCGCATGTGGCCGCCCCACTGCGACGGACCCTTGACCCGCGAACGGTCCAGACCGCAGTTGGTCACCAGCGCGCCGTAGAACGGCACGCACAGCTGGCCGCCGTGAGTGTGGCCGGCCATCACCAGCTGGTAGCCGTCGCCGGCGAAGCGATCCAGCACCCGCGGCTCCGGCGAGTGGGTCAGCCCCAGCCGCAACGTGGCGGTGGGGTCGGCCGGTCCGGCGATGGCGTCGTAGCGGTCCCGTTCGATGTGTGGGTCGTCGACACCGGCCGCCGCGATCCGCTGACCGGCCACCTCGAACTCCCGGCGGTTGTGGGTCAGATCCAGCCAGCCCCGTTCGGTGAACACCGCCCGCAGGTCCTGCCATGGCAGCGCCGTGCCGTAGACGCGATGCGTCGGCTTGGTTAGGTATTTCGCCGGGTTCTTCAGACGCGGCCCGAAATAGTCATTGCTGCCGAAGACGAACACGCCCGGCACTGACAGCAGATCACCGAGGGCCTGCACCACCGCTGGCACCGCCTTCGGGTGCGCCAGGTTGTCGCCGGTATTGACCACCAGGTCGGGCTCCAAACGGACCAGATCCCGCAGCCAGGCCTGTTTGCGGTGTTGGCCGGGACGCATGTGGATATCGCTGATGTGCAGCACCCGCAGCGGTGACGAACCCGGAGCCAGCACTGGCAGCGTCGCCTTGCGCACCACGAATGCGTTGCGCTCGATGATCGCGCCGTAGCCGATGGCGAGCGCCGCCGATCCGAGCGCCGCCGATGCGGCGACGACGGACCGGGTCAGGGCAGGTGATGAGGCCATGGGATTCAGACTACTGCGCCCAGACCGCCGCTCGGTGTTACGGCGGCGGCGGCAGCAGCGGAATGGTGATCGGCGGCAGCCCCGGAATCTCCACGACCGTCGAACCCATCGGCGGCGGCGGCATGCCCTCCGGCGGTGGCGGTGGTGGTGGCGGGATGCCGTTGCTCACCTCGATGGTGATGATCGAGCCGGGAATGGTCTGCCCGCCCGGCGAGGTGCCGACGACCGCCCCGGAGCGGGCACTGCTGTTGACCCAGTTCGGCTGATCGGCGACCTGGAACCCGACTTCCTTGAGTCGCTGGCGCGCGGCTTCAATGTCCAGGCCGGTAACACTGGGCACCCGCGAGTTGGGGCCGCCGTCGACGTACCGGGGGTCGGGCGGCGGCATGACGACCTCGCCGAAGTCGGTGGCGATCGGCTTCATCGCGGCGAACCAGGTCCGGGCCGGCTCGTTGCCGCCGAACAGGTCCCCGTCCCCGCAGTGCCGCAGCGGGAACGAGCACAGGTCCGATGGCGAGCTGGAATCGTCGAAGATGTAGTTCGCCGCCGCGAAGCGGTTGGTGAAACCCAGAAAGCCCGAGGACCGGTGTGCCTCGGTGGTACCGGTCTTGCCCGACATCGGCAGATCCCAGCCCACAGATCCCGCCGCGCCCGCCGCGGTGCCGCCGCCCTGAGTGTCCTTGTTCAGCGCGTTGGCCAGCGTGTTCGCCAGCCCTTCGGGGACCACTCGGTCGCAGTTCTCGGTGGTGACCGCCACCTCGTTGCCATTGCGGTCGAAGACCTTGTCGATCGGATTCGGCGGGCACCAGACGCCACCGGAGGCGAGGGTCGCGGCGACGTTGGACAACTCCAGCGCGTTGACCTCGATCGGGCCCAGGGTGAACGACCCTAGGTTCTGCCGTTTGACGAAATCAGCCAGGCTCTCGTTGCTGTCCGGATCGTAGTCGCGGGCGGTGCCCGGGTCGGCATAGGAGCGCAGCCCCAGCTTGATCGCCATGTCGACGGTGCGCCCCACCCCGACCTGCGAGATCAGCTTCGCGAAGGCGGTGTTGGGTGAGGTGGCCAGCGCGGTGGAGACGTTCATCGGCGACCGGTAGGGCGCGACGTTCACCACGCACCAGGTCTCCTTGGGGCAACCCTTGGCACCGCCGCTGCCCATGCCCTTGGTCTGGAACCGGCCCGGCACGTCGAGATCGGCGCTGATGCCCATGCCCATCTCCAGGGCGGCGGCCACCGTGAACGTCTTGAAGATGGACCCGGCGCCGTCGCCGACCAACGAGAACGGTTGCGGCCGCATGGTTTGGCCGATGTCGCCGTTGAGCCCGTAGGTGCGGTTGCTGGCCATCGCCACCACCGGGTGCGCGTCGCTACCGGGCTTGATCACGCTCATCACACTGGCGATGCCCTGCACATTCGGGTTGGCGAAGTTGTCGATCGCCTGCTTGATCGGGCCCTGCACGTCGGGGTCCAGCGTCGTGTGGATCACGTAGCCGCCGCGGGCCACCTGTTCCTTGCTGATCCCGGCCCGCGACAAATACTCCTGCACGTAGTCGCAGAAGAAAGCCCGGTCGCCGGCCGCGATGCATCCTCGGGGCAACTCGTTGGGTTGCGGAAGGATGCCGAGCGGCTCCTCCTTGGCCGCTCGCAGCGCGTCGGCCTCGCCGGACAGATTATCGATCATGGTGTCCAGCACCACATTTCGCCTTGCCAGCGCGCCTTCGGGATTATCGTAGGGATTCAGTGCGCTGGTCGACTGCACCATCCCGGCCAGCAGCGCCGACTGCTGCCAGTTCAGGTCCGAGGCGTCGACGCCGAAGTAGGTCTGCGCTGCGTCCTGGATACCGAACGAGTTGTTGCCGAACGACACCAAATTCAGGTAGCGGGTCAGAATCTGTGGCTTGGTGAATGTCCGGTCCAGGGTGAGTGCCATCCGGATCTCCCGGAGCTTGCGCGCCGGGGTGGTCTCGATTGCGGCGCGCTTCTCGGCGTCGGTCTGGGCCAGCACCAGCAGCTGGTAGTTCTTGATGTACTGCTGTTCGAGGGTGGAACCTCCGCGGGTGTCCACGTCACCGGAGGCGTAACCGGCCAGACCGGTCAGCGTGCCCTTCCAGTCGACCCCGCTGTGCTCGGCGAACCGCTTGTCCTCAATGGAGACGATCGCCAGCTTCATCGTGTCGGCGATCTTGTCGTTGGGAACCTCGAACCGGCGCTGGGAGTACAGCCACGCGATCGTGTTGCCCTTGGCGTCGACCATGGTCGACACCGCCGGCACGTCACCGCCGACTAACTGGGCCGACCCATTGGCCACCACGTCGGAGGCGCGATTGGATATCAGGCCGACACCGCCGGCGACCGGAAACAGCAGCGCCGCAAGCAGCACGGCGGCGAGCAGACAACACCCGGCCAGTTTGAACACGGTGAGGCCGGTCGGGGGACGCTCCGACATGGCTAACACACTAACCCGGTCCCGGGTGTCGCTCGCCGAAGACCCGGAACCGGCCGGGGCCGCCAGATCCGGGAACCGCCGTCGACGTCAGAAAACCCCGGCTCGCGACCGTCCCTAGCGGCCGATACGTGCCCAGATCATGATCGGACGGCACGGTTGTCCCAAAAACGAGGCCCGCTACCGGTTGCGCAGATGCCACCTGACCACCTAACTTGGACATCAAGTGCGATTCAGGTAACACTGATCACGCGATGTGGCGTAGATCGCAATAGTGGTCGGCGTAGATGGTGAAAAGGTGGCTGCGGGGGCGGCCGGGACGGAGGATCGTCAGTGTCTGTTACCCAGTCAGCTGTTCACGAGATCAGCGCACCAGCGACACCAACCGGCCGAACCGTTCTGCGCGGCGTGCAGGACGAGGGCAGGATCGCCTGGGTCGCTAGGGCGCTGTGCCGAACCACCGACCCCGACGAGCTCTTTGTGCGCGGTGCCGCGCAGCGCAAGGCAGCGGTGATCTGCCGGCATTGCCCGGTGGTTCTCGATTGCCTGGCCGACGCCTTGGACAACCGGGTTGAATTCGGCGTGTGGGGCGGCATGACCGAGCGGCAGCGGCGGGCACTGCTCAAGCAGCATCCCGAGGTGACCTCCTGGCGGGAGTACTTCGCCGCCCAGCGCAAACAGCGCGACGTGGGCTGATCCGCGACTGAGTCGTCTTCTTGGCGGCTACTTCGCTTGCGCCTTCGCCGTTAGCTGGTCGGCGATCGCACCCAGCGCCTCCATGTCGGAGACATCGAACGGCAGCGACGGGACCCCGACAATGGCTACGCGCGGGTTTGCCCTAGTGAAGCGCGACAACAGCCGAACCTCACGCTTGGCGGTGGCGCCGCGTTCGGCGTGAATCTGCAAGGCTGCGGTGGTGAGCGCCTTCGCCCCATCGGGCAGCGACTTGCCGACCTGGTCTTCCTTCAGTGATTCGATGGCGTCGATGGCGCGCTCGATGGGCAGGTCGCACAGCATCGGATGGGTGCGGTTGAGGATCAGCCCAGCCAGCGGCATGTGTTCCTGCGAGAGTCGGTCGACGAAGAACGACGCCTCGCGCAACGCGTCGGGCTCGGCCGCCGACACCACCACGAACTGGGTGCCGCGGCGCTTGAGTAGGTCGTAGGTGCGGTCCGCCTTCTCCCGGAACCCGCCGAAGGTGGCATCCAGAGACTGAACGAAACTTGCTGCGTCGGAAAGCATTTGAGAGCCGAGCACGGTCGACAGCGCCTTCATCGCCAGACCGAGTGCGCCGGCGACCAACTTGCCGATACCCCGCCCGGGCCCCAACAACAGCTTCCACAGTCGACTGTCCATGAAACTGCCCAGCCGCTTCGGTGCGTCGAGGAAGTCCAAGGCGTTGCGGGACGGTGGGGTGTCGACCACCACCAGGTCCCAACGGTCCTCGGCCAGCAACTGGCCGAGCTTCTCCATGGCCATGTACTCCTGCGTACCGGCGAGCGAGGTGGCGACCGTTTGGTAGAACTGGTTGTTCAGGATGGACTCGGCCCGGTCCGGGCCGGAGTACTGGACCACCATCTCGTCGAACGTGCGACGCATATCGAGCATCATCGCGTGCAGTTCGCCGGTCACCTCCGGGCCCAACGGCACCCGCTGCGGGGTGTTACCCAGGTCGTCGATGCCCAGAGCCTGCGCCAGTCGCCGGGCCGGGTCGATGGTCGGCACCACCACGGTGCGGCCGTATTCGGCGGCCCGCACCGCCATCGCGGCGGCAGTGGTGGTCTTGCCGACACCACCGGCGCCGCAGCACACCACCACGCGGTTGGCGGTGTCGGCCAGAATCGCGGCCATGTCCAGCGCCGGTGGCTTGCCGGTCGAGTCGGCTGTCATCGGACCCCCTGTTGGCCGAGAATCTCGGAGAGTTCATAGAGGCTGCCGAGGTCCACCCCGTCGGGGATGGTCGGCAACTGCAGGCGCGGCACATCCAACTGCTCCAACTCCTCGGCACTTTCGGTGCGGGCGCTGATGCGGGTGGCGTGCTGGATGGTCTCGGTCAGCAGGCCGGCGAAGTCGTCGTCGGCCAGCGTGATCCCGGCCGCGGCCAGGCCGGCCCGGACCGCGTCGGCGTCGACGACACCCTCGGCGGCTTTGGCCAGGTCGTCGGGCTCCAGGTGTATGGGGATGTCGCGGTTGACGATCACGCTGCCGATCGGCAACTCCAACTCTCGCAGTTCTTCGATGGCCTCGAGGGTCTCCTGTATCGGCAGGGCCTCCAGCAGCGTCACCAGGTGGATCGCGGTCTGATCGGAATGCAGCAACTTCACCACGCCATCGGCCTGAGAGTGCACCGGGCCGCCCTTGGCCAGCTGCGATACCGCCTTGGTGACGTCGAGGAACCGGGCGATCCGACCGGTCGGCGGCGCGTCGACCACGATCGCGTCGTACACCAGTTTCTTGTTCTTGTCGGCCTGAATCACGTGGTACTTGATCTTGCCGGTCAGGATGACGTCACGCAGGCCCGGCGCGATGGTGGTGGCGAACTCGACTGCCCCGACGCGCCGCATCGCCCGTCCGGCGATGCCCAGGTTGTAGAACAGATCGAGGTATTCCAGGAACGCGGCCTCGATGTCCATCGCCAGCGCGTCGACCTGCCCGCCGCCCTCGGCGGTGGCGATCTTGACCGGGTCCGGCGGCAACGGCGGTACGTCGAAGAGCTGTGCGATGCCTTGGCGCCCCTCGACCTCCACCAGCAGTACCCGGCGCCCCCCGGCCGCCAGCGACAATGCCAGCGACGCCGCCACCGTCGACTTGCCGGTGCCGCCCTTGCCGGTCACGAAATGCAGCCGAGCCTTCGAAAATCGCGAAGGCCAGCCGATAGCGGTCTCACCGCTGTGTGTGGCTGTCACCACTGCATGCTAACCAAACGCTTGTCGGCGCTAGCGATAAGCTCGCTCACATGAGCCAACGCACCGTGTGGGAGTACGCCAATCTCCCGTTGATCACGCACGCCACCAAGCAGATCCTCGACCAGTGGGGCGAGGACGGCTGGGAGTTGGTCTCGGTGCTTCCGGGGCCGTCCGGCGAGCAACTCATCGCCTTCCTGAAACGCCCGAAATGAGCTGGCGGGCTAGGTTGACCGAACTCGGGATCACGCTGCCCGAGGTGGCGGCACCGCTGGCGGCATATGTGCCCGCGGTCCGCACCGGCGACCTGGTCTACACCTCCGGCCAGCTGCCGATTCAGGGCGGCGCGTTGACGCGCACCGGCAAGGTCGGTGTCGACGTCAGCCCGGAGGACGGGCACACACTGGCCCGGATCTGCGCCCTCAACGCGCTGGCGGCGGTGGACGCACTGGTCGGACTCGACGAGGTGGCCCGGGTGGTCAAGGTGGTCGGGTTCGTCGCGTCGGCGCCGAACTTCAACGGGCAGCCCGGCGTGGTCAACGGTGCCTCCGATCTGATCGGCGAGGTGTTCGGCGACGCCGGCGCGCATGCCCGCTCGGCAGTCGGGGTGTCGGAGCTGCCGCTGGATGCCCCGGTGGAAGTCGAGTTGATCGTCGAGCTCAGGGCCGCGGCCGGGTAGTCGCTGTCGTGTCGCTGAGTCATCCCGCCTACGGTCGGCTGCGACCGGTCACCGAGACCGCGTCGGTCCTGCTGGCCGACAACCCCGGGCTGATGACGCTGGAGGGCACCAATACCTGGGTGCTGAGCGGGCCGCGCAGCGACGAGGTGGTGATCGTCGACCCCGGGCCGGACGACGACGAGCACATCAGCCGGCTCGTCGAGGCGAACAAGATCGCGCTGGTGCTGATCAGCCATCGGCACTTCGACCACACCGACGGCATCGACAAGCTGGCCGATGCGACCGGAGTGCCGGTCTACTCGGCGGGCAGCGGATTTCAGCGCCGGATGGGCGGCGGCCTGACCGACGGTCAGGTGATCGATGCGGCCGGACTGCGCATCAAGGTGTTCGCCACCCCGGGCCACACCGCTGACTCGCTCTCGTTCGTGCTGGACGACGCCGTACTGACCGCCGATACCGTGCTGGGTCGCGGCACTACCGTCATCGACACCGAAGACGGCGATCTGGCGCACTACCTGGACTCACTGCGCCGGCTGGGCGGACTGGGCGGGCGAACGGTGCTGCCCGGGCACGGACCGGAGCTGCCAAATATCGCGGGCGTGGCGGCCGGATACCTGGCGCACCGCGAGCAGCGGCTCGACCAGGTGCGCTCCGCCCTGACCGCGTTGGGCCAGGACGCCACCGCACGCCAGGTCGTCGAACACGTCTACACCGATGTCGCCGAGGAGCTCTGGGGCGCCGCCGAGTGGTCGGTGCAGGCCCAGCTGGCGTACCTGCGGAGCTGAGCTGTCACCGGTCACCGTGCCGAGGCTGTCGTTGGCGTGGTACCTACTCGCACTTCCACGCGCTAACGACAGCCTCGCGGGAAGGTGACTACCTCCGCCTCGGGGCTGACACTTACCTCGCTCGGCGCGCCAGCCGCTCGGAGTCGGAGATCAGCACACTCTTGCCCTCCAGCCGGATCCACCCGCGGTGGGCGAAGTCGGCCAGTGCCTTGTTCACCGTCTCTCGGGATGCCCCGACCAGCTGGGCGATCTCTTCCTGGGTCAGGTCGTGGGTCACCCGCAGTGCCCCGCCCTCCTGGGTACCGAACCGTTGCGCCAGCTGCAGCAGCTGCTTGGCGACCCGACCGGGCACGTCGGTGAAGATCAGGTCGGCCAGGTTGTTGTTGGTGCGGCGCAGTCGACGGGCCAGCACCCGCAGCAGTTGCTCGGCGATCTCGGGCCGGTCGGAGATCCACGACCGCAGCGCGTCGCGGTCCATCGAGACCGCCCGCACCTCGGTGATGGTGGTGGCGCCGGACGTCCGCGGTCCGGGGTCGAAGATCGACAATTCACCGAACATGTCTGACGGACCCATGATGGTCAGCAGGTTCTCCCGGCCGTCCGGAGAACGTCGGCCGATCTTCACCTTGCCGGAGACAATGATGTAGAGCCGATCACCGGGTTCCCCCTCGGCGAACACGGTGTGCCCGCGCGGAAAATCCACTGGCTGAAGCTGCTTGGTCAGCGCGGCGACGGCGCTGGGCTCAACCCCTTGGAAGATTCCGGCCCTGGCCAGGATCTCGTCCACGTTGCCCCTTAATGCTGTTGTTGTCAGTTTGAAACGCGCAAGAGTCCAGCCTCTACCTGGCTAGCCGTCTGAGTCTAGAGCCAAGGGTCGAGCGATGCGTCAACGCTACACACGATTGGTGTCCTGAGTCGGGGGAAATTGCGGATTGGTCGCCTCGACCTGGCTCAGCCCGGTTTCGATGCGCTCCAACCCGACCGCTGCCATCATCAGCAACGCGGGTACGGCGGTGATCAGCAGCCAGGGCACAAGGTGACAGTAAACATGGGCGAGGTCTCGTTGCGGTCACGAATTAGTACCCTGTCGGAGGTGACAGTGGACAAGCCCTCCCGCGCTGCGCGGACGGAGACCCGGACCGGGCTGGTGCGGCGCGCCCGGCGGATGAATCGAACCCTGGCGCAAGCCTTTCCGGACGCCCATTGCGAATTGGACTTCACCACGCCGCTGGAGCTGGCCGTGGCGACGGTGCTATCGGCGCAGTGCACCGACGTGCGGGTCAACCTCACGACACCGGCGTTGTTCGCCCGGTACCCGGCCGCACTGGACTACGCGCAGGCCGACCGCACCGAGTTGGAGGAGCTCATCCGGCCCACCGGCTTCTACCGCAACAAGGCGACGTCGTTGATCAAACTGGGGCAGACGCTGATCGAGCGGTTCGACGGTGAACTGCCCACCACAATGGACGAACTGGTGCGGCTACCCGGGGTGGGCCGCAAGACCGCCAACGTGATCCTCGGCAATGCGTTCGGGGTGCCGGGCATCACCGTCGACACCCACTTCGGGCGCCTGGTGCGGCGGTGGGGCTGGACCACCGAGGAGGACCCGGTCAAAGTCGAGCATGCGATCGGCGAGCT
Source organism: Mycobacterium sp. (assembly GCA_039922455.1). Lineage (GTDB taxonomy): Bacteria > Actinomycetota > Actinomycetes > Mycobacteriales > Mycobacteriaceae > Mycobacterium. The sequence goes on along the minus strand of JBDTEP010000252.1, from coordinate 16,504 downwards.
GATCGAACGCAAGGAATGGACCCTGCTCAGTCACCGGGTGATCTTCCACGGCCGGCGGGTATGTCACGCCCGCAAACCGGCCTGCGGCGTGTGTCTGCTGGCCAAGGACTGCCCCTCGTTCGGGCTCGGACCCACCGACCCGGCCGAAGCCGCCGCGCTGGTCAAAGGCCCCGAAACCGAGCATCTACTGGCCCTGGCCGGGTTGTAGCGGCCGCGGATGAACAGGTCAACCCGGTGGACCGTCGCGGTACTGGCGGTGGCGGTGGCCCTGGTCATTGGACTGGTGATCGAGCTTCGCCGCGACACGGTCGCGGTGGCGCCGGGCCGCAGCGCGGCGGCACCCATCGGGCAAGACCTGACCGCGCTGCGTGGGCGCGCGGACCTACCGCCGTGCCGGGTCGCGTCGGGCGGCACCGGCCCGGGCGCCCTGCGCGATATCGCCGTCGAATGTGCGGCCGACGGCACGCCCGTCGACGTAGCCGCGATGTTCGCCGGTCGGCGGGTGGTGCTGAACTTGTGGGCGTACTGGTGCGGGCCGTGCCGGGACGAGTTACCCGCGCTCGCCGAGTACCAGCGCCGCGCCGGACCGGGCGTGCTGGTGGTGACGGTGCATCAAGATGACAACGAGGCCGCCGGTTTGGCGCTGCTCGCCGACCTGGGGGTGCGGCTGCCCACCCTGCAGGACGGTCGGCGGCAGGTGGCGGCGGCGCTGCGGGTCCCCAACGTGATGCCCGCGACCGTGGTGCTGGCCGCGGACGGTAGCGTTGCCCGCATCCTGCCGCAGCCCTTCTCCACCGCCGAGGAGATCGCCGCCGCCGTCGAGGACAGTCGGCGCTGACGTGCGGCGATCCGAATGCGGCTCAGAGGGAGGCGCGGTGAGCGCTGGGAACACCCCGTCCTGGCTGCGCCCGCTGGTCGACAATGTCGACCGCCTGCCCAAGGCGTACCTGCACCGGCTTCCCGCCGACGTCCGCACGATGATGACGGCGGCCAGCGCCGCGGCCGACATCACCGGTAACGGGCGCGATGCAGCGGTGCTGGTGTTGTTCTCCGGTCCGCCGTCGGCGCAGCCGGGTGTCATACCGGAATCGGCCGACCTGCTGGTGACGGTGCGGGCCTCGACGTTGCGCCATCACGCCGGCCAGGCGGCGTTCCCGGGCGGGGCAGTCGATCCCGGCGATACCGGACCGGTGGCCACCGCGCTGCGGGAGGCCAATGAGGAGACCGGAATCGACCCGGACCGGGTGCACCCGCTGGTCGTGCTGGAGAAGGTCTTCATCGCACCCTCGGCGTTCCGGGTGGTGCCCGTGCTGGCCTACTCCGAAGACCCCGGGCCGGTGACCGTGGTGGACCCTGCCGAGACGGCTGTCGTCGCGCGGGTTCCGGTCCGGGCGTTCATCAATCCGGCGAACCGGTTGATGGTCTACCGTGATGCGCGCAGTCGGCGGTGGGCCATGCCGGCGTTTCGGCTCAACGAGATGCTGGTCTGGGGATTCACCGCCCAGGTGATCTCGGCGATGTTGGACGTCGCGGGCTGGGCGCAGCCCTGGGACACCAGCGAGGTACGCGGGCTGGACGAGGCCATGGCACTGGTCGGAGGAGAAGGCGGAAAATGACGTCGTCGCAGTGGCTGGACATCGCCGTGCTGGCGATCGCTTTCGTTGCCGCAGTGTCCGGTTGGCGCTCCGGCGCGCTCGGCTCACTGCTGTCCTTCGTCGGCGTGGCACTAGGCGCGATGGCCGGGGTGTTGATGGCCCCGCACCTGATCGAGCACGTCGACGGTGCCCGGCTCAAGCTGTTCGCCGCGCTGTTTCTGATCCTGGCCATGGTAGTCGTCGGTGAGGTCGCCGGCGTGGTGTTGGGCCGGGCGGTCCGCGGAGCGATCCGCAGCCCCGGCGTCCGGGGGGTGGACTCCGTCATCGGCGTGGTGTTGCAGTTGGTGGTGGTGCTGATCGCGGCCTGGTTGCTGGCCACTCCGCTGACGGCATCCGATCAGCCGAACCTGGCTGCTGCAGTCAATGATTCGCGGGTGTTGCGTCAGGTCGACGACATCGCGCCGCGCTGGCTCAAGAACGTGCCGCGGCGGTTGTCGACGGTGCTCGACGACTCCGGACTGCCGGCCGTGCTGGAGCCATTCAGTCGCACCCCGATCGCCGCCGTGGACGCGCCGGACCCCGCCCTGGCCGCCAGCCCGGTGGTGGAGGCCACCGCGCCGAGTGTGCTGCGGATCCGCGGTGTGGCGCCCAACTGCCAGAAAGTCTTGGAGGGCACCGGGTTCGTGATCTCGCCCAACCGGGTGATGACGAACGCGCACGTGGTCGCCGGTTCGGACAACGTCACCGTGGAGAGCGGGACCAAGTCTTACGACGCCACGGTGATCTCCTTCGATCCCAAGGAAGACATCTCGATCCTGGCCGTGCCCGATCTGCCGTTGCCGCCGTTGATCTTCGCCTCGTCGCCGGCCGATGCCGACACCGACGCGCTGGTGCTGGGCTACCCCGGTGGCGGGGTGTTCGAGGCGACCCCGGCCCGGGTCCGTGACACGATCAACCTCGAGGGGCCTGACATCTACCGGGACACCACCGTCACGCGTCGGGTGTACACGATCAGAGGCACTGTGCAGCAAGGCAATTCCGGCGGACCCATGATCGACATGGACGGCCGGGTGCTCGGTGTGGTGTTTGGTGCAGCCGTCGACGACGCCGACACCGGGTTCGTGATGACCGCCGAGGAGGTGGCGAACCAACTCGCCCGCATCGGTGACACCCAGCCCGTCTCGACCCAGACCTGCGTCGGCGGGGAGTGACGCCTTCGATCCGCTTCGCTCGGCTTCGCCGCGCTCGCGATCGGCGCTAGACCGGGCCCACCTGTTGCAGAAACCGCATCAGGTGGTCGTTGACCTCGTCGGGCGCCTCTTCGTGGGCGAAGTGACCGACGCCGGGCAGTGACACGTACTGTCCGTGCGGGGCGTAACGGCGGGTCCGTTCGACCGGGTCCGCCAGCACGTAGGGGTCGTCGTCGCCGCGTACGTGCAACAGCGGGATGTCCAGCGGGCGAAGATCCAGCGCCTTCATGAACCGTCGCCCTTCGGAGCGGAGTTGGCTGCGCACCGCCCAGCGCTGGTACTCCAGCGCGGAATGCGCCGCCGACGGAATCTGGATCGCCGCGCGCAGGTAGCGGACGGTTTCGGCGAAGTCAGCACTGCCCTGCCAGTGCGCCCCGGCCCTGCTGCGCACCAGGTGCTCGATCTGGGCGCCGCCCCGGCGGGTCAGGGTGCGTTCGGGCCAGACCGGCACCTGGTAACGCAGCAACCACGGCAGCAGCGCCCGTGCCTGATCGGCCTGGGTCAGCACCGAATTGCGCAGCGCCGCCGGATGCGGAGAGCTGACCACGGCGATGGCCCGCACCAATCGGGGATGCAGCAGCGCGGTCGCCCAGCACACCAGGCCGCCGTCGGCGTGGCCCACCAGGATCGCGCAGGAGTGTCCCAGGGCACGGATGAGCCCGGCGGTGTCACCGGCCAGGGTCCAGCCGTCGTAGCCGCGGGGAGGCTTGTCGCTGCCCCCGTAGCCACGCAGGTCGACCGCGACCACTCGGGCACCGGTGAGCCCGCGCAACTGGTGACGCCAGTTCCACCAGAATGAGCCGAACCCGTGCAGCAGCATCACCAGCGGCTGTGCCGTCGGCGGGCCATCGGCCGCACTGTCGCCGGCCTCGACGACATGGAAGCGGATGCCGTTGGCGTGGATGTCCTGATGTCGCCACGGCCCGTCGATGCGGGTGATCGATGGATCCGGTGGCGGCACTACCAGCCCGAAGGATCGGTAATCGGTTTACCGTCGAGCGCTCCGGGCCGGTGCGAACCCGAAGCACCGTGCAGGCGGTCCGGATCGGGGCGTAGCGCGTCGCGCGTCTCCCGTACCGATTCAATCGTCTGGCGTGGTCCCCGGATGCGTCGGACTCGCAGGAATCCCAACAGCGCCAGTGCCGCCGTCACCGTCAGCATGATCCCGAACACGATCAGGTAGGCGGCCCAGCTCTGCAGCCACCTGTTGAGCAACTCGGCGAGGAAGAAGAAGAAAAAGAAGGTGGAGTAGAACAGCACGACGAGGGCTGCGATGAAGAACACGCTGCCGGTCAGGCCCTTCTTCACGTCGCGGGTGATTTCGACGCGGGCGAGTTCGACCTCCGCGCGTACCAGCGTCGACAGCTGTGATGTCGCGTCCTTGACCAGCTCACCCAGGGACGGGTCGGCGGATAGTGCGTGCGGATCGGCCAAGGGGATGCTCACCAGGGTGTTGGGCACCCCGTTGCGGTCCACCTTCGCCGCGGCCCGTTTTGCGTTCCTGCGATCGGCCTTGCTCACTGGCTGTCCTCCCGTTCGCTGTCGTCGCGGCCTAATGTTGCCATGCGACAGTGCCCCCGACGCGCGACCCCGGTAAAGCGACGGAGGTCTGGGCCGACCTCACGATAAGCTGGTCCCTCCGGGCCGGGGGGCGGACCTGATCGATGGGAGAGCCGCTGTGCAGACCGCACAACGCTGGTCGCTGCGTGCCATGACGGCGCTGCTGACGTTGGCCGCGGCTACCGCCTTGGCCACGCTCGCCGCGCCGGCCGGCCGGGTGGCCGCCGAGGACAAGGTGGTGATGGGCGGCGGCGCCGGCCTCGTCGTCGACGGCGACACAATGTGCACGCTGACCACCATCGGCCACGATAAGACCGGTGCACTGATCGGTTTCACCTCCGCACACTGCGGCGGGCCGGGTGCGCAGGTTGCCGCCGAGGGTTCGGAGGGCAACGGCATCATCGGCCAGATGGTGGCCGGTAACGACGGCCTGGATTACGCGGTGATCGAGTTCGACCCCGCCAAGGTGACGCCGGTGTCGAATTTCGGGGGCTTCCCCATCGGCGGAATCGGCCCGGACCCGACCTTCGGCCAGATCGCCTGCAAACAGGGCCGCACCACCGGCAACTCCTGTGGCGTCACCTGGGGGCCGGGCCAGGACCCGGGAACCATCGTGATGCAGGTGTGCGGACGTCCGGGCGACTCCGGTGGGCCCGTCGTGGTGGACAACATGCTGATCGGCATGATTCACGGGGCGTTCAGCGAGGCGTTGCCGACCTGTGTGGTCAAGTACATCCCGCTGCACACGCCGGCGGTGGTGGTGTCGATCAACGCCGTGTTGGCAGACATCAGCGCCCATGACCGGCCGGGCACCGGTTTCGTTCCGGTTCCCTAAGGCGGGTCGCCGGATCGACCCGGTTACTCGGCCGCTCGGATCGCGTCGAACACGCCCGGGTCCACCAGGGTTGAGGTGTCGCCGAGTTCGCGGCCGTCGGCGATGTCACGAAGCAGCCGACGCATGATCTTGCCGCTGCGGGTCTTGGGCAGCTCCGGGACCACGTGGACGTTGCGGGGGCGCGCGATCGGCGAGATCTCCACCGTCACGCGCTCGCGCAGCTCGTTGACGATCGCGCCCCCGACCTCGCTGTGCGACGCCGTCAGCACCACGAACGCACAGATCCGCTGGCCGGTCTGCTCGTCGAGGGCTCCGACCACGGCGGCCTCGGCCACCGCGGCATGACCGACCAGCGCGGACTCCACCTCGGCGGTGGAGATGCGATGCCCGGACACGTTCATCACGTCGTCGATACGGCCCAGCACCCAGATGTCACCGTCGGCGTCGTAGCGGGCGCCGTCTCCGGCGAAGTACCAGCCCTGCTCGGCGAATCGGGACCAGTAGGTGTCGATGAAACGTTGCTCATCACCCCAGATTCCACGAGCCATCGCCGGCCACGGCTGATCGATCACCAGATAACCCGAGACCGGTTCTCCGGCAGCACCGTTGGACGCAACCAGCTCACCCTGATCGTCGACGATGCGGGCGGAGATCCCGGGCAGCGGGGTCATCGCCGCACCCGGCTTGGTTGCGGCCACTCCGGGCAGCGGGCAGATCATCGTCGCGCCGGTCTCGGTCTGCCACCAGGTGTCGACCACCGGCACCGCGTCCGCGCCGATCACCCGCCGGTACCAGCGCCAGGCCTCCGGGTTGATCGGCTCACCGACCGAACCCAGCAGCCGCAGACTGGACAGGTCCTGGGCGTCTGGGATTTCGCGACCCCACTTCATGAACGTGCGGATCAACGTCGGCGCGGTGTAATAGATTGTCACGCCGTATTTTTCGATGATCTGGAAGTGCCGGTGCTGATCCGGGTAATCCGGGGTCCCCTCGTAGATCACCTCGGTGGCGCCGTTGGCCAGCGGCCCGTACACCGCGTAGGTGTGGCCGGTGACCCACCCGACGTCCGCGGTACACCAGAACACGTCGGTGGCGGCCTTGAGGTCGAAGACGAGACTGTGCGTGTAGGCGGCCTGGGTCAGGTAGCCGCCGCTGGTGTGCACGATGCCCTTGGGCCGCCCGGTCGTCCCCGACGTGTACAGCAGAAACAGGGGCTGCTCGGCCTCGAACGCCTCCGGGGTGTGCTGCGATGCGGCCTGCCCGACCACGTCATGCCACCACAGGTCGCGATCCGACGTCCACGACACCTCGCCACCGGTGCGGCGCACCACCAGCACATGCTCTACCGACGCGGCGTCGGAGACCGCTGCGTCCACCGCTGGTTTGAGCGCGGCCGCCTGACCGCGCCGATACTGCCCGTCGGAGGTGATCACCACCTTCGCCTGCGCATCGTCGATCCGTGAACGCAGCGCATGCGCGGAGAACCCGGCGAACACCACGGTGTGCAGCACACCCAACCGCGCGCACGCCAGCATCGCGATGACGGCCTCGGGGATCATCGGCAGATAGATCGCCACCCGATCACCGGCCACCAGCCCGAGCCCGGTCAGCGCGTTGGCCGCCCGGGACACCTCGGCGAGCAACTCGGTATAGGTGATGGTGCGGGTGTCCCCGACCGGCTCACCTTCCCAATGGATGGCCACCCGATCGCCGTGGCCGGCCGCCACGTGGCGATCCACGCAGTTGTAGGCCACGTTGAGTCTGCCGTCGGCGAACCATCGCGCGAACGGGGCCCGCGAGTAGTCCAGCACCTCGGTGAACGGTGTGGCCCAGCTGAGCTGGTTGGCCTGCTCGGCCCAGAAGGAGAGGCGGTCCTCGTCGGCCGCACGGTACAGCTCGGCGCCCGCGTTGGCGTGGGCGGCGAACTCGGCGGAGGGCGGGTATGACGACGGCGAAGGGGGAGGGGCGGTATCAGGGTGCGGGCTCACCATCAGCACCCTAATGGCCCCGACGGTAGTGTCACAGCCCGTGATCACCCCCGACGACCCATTGGCCCCGCTGCTCGAGTTACCCGGTGTCGCTGAGGCCTGCGAACAGGTCCGCGACGAGCTGGCGCGAGCGCTTCGCCACAAGACCAATGTGCGGGGTTGGCCGGTCAGCGCGGCGGAGGCATCACTGCGGGCGGCTCGGGCGTCGTCGGTGCTCGACGGCGGCCCCACCACCGTGGACGAGTCCGCGACCGCGGACCCGGTGTTCGCCGGTGCCCTGCGGGTGGCCCAGGCACTGGAGGGCGGTCAGACCGCCCTGGTCGAGGTTTGGCGGCGTGCCCCCCTGCAGGCGCTGGCCCGGCTGCACGTGTTGGCCGCCGCCGATCTGGTCGACGAAGACCACCTCGGCCGGCCGGAGGGCGGCGCCGAAGTCAGCCGTCGGCTGGAGATGCTGGCCGACCTGGCCACCGGTGGCACCAGGGTGGCTGCGCCGGTGTTCGCCGCGGTGGTGCACGGCGAACTGCTGACGCTTGCGCCGTTCGGCAGTGCCGACGGCGTGGTCGCCCGCGGCGCGGCCCGGCTGGTGACGATTGCCAGCGGACTGGACCGGCGCGGGTTGGGCGTGCCCGAGGTGACCTGGATGCGTAAGTCCGGTGATTACCGCCGAGCGGCGAAGGATTTCGCCGGCGGGTCGCCCGAGGGCGTCACCAAGTGGCTGCTGGCGTGCTGCGGTGCGTTGCACGCCGGTGCGCTGGATGCGCTGGGGATTGCTGAGGCGGGCGCTCGGCGCTGATTCCGGGACTTCCGGAGAGGAACGAAGCGGGCGGCGCTCCGAGGAGATCGGCTCGCCGCCCGCTAGTACGGATCACGGTTACCAAGCGTCCAACGTGGGTTGCGTGGGTGGCCTCGGCGCTCTTGCGGAGGTCTTCGGCTGCAACCCCACCCAAGGGGCTGACAGTACCGATCAAGTTCCGCAGTTACGCAGGCCCGCAACGCTTCTGCCATCTTCGCGGCTGTGGCTCCGCGTGGGTACCGTTCTCCGTACTGGGAAGTGCGGCTCGGGAGGTCGATCCTTCTCCTCTGGGGCGACCCTGGCCTTGCCGGGCTTCCGTACCTCCTTTGTACTACGTGACGCAAGCCACAGCAAGGCCCAATCGCGAACGGCGGGTCGGGTGTCATCGGATTGTGACCGGTGATGTTTGCTGGAAGGGTTAGGGCGCCAGCCGGCGTAGCAGCGAGTAGGTCAGCGCCCCGGCGGCGAGGGCGCTGATTCCGACCGCCGCGGTGGTGGCTACGGCGGCACCGGACGGTGCGGGGATGCGGTCGCGCAGGGATACCGGCCGGGAGAAGGTCAGCACCGGCCACCCGTTGGCGATCGCCTCCTTGCGCAGCGCGCGGTCGGGGTTCACCGCCGAGGGATGCCCGACGACCTGCAACATCGGCAGGTCGGTGATCGAATCGGAGTAGGCGTAGCAGTGCTCCAGGGGGTAGCCCTCGCGGGCGGCTAGCTCGCGGATGGCCTGCACCTTGCCTTCGCCGTAGCAGTAGAACGCGATCTCGCCGGTGTACTTGCCGTCGGCGACGACCATGCGGGTCGCCATGGCGTGCGTGGCGCCCAGCGCCCGGGCGATCGGCGCCACGATCTCCTCCCCGGAGGCCGAGACCACCACCACGTCGCGACCGCAGAGTTTGTGGTCGGCGATCAGCTGAGCCGCCTCGGCGAACACCAGGGGGGTGACGATGTCGTGCATCGTCTCGTTGACGATCGCCCTGACCTGTTCCACGTTCCAGCCGGTGCACATGTTGGTCAGGTGGGTTCGCATCCGCTCCATCTGGTCGTGGTCGGCACCGGATAGCAGCATCAGGAACTGGGCGTAACTCGACTTGAGCACGGTCCGACGGTTGATCAGTCCCTGGTCCATGAAAGGTTTGCTGAAGGCCAGCGCACTGGACTTGGCGATCACGGTCTGATCGAGGTCCAGGAAGGCTGCGGTGCGGGTTCGGGTGTCCATGGAAGGCGGGGCCGCCGGGGTCGCCGGTGCTTTCGGTTGCGGGGTGTCCGGGTTGGGGGCCGTCACCGGTACAGCATAGGTCGGGGGTGTCGTGCACCCCGGCGGGATGCCGGAAAGAGCACTTCACAGGCCTGATGGACGGACTGCCGGCATTCGGCGGCAACACTTGCGCCGGACCGCCCTGTCGTGTGTATAGTGGCATCACTCGGCTTATGCTGAGGGTGTATCGGCCCGACCCCCCGGGGTTGATACACGACGACCTCCGCCTCCTCCCCCCCTGGCGGGGGTCGTCTTTTTTTAACGGGTCTTTATTCGCTGGAAAGCCGTTTCCCCGAGTGAGACGTGTACCAAAACCGGCAAAACCATCCGATTCGGATCGATTTTGAGCGTGTTGTATAACGTCCGGTATTCCACAGTCTGTTGGTTCATCCACAAACGGCCGATACCGAATAGCATGGCCGGTTTCGCCCCGCCACGGTGAGGGGGTGAGCGCGACCGCCGGCCTGTTGGCCCTTGTCACCCAGCCCGCATTGCGTGACGAGTTGGACCGGGTGGGCGCGGCGGTGGGCGTGCGGGTGATCCACCTCGGCGCCGCGACACCGAGCCGCAAGACCTGGTCCGCGGCCGCGGCGGTGGTGCTCGACGAGGCCGGGGCCGCCTGCTGCTCACCGGCCCGGCTGCCGCGTCGCGCCCACGTCATCGTGCTGACCGGCACCCAGCCCACCGCGGCCAGCTGGCAGGCCGCCGTCGCGGTCGGGGCACAGCGCGTCCTGACGCTGCCCGCCGAAGGCAATGAGTTGGTGGCCGAACTGGCAGAGGCCAGGGAGGCGGTGCGCGACGGGGGACGCCGCGGCGAGGCCATCGCGGTTATCGGCGCACGCGGCGGAGCCGGCGCATCGCTGTTGGCGACGGCGCTGGCCCAGAGCGCCGGCGACGCGCTGCTCGTCGACCTGGACGCCTGGAGTGGGGGCATCGACCTGCTGGCCGGCACCGAGAACGTCGCCGGCCTGCGTTGGAGTGACCTGGCCCAGCAGAGCGGTCGATTGACCTGGCCTGCGCTGCGCGGAGCGCTGCCCCGCCGGCGCGGTGTGAGCGTCCTATCGGGTGCCCGGCGCGGTTATGAGGCCCATGAGGTCGAAGCAGGCACCGTGGACGCCGTCGTGGACGCGGGCCGCCGCGGTGGCATCACCGTGGTCTGCGATCTGCCCAGGGCCCTGACTGACCCGGTCGAGGCCGCACTGAGCACTGCCGATCTCGTCGTCGTGGTCAGTCCGTGCGACGTGCGGGCGTGTGCGGCCGGCGCCGCGATCGCCCCGCGACTGCACTCGGCCAACCCCAACGTCGGTCTAGTGGTGCGCGGGCCGGCCCCGGGCGGGCTGCGCGCCGCCGAGGTGGCCGAGATCATCGGGCTGCCGCTGCTGGCGGCACTGCGGGCCGAGCCACGTTTGGCGGAACGCCTGGAGCACGCCGGCCTGCGGCTGCACCGCCGATCCGCGTTGGCCACGGCAGCGGCCCGGATTCTGGATGTGCTGCCCGGGCGAAAAACGCTGGCAGCATGAGGGATTCATTGATCGATCGGGTCCGTGAACGGCTGGCGGCGGATTCTTGGGAGGCCCGGGGGGCCTCGGAGTTGCGCCCCCAGGCGGTGGCCGCCGCGATCCGGGCCGAATCCGGCGGCGTACTCGGCGACACCGAGATGTTGTCCAACCTGCGGGTGCTGCAGACCGAACTGACCGGCGCCGGGGTGCTGGAACCGTTGCTGTGCGCGCCGGGCACCACCGACGTGCTGGTCACCGCCCCCGATGCGGTGTGGGTCGACAACGGAGCCGGCTTGCGGCGCACCCAGATCCGCTTCGCCGACGAGGCCGCCGTGCGCCGGCTGGCCCAACGGCTCGCGGTGGCCGCGGGTCGCCGACTCGACGACGCCCAACCGTGGGTCGACGGCCGGCTCGACGGCATCGGCACCGGTGATTTCACCGTGCGCCTGCACGCGATCCTGCCGCCGGTCGCGGCTGACGGGACATGCCTGTCACTGCGGGTGTTGCGGCCGGCCACCCAGGACCTCGCAGCGCTGACCGCGGCGGGCGCCATCGCGCCGGCTGCGGCAGCACTACTGGCCGACATCATCACTGCCCGGCTGGCGTTTCTGGTCTCCGGGGGCACCGGTGCCGGCAAAACCACCCTGCTGGCGGCCCTGCTGGGCACGGTCTGCGCCCAGGAGCGCCTGGTCTGCGTCGAGGACGCCCCCGAACTGCAACCCCGCCACCCGCATCTGGTCCGGCTGGTGGCCCGCGCGGCCAATGTCGAAGGGGCCGGTGAGGTGGGGCTGCGCGAGCTGGTCCGGCAGGCGCTTCGGATGCGGCCGGACCGGCTGGTGGTCGGCGAGGTCAGGGGCGCCGAAGTGGTAGACCTGCTGGCCGCCTTGAACACCGGGCACGACGGTGGTGCAGGCACGGTGCATGCCAACAGCCCGGCCGAAGTGCCGGCCCGCCTCGAAGCGTTGGCCGCACTCGGCGGGCTGGACCGCGCCGGACTGCACAGCCAGCTGGCGGCGGCCGTGCAGGTGTTGTTGCACGTCGGGCGGGATCGCAGCGGCAAGCGGAGGCTCACCGAGATCTCGCTGCTGCGCCGCACCGATGCCGGCCAGGTACAGACCGCACCGGTGTGGCAGATCGACCGGGGCCTGACCGGCCACAGCACCGAACTCGGCGCCCTGCTGCGTGATCGGATGCCCAGGTGACCGGCCCGGCGGTCGCGGCATTGGCACTGGCCGCGGCAGCGCTGTTGGGTGCCTCGCCGCGTCGCCGGCTCGGATCGATCAACCATCCGGGTCGCGGGCTCGACGGTCGGGTCCGCCGGTGGACCGCCCTCGTTGCGGTCGTGGGCTGCGTGGTGGTGCTGGCCGCCTTGGCCGCCCTCGCCTTGCCGGCGAGTACCTGTCTGGCCGGCACGGTGTTCGGCGCCACCGTCGTCGTGCGCCACCGTCGCCGCCTGCGGGATCGCCGTGCCCTGGCCGAGTCACGCGCCCTGGAAACCGCGCTCGACATTCTGGTCGGTGAGTTGCGCATCGGAGCGCATCCGGTGCGGGCCTTCGCCGTCGCCGCCGCCGAAACCGGTCACCACGCGGTGGCCGCCGGCCTGCACGGGGTCGTCGCCCGGGCCCGGCTGGGCGCCGACGTGGCCACCGGCTTACGGGACGCGGCCCGGGGCTCAGCGCTGCCCTCGCACTGGGAGCGCCTCGCCGTCTACTGGAGCCTCGGTGGAGAACACGGCCTGGCGGTGGCCACCCTGATGCAGGCCGCGCAACGCGACATCACCGCCCGGCAACGGTTTTCGGCGCGAGCCGACGCCGGGATGGCCGGGGCGCGGGCCTCGGCGACCATCCTGGGCTGCCTGCCGGTGCTCGGTGTGCTGCTGGGGCAGCTGGTCGGGGCGCGGCCGGTGAGCTTTCTGCTCGGCGGATCGGGCGGGGTGGTGTCGGTGGTCGGGGTGAGCCTGGTTTGCGCCGGGCTGCTGTGGTCGGACCGGATCACCGGGCGCGGCGGTGCCGGCCCGTGAGCACCGCCGCGGTACTGCTCGGCCTGGCCGTGCTGGCCGCGGGCGGGCCGGCGACGGTGCGGGTGCGAGCTGGGATGCCCCGGCGGGACGGCCGGGTACGTCAGCGAACGGTGCCGGGCACCGATGCGTTGGCGTTGGCCGCCGGCCTCGATGTGTTCGCGCTCTGCCTGGCCGCGGGGATGCCGGTGTCCGGTGCGGCCGCCGCAACCGCCCGGTCCGCGCCGCCGCAGCTGGCGGAGGTGCTGCGCCGTGGCGCGGACCTGCTGGCTATGGGCGCCGATCCCGGCGTCGCGTGGTCGCCGCCGGCGGCGACCACCGGTGCGCTCGACCCCCCGACCATCGCGGTACTGCGGCTGGCCAGGCGATCGGGATCCTCAGGCGTGGCGCTGGCCGCCGGGCTCGGCGAGCTCGCCGCTCAGTGCCGCGACGACGCCGGGCATGCCGCCACGGCCGCCTCCGAGCGGGCCGGAGTGCTGATCGCCGGCCCGCTCGGCCTGTGCTTCCTGCCGGCTTTCGTGTGCCTGGGCATCGTGCCGGCGGTGGCGGGGCTAGCCGGAGACGTGCTGCGGTCGGGTTTGCTGTGACCGCCAATGCTTCGCGGAGCGACCGCGAGAACCCTGACGGGTGATGATAAAGGAGGCTCCGTGAAAATTCGGGCCATACAGGCACGCAACATGTTTCGAGTTGTCCAGCTACGGTTGCTGCTGCTGGCATCCGACGAGTCCGGGATGTCTACGGTGGAGTACGCAATCGGGACGATTGCTGCTGCCGCCTTTGGCGCCATCCTCTACAGTGTCGTCACCGGCGACTCGATCGTGTCGGCGCTGAATCGGGTCATCGGGCGCGCGCTGAATACCAAGGTTTGACGGGCCTTGACCGGTCGTGGCCGACTTGCCGACGATGCCGGCGCCAGCACGGTCGAAGCGGCGTTCGCGCTGGCGGCCCTGGTATCGGTCCTGGTGCTGTGCTTGGCCGGGATCAGCGCGGTGTCTGCCCAGGTCCGCTGTGTCGACGCCGCCCGGGAGGCCGCCAGGTCGGCGGCGCGCGGCGACACCCCGGCGGCGATGGCGGTGGGGCGGCGAATCGCGCCTGTCGGCGCGACGATCAGGCTGCACTCGGACGGCGGATACGCGATCGCGACGGTCTCCGTCCGACTCGCGCTCTTGCCCGGGTTGGCGATCAGCGCCGAGGCGGTGTCGGCTGCTGAGCCGTCCCGGTGAGGACGGCGCGGCCAGTGTGGTCGCCGCCGCGATGGTCGCGGTGTTGCTGACCGTCACCGGCGGTGGTTTCGTGCTGGGCGCCGCGGTCATCGCGCGGCACCGGGCGCAGGCCGCCGCCGATCTGGCGGCGCTGGCCGGCGCGGCCCGGATCCCTGCCGGACCCGAGACGGCCTGTGCGGAGGCGCAAAGCGTGGCCAGATGGATGCGCGTCGACGAAAGTGACTGTGCGGTCGATGGACTCGACGTGGTGGTCACCGTGGCGGTACCACTACCGGGCTGGCGGGTCGGTCCTGCCCGGGCGGCTGCCCGAGCCGGACCGGTCGACTAGAGCCAATCCGGCGACCCGCCGCCTAGCGTGCGTCGGAGCCCGGACCTAATCCGGCGTCGTCAAGTTCACGGTCGGTGGGTAGGCGCATCGCGATCAGACCGGCATAGGTGTCCTCTTCGAGCTCCACCCGGTTGACGGTCACATGGACCGGCTCCCAGCCGCCGCTCGGGTGGCGCAGTCGCAGCACCCCGGCCGTCGGCCCAGCGGTGAAATCGGATGTCATGCGTTCGATCAGAGCCTCATCATCGGCATGAATCCGCGGCGCGTCCACCGTGCCGCGCCAGTCGTAGAACGGGCATGGGTCGTCCAGCCACTTCAGCAACCGCCAGTCGGCCAGGTCGACCATGGCCCGGTGTACGCCGGGCTGGGCCAATCCGTGCAGGATCTGCTGCGCCAGTAGATCGGGGCGCTGCACCGCGCCCTCGAGTTGAGCGCGCCAGTTCATTCCGCGCGACACCAGGTGTTCACGCCCGCCCGCGCCGGGCTCCCAGGCGTTGCGCGCCACGAAACCCACCCGGATGGGGGCGCCGTGAAAATCGGTGACATCCCAAGTGCTGCATATGGTCTGGCCGGGCTCGGCCCGGATCGTCAGCGCCAGCACCTTGTTCTCGTTCGGGCTGAAGGTGCGGGCGGGCAACTCCTCGGCGAATACCCGGCCGTGGGTGGCCTCCACCTCAGGATCCTTGCCGGCGTTGGCCAGAGATTGCTTGGTGTCGGTGGCGACCCCCAGCGTCAGGTCCCACTTCAGCGGGCCCGGGGTGGGGCGCTCCGGTGGTTCGACGTCTGGCGGTCCGCTCCAAACGTGCACGCCGTGCACCCGACCGTCGGACATCACCACCGGCTCGGTGCGGATTATCCGATCGTTGCGGGGGGTGATACTGGCCAGACTCTGGCCGGATTGCACCGATTCGGCGACCGCCGTCTGGACCGCGGCCAGGTACGGGCTGCGTCGCAGGAACAGCGCGATCGGCACCAGGTTCTTCACCTGCCGCCCCTGGGCCACCACTGCTGGCTCAACCCCGAGAGTCTCCACCAGCAACCAGTCGTGGGCCATATCCTCAGATATTACGGCCATCGGTTCCCTACCAGCGCCAACGACGGCCGATTGGCCGGTTTTGTTGAGCATCAGCAGGCGGCCCGGCCGGCTTTCGAGTTGCGCCGGTCGGGATCAGCCGGTAACTTTCCGGCGCGTCCGGCTATGTACCGGATTTAGGAGCGGATCGTGATTTCCGACCGTTCTTGGCTGCCCCGTCAGTACTGGTGCGTGGCGAAATCTGCCACTGCTACGACAGTTCTCGGGGGTACCGGCTCGAGGGAGTCGGCCGTTCGGGGGGTCGGCCGACTCCCGCAGTCGTTCTGGAGCCAAATCGGCGACCCGCCGCGACCCGCTACGCCCGCGATCGCCTAGCGCAGACCGCAGCCCTTCAGCTGGCCGAGCACCAATCGCAGCACTTGCACCGCGCCATCCTTGTCCAGTGGGTCGTTTCCGTTGCCGCACTTGGGTGATTGCACACACGACGGACATCCGCGCGGACATTCGCAGGCTTCGATCGTCGCTGCTGTGGCGGCCAACCAGGTAGTCGCCGAGCGGAATCCGCGTTCGGCGAACCCGGCGCCGCCCGGGTAGCCGTCGTAGACGAACACGCTGGGCAGCCCGCCCAGGGCGTCCGGTCCCACCGCGGTGGACAGGCCGCCGATATCGCCGCGATCGCAGCTCGCCACCAGCGGCAGCAACCCGATCGCAGCATGCTCGGCGGCGTGCAACGCCCCTGGGATCCGCGCTTCGTCGATCCCACAACCGGTCAACGCCTCGCCCGCGACGGTGTAGACCACCGCGATGGTGGGCAGCGTCGCCGGCGCCACATCCAGTTCGATGAAATCGAGCACCTCACCGGTCGGCAACCGGCGCAGATAGCCGACGATCCGGCGGGTAACCATGATCGGCACCAGGCCGAGGCTGACCGGACCGAACCAGCTGCGGTCGCCCGCACCGGTGACGTCGATGTCGCTGGTCTCCCGCGCGAACGTTCCGTAGCCGGGATCCTCGGCGTGCACGAAGGCGATCCGGCGCTCGGTGTCCAGCGCATCGACCAGGAAACTTTCGCCCTGGTGCAGATACACGGCGCCGGTGTGCACCGTGGCCGGCGCCCGGACAGCG
>JBDTEP010000251.1:0-4926 GCA_039922455.1 Mycobacterium sp. | reverse complement strand
GTCGGTGAGCAGGGCGCGGGTGGGCACGCCGTGCGCCGCGCCCAGTCCGACCATCATCTCGGCCAGCTCCAGGGCCTGCGCCGCGGACTTCATGAACGCACCCGAGCCGACCTTGACGTCCAAGATCAGCGCTCCGGCTCCCTCGGCCAGCTTCTTGCTCATCACCGAGCTGGCGATCAGCGGCAGCGACTCCACGGTGGCGGTGATGTCGCGCAGCGCGTACAGCTTGGCGTCGGCGGGCGCCAGAGCCCCGGCGGCGAAGATGGCCGCGCCGACGCCGGTCAGCTGGTCACGCAGCCGTGCGGTCGACAGCGTCGCATCGAAACCCGCGATCGACTCCAGCTTGTCCAAGGTGCCGCCGGTGTGGCCGAGGCCGCGCCCGGAGGCCTGTGGCACCGCCGCGCCGCAGGCCGCGACGACGGCGACCAGCGGCAGGGTGATCTTGTCGCCCACACCGCCGGTGGAGTGCTTGTCGACGGTAACCAGCCGGTGGCCGCCGCGGCGCAGCCCGGTGAAGTCCATCCGCTCCCCCGAAGCGATCATCGCCGCGGTCCAGCGCGCGGTCTCGCCGGCGTCCATGCCGCGCAGGAAGATCGCCATCAGCAGCGCCGACATCTGTTCGTCGGCAACAAGTCCCCGGGTGTAGGAGTCGATCAGCCAGTCGATCGCGGCGTCGGTCAGGCGGTGGCCGTCGCGTTTGGTGGCGATCAGCGTCGGGGCATCAAAGGTGTGGCGGCTCGTCACGGCAGCGCGGTTCACGGCAAGTAGTCGGGTCCGAAGGCATCCGGCAGCAGCTCACCGAGCCGCCTCGCGCCGGCCGGGTGGTCGATCCACAGCTGCGGGCCACCATGTTCGAGCAGCACCTGGCGGCACCGACCGCAGGGCATCAGCAGCTTGCCGGCGGCATCGGTGCACGACAGCGCCACCAGCTGTCCGCCGCCGGCGACGTGCAGCCCGCACACCACCGCACACTCGGCGCACAGGCTCAGACCATATGAGACATTCTCCACATTGCAGCCAGTCACCACCCTGCCGTCGTCGGTCAGCCCGGCGGCACCCACCCGCAACCTCGAATACGGCGCGTAGGCATTGGCGGCAACTTCGATTGCATTGCGCCGCAACATATCCCACTTGATTTTGTCAGACATGTCAGCCGATTCCGTTTGGATCTGATCGCACCACACCACCTCGTCAACCCGCCTCGCCGGTTGCCAATCAGCGTAGCCGCAGGCCGCCACAACTCGTCGGTAACTTCGACACGGTCGTTTCGACCCTGTGGATGGGTTTAGAGTCCATTTGAGGTTATTGACAGCGATGGCGTTGTGTGGCGACCGCAAGCGCGGCCCAGGCCGGCGCTGGGGGCGCCTCCCGCTTGCGGGGGACGGCTCGCTACAGATTGTTGGAGGTGCTGGTGACGGCGACATCCGCCGAGGCGACTGGGTTGCCGGGAACGCGGGCGGACGCTCCGCGACGCCGGCGACAGAGTCTGTACAAGGGCGATCCCGGAATGTGGGCGTTCGCGCTGCACCGGATCACCGGTGCGACCATTTTCTTCTTCTTGTTCGTACACGTCCTCGACACGGCCCTGGTGCGGGTCAGTCCGCAGGTCTACACCGAGGTGATCGAGACCTACAAGACCTGGCCCGTCGGCCTGATGGAGTTGGGCCTGGTGGCCGCGGTGCTCTACCACGGCCTCAACGGGGTCCGGCTGATCCTGATCGACTTCTGGTGGCAGGGCGCCCGCCGACAACGCCAGATGCTGGTGGCGGTCTGCGCCGTCTGGCTGGTGGTGATGGTTCCGGTGGTGGTGCGGATCGGCATGCACATGGCGGAGCGATTCTTATGAGCACACCTGACCTGCAACTCGGCCGCGGCGAAGTGGCCCCGGTCCGCGGCATCGACCGTGACCGACCGGCCAGCCTGGGCGATCCGCGTGCGCCGCACCGACACAACGGGATGCCCAACTTCGAGAAGTACACCTGGCTGTTCATGCGGTTCTCCGGAGCCATCCTGATCTTCCTGGTGCTCGGCCACCTGTTCATCATGCTGATGTGGCAGAACGGCGTGTACCGGATCGACTTCAACTTCGTAGCGGAGCGCTGGCGGTCGCCGTTCTGGCAGATCTGGGACCTGAGCCTGTTGTGGCTGGCGCAATTGCACGGCGGTAACGGCATGCGCACGATCATCAGCGATTACACCCGCAGCAACCGCAGCCGGTTCTGGCTGATGAGCCTGCTGGTGATTTCGATGGTCTTCACGCTGGCACTGGGCAGCTATGTGCTGCTGAGCTTCGACGCGAACATTTCTTGACGGCAGATCGGTAGCGAACGGGTGATATCGCGGTGATTCAGGAACATCGATACGACGTAGTGATCGTCGGTGCCGGCGGCGCCGGGATGCGCGCGGCGGTGGAAGCCGCACCCCGCGCTCGTACTGCAGTACTAACCAAGCTGTACCCAACCCGCAGCCATACCGGCGCTGCGCAGGGCGGCATGTGTGCGGCACTGGCCAACGTCGAGGACGACAACTGGGAGTGGCACGCCTTCGACACCGTCAAGGGCGGCGACTACCTGTCCGACCAGGACGCGGTGGAGATCATGGCCAAGGAGGCCATCGACGCGGTGCTGGACCTGGAGAACATGGGCATGCCGTTCTCCCGCACCCCGGAGGGCCGCATCGACCAGCGTCGATTCGGCGGCCACACCCGCGACCACGGCAAGGCCCCGGTGCGCCGCTCGTGCTACGCCGCCGACCGCACCGGCCACATGATCTTGCAGACGCTCTACCAAAACTGCGTCAAGCACGACGTCGAGTTCTTCAACGAGTTCTACGTGCTGGACCTGGCGCTCACCGAGACCCCCACCGGTCCGGTGGCCACCGGTGTGATCGCCTACGAACTGGCCACCGGTGCCATCCACGTCTTTCACGCCAAGGCGGTCGTGCTGGCCACCGGCGGCTCGGGCCGGATGTACAAGACCACCTCCAATGCCCACACCCTTACCGGTGACGGCATGGGCGTCGTCTTCCGCAAGGGACTTCCGCTCGAAGACATGGAGTTCCACCAGTTCCACCCGACCGGCCTGGCCGGACTCGGAATCTTGATCTCGGAGGCCGTGCGCGGTGAGGGCGGCCGGCTGCTCAACGCCGACGGCGAGCGGTTCATGGAGCGCTACGCCCCGACCATCGTCGACCTGGCCCCACGCGACATCGTGGCCCGCTCGATGGTGATCGAGGTGCTGGAAGGCCGCGGAGCCGGGCCGAACAAGGACTACGTCTACATCGACGTGCGCCACCTCGGGGCGGACGTGCTGGAAGCCAAGCTGCCCGACATCACTGAGTTCGCCCGCACCTACCTGGGCGTGGATCCGGTCACCGAGCTGGTGCCGGTATACCCGACCTGCCACTACGTGATGGGCGGTATCCCCACCACGGTGACCGGCCAGGTGCTGCGCGACAACACCGCCACCGTGCCGGGCCTGTACGCGGCCGGCGAGTGCGCCTGCGTGTCGGTGCACGGCGCCAACCGGCTGGGCACCAACTCGCTGCTGGACATCAACGTGTTCGGCCGCCGGGCCGGTATCGCCGCGGCCGAGTACGCCGCCGCCCACGACTTCGTCGAACTGCCGGAGAACCCGGCCGACATGGTGGTCGGTTGGGTCTCCGACATCCTCTCCGAACACGGCAACGAGCGGGTCGCTGACATCCGCGGGGCCCTGCAGCAGTCGATGGACAACAACGCCGCGGTGTTCCGCACCGAGAAGACACTCAAGCAGGCCCTCAGCGACATCCATGCGCTGAAGGAGCGTTACTCGCGAATCACCGTGCACGACAAGGGGAAACGTTTCAACTCCGATCTGCTGGAGGCCATCGAGCTGGGCTTCCTGCTGGAGTTGGCGGAGGTCACCGTGGTGGGGGCCCTCAACCGCCAGGAAACCCGCGGTGGGCATGCCCGTGAGGACTACCCCAACCGCGACGACGTCAACTACATGCGCCACACCATGGCCTACAAGCAGGGCACCGACCTGATCTCCGAGATCCGGCTGGACACCAAGCCGGTGGTGCAGACCCGCTACGAGCCGAAGGAACGGAAGTACTGATGTCCTCCCCCACTGGTTCGGGCTGCTGCTCGTCAGATTCAGGATGTTGCTCCTCGGGCCCGTCGAGCGCGGTGCCGGTGGCATTGGTCGACGGCCCCCCAGCCGGTGACCCGCCGCTGCCCGCGATCCCCGAGGGCGCACAGATGGTCACCCTCAAGATCGCCCGGTACAACCCGGAGAACCCCGACCAGTACGCCGCCACCGACGGCTGGCAGAGCTTCCGGGTGCCGGCGCTGCGCACCGACCGGTTGCTCAACCTGCTGATCTACGTCAAGAGCTACCTGGACGGCACGCTGACCTTCCGCCGCTCTTGCGCGCACGGGGTGTGCGGCTCGGATGGTGTCCGGGTCAACGGGAACAACAAACTGGCCTGCAAGATGCTGATGCGCGACGTCCTGCCCAAAAACCCGGGCAAGGAATTGACGCTGACCATCGAGCCGATGCGTGGGCTTCCGGTGGAAAAAGACCTCGTAGTCAACATGGAACCGTTCATGGATGCCTACAAGGCGATCAAGCCGTATCTGATCACCTCCGGCAACCAGCCCACCCGCGAACGCATCCAGAGCCAGACCGACCGGCTCCGCTACGACGACACCACCAAGTGCATCCTGTGCGGCATCTGCACCACCAGTTGCCCGGTGTACTGGAGCCAGGGCAGCTACTTCGGCCCCGCGGCGATCGTCAACGCCCACCGGTTCATCTTCGACAGCCGCGACGAAGGTGCAGCCGAGCGCCTCGACATCCTCAACGAGGTCGACGGGGTGTGGCGCTGCCGCACCACGTTCAACTGCACCGATGCCTGCCCGCGCGGAATCGAGATCACCAAGGC
>JBDTEP010000250.1:0-8964 GCA_039922455.1 Mycobacterium sp. | reverse complement strand
CATTTCCTCAATCTGTTCCTGATGACGTTCATCATCCGGTCCGGCATTCAAATCTTTGCGGACCACCCCCGGCTGTACTTCACCCGCAATGCCACCCCGAACAAGCACGACTGGCTGCGGATCGCCGAACCGGTTCCGAACGACCCGATGTGGACCGCCAAAGCCGACTCGGTCGGCCTACCCGACCAGTTCGGGCTGCCCGGGATTCGGCACGCCATCGGCCTGGCCCGGTGGTGGCACCTCGGTACCGACGTGCTGTGGTTGGTCAACGGCGCCATTTTCTACGTGCTGCTATTCACCACCGGGCACTGGCGGCACCTGGTTCCGACCAGTTGGGATGTGTTCCCCAACGCCATGTCGGTGGCGCTGCAGTATCTGTCCCTGGACTGGCCGACCGACAACGGCTGGGTGGCTTACAACGGTCTGCAACTGCTGGCCTACTTCACCACGGTCTTCATCGCCGCCCCGGCGGCGGTCCTCACCGGCCTGGGCATGGGGCCGGCGGTCTCGATGCGCCTGACCCACATCAGCAAGCGGCTGAACATTCAGCTGGCCCGCTCGCTGCACTTCCTGGTGCTGGTGTACTTCCTCTTCTTCATCCTGGTGCACGTCACACTGGTCTTCGCCACCGACGCGGTGCGCAATCTCAACCACATGTTCGCCTCCCGCGACGACACCAGCCTGGTCGGGTTCTGGGTCTTCGCAGCGGCAATGGTGGTGACGACGGTCGCCTGGGTTTGGGCCACCCCATTCACCTACCGGCATCCCCGGGTGGTGCAGCGGGTCGGCTACGCGCTGATCGGCCCGCTGCAGCACGCGTTTGAGTTCGTCAACCCGGAGCCTGGCGCGTTCACCGAAAAGCACATCTCGCCGTACTTCTGGCAAAACGGCACCTACCCGCAGACCGTCGAATACAAGGAGCTGGAGGCCAACGACTTCCTAGACTGGCGGCTGCACGTCTACGGGCTCGTCGAGCACCCGATGAACTTCAGCCTCGAAGAGCTGAAAGCGTTGCCCTACCACGAGCAGATCACCCAACACTTCTGCATCCAGGGCTGGTCGGGGGTCGCCAAGTGGGGTGGCGTTTCGATGAAGACGATTCTGGACATCGTCAAACCACTGCCCGAGGCCAAATGGGTGGTCTTCTACTCGATGGCGCCCGGCTCCGACGGCGGGCTTTACTACGACGCCCATGCGATACAGCAGATGGACCACCACCTGACCATGCTGGCTTACGACATGAATGGTGAACCGCTGAAGTACGGCCACGGTGCGCCGCTACGGCTGCGCAATGAGCTCCAGCACGGCTTCAAGATGGTGAAGTGGCTCGGCGGCATTGAATTCGTCAAACACTTCCATGAGGTCGGCAGCGGCTACGGCGGCTACAACGAGGATCACGAGTACTTCGGGTATCGGCAAACCTTGTAGGGCGCGAGTAGGCCGCGAGTCCGCCGAATCCACCGGGTCGTCATAGGGTGGAACCAAGCAACCAAATAACCAAGCAGTGGGAGAAATCCATGCGGAATCGCGGTATCGGAAAGTCAGTCCTGTCGATGGTGGCCCTAGGGCTCACCGTCGGCGCGGTGGCGACCGCCTGTGGCGACTGCGAAGGTGATTCCGAGGAAGGCACCGTCGGCGACACCACCAGCGAGGTCACCGAGGCGCCGATGGCCCCCATCGCTCCGGCGACCTCCACCGAACCCGCCATGATCCCCGACCTGACCACCGCCCCGGAGGAGCCGGAAGCGCCACCCACCAGCGCGGCACCCGTTGTCGAACCGCCCGCGCCGGCCCCGGCGGCGCCCCGCGGTCCGTCGGCGCCTTCCGTACCGGCCATTCCGGCGATCCCGGCCATTCCGGCGATCCCGGCTATCCCCGCAATCCCCTACCCGTAGGGAGTCTTAGCGCCGGCGGGTCAGATTCCGGTCCAGGCGGAGTCCAGGCGTTCGGCCACATCGATGATCTGGGCCCGCTGGGACTGCGGGCTCTCGATCTCGTCAGCGACATAGCTGGCGATGAATCGTCGAATCTCCCCGTCGACTCCGGCGAAGATCCGCAGCAGCTCACCGCGGATGGACGTCGACGACACCTCGACAGTGATGTCCGACGGACTCGGTTTGGGCACATCGATAATCAGCAGTAACGGCTCGGCGGCCCGCGCGGTTGCCCGCAACGTGATATCGCCGGCGACGGTGAACCGCTGCTTGTCCAGTCGCAGGTCGATGAGCAGGTCGATAGCCAGCGGAATGTGGATCTCGAACGTGAGCAGTTCACTCACGCCGCGTGACACCTGGGGCTGCTGGATCCGCACCTTGGCACTAACCCGGGCGATCCCGCCCGGTCCCTGACGCATCGGGGGCATCTCGAACTCGTCGCCGGCGATCGCCGCGAACGCCGCTGCCACCCGTCCTTCGGTGACCGCGATCTCGAAAAAGTTCCGCCCGAACTCTTGGTAAGTCAGGTAGCTGTGACTCTGCATAGGTAGATACCGTCTCACGTCCCCGTCGGCAACGGCCGCTGATCGGCGTGCGCGTCAGCGCCATCTTCGCACTCGACCACCCCGCGACCGGTCAGGTGCTCGATCAGCGGCAGCACCCCGGCCGCGAGGTGCTCGGCCATCGCGGTGCGGGCCAGTGTCTCGTCGTGGGATGCCAGGGCGGCCAGCACCCGCCGATGATCCTGCATGGACCGGTCCGGCCACCCGGAGATGGTCGGGAACACCGCTTCGGGCGCATACCGGGTTATCTGCGACATCACCTGGGCGAGCTTGGGCGAGGCGGCCGCCACATTGATCGCCCGGTGGAAGTCGTGGTTGAGCCGAACGGTCCGCTCTTCGTCGTCTCCGGCATAGGCCTTCTCCAGACGGGACTGGATCTCGTGCAACTCGGCCAGTTGCTCGTCGCTGATGCCGGCGGCAGCCCGCGCCGCGAGCTCCCCGCCCACAAAGGCCTGGACGTCGGCGACATCGGCCAGATCCCGTTTGGTTACCGGCAGCACCACGAACCCCCGATGCGGCTGCTGGTCGAGCAGCCCCTCGGCCCGCAGCTCGACCAGGGCCTCGCGCACCGGGGTGACGCTGATCCCCAGTTCCGTTGCCAGCTGGTCCAATCGGACGTACTCCCCCGCGGCGTACCCGCCGTCGAAGATCCGCTTCCGCACGACGCGCGCGACAGCTTCGGACAACTGCGGACGGGTGCTGAAGTCAGGGATGGACATCTTCTCAGATGCGGTAGTCGGCGAGCAGGCGTTTGCTGATGATCTGCTTCTGGATTTCGCTGGTCCCCTCGCCGATCAGCAGGAACGGCGCGTCCCGCATCAGCCGCTCGATCTCATAGTCCTTGGAGTAGCCATAGCCACCGTGGATCCGGAAGCTCTGCTGGGTGACCTCGTTGCAGTACTCGCTGGCCAGGTATTTGGCCATCCCGGCGGCGAGGTCGTTGCGTTCGCCGGAGTCCTTGAGCCGTGCGGCGTTGACCACCATCAGGTGCGCGGCCTCCACTTTGGTCGCCATCTCGGCAAGCCCGAACGCGATGGCCTGATGCTCGGCGATCGGCTTGCCGAAGGTGTTGCGTTGCTGGGCGTATCGCACGGCGAGCTCGAAAGCGCGAATCCCCACCCCGCAGGCGCGCGCCGCAACATTGACCCGGCCGACTTCGATGCCGTCCATCATCTGGAAGAACCCGCGGCCGGTGGTGCCGCCCAGGATGTCGGAGGCGCTCGCCCGGTAGTCGTCGAAAATCAGCTCAGTGGTGTCGATTCCTTTGTATCCGAGCTTGTCGAGCTTCCCCGGAATCTTCAGGCCGGGGAGGACTTCGCCGAATCCGGTCGGCTTTTCAACCAGGAACGCGGTCATGTTGCGGTGCCGCGTATCCGCCCCCTCATCGGTGTGCACCAACACTGCCACCAAGGTCGACGTGGCGCCGTTGGTCAGCCACATCTTCTGGCCATTGATGGCGTAGCCGCCGTCCGGCGTGGGGGTGGCCCGGGTGCGGATCGCGGCGACGTCTGAGCCGAGGTCGGGTTCGGACATGGAGAACGCCCCGCGCACATCGCCGGTCGCCATCGCCGGCAGATAACGCTGCTTCTGCTCGTCGGTACCGTGCTGACGCAACATGTAAGCGACGATGAAGTGCGTGTTGATCACGCCGGAAATGCTCATCCAGCCGCGCGCCAGTTCCTCGACACACAGGGCGTAGGTGAGCAGCGACTCCCCCAGCCCGCCGTATTCCTCCGGGATCATCAGACCGAACAGGCCCAGCCGTCGCATTCCGTCGACGATGTCCTGCGGGTAGGCGTCGGCGCGCTCGAATTCAGCGGCGTGGGGAATGACCTCTTTGTCGACGAATTCTCTTACCGTCGTCATGATCTCGGTTTGACTCTCGGTGAGGCCCAACGTCTGACACAGCCTTGTCATGCACTGACCCTCTCAAACACGGCGGCCAGGCCCTGGCCGCCTCCGATGCACATAGTCTCCAGTCCGTAGCGCGCCTGACGACGGTGCAGTTCCCGCGCCAGGGTGGCCAGCATGCGTCCGCCGGTCGCACTCACCGGATGTCCCAGCGAAATCCCCGAGCCGTGTACGTTGGTCCGCTCCCGGTCGGCAGCGCCGAACCCCCACTCGCACATCACCGCAAGCGCCTGGGCGGCAAATGCTTCGTTCAACTCGATCAGGTCGATGTCGCCCAACCCCAGACCGGCTTGGGACAACGCGACCTCGGTGGCCGGCACCGGACCGATACCCATGATGTTCGGCGCCACCCCGGCCGCCGCCCAGGACACCAGCCGCACCAGCGGGGTCAGTCCCAGCTCGTCGGCTTTCGCTCGAGTGGTCACCACACACATCGAGGCGGCATCGTTTTGGCCGCTGGAGTTGCCAGCGGTGACGGTCGCGCCCAGATCATCCCCCAACAGAACGGGTTTGAGCTTGCCCAGTGACTCCACCGAGGTATCGGCACGCGGATGTTCGTCGGTGTCGACCAGATCCTCGCCATGGCGGGTTCGCACGGTGATCGGGATTATCTCCTCGGTGAAGACACCATCGCGCTGGGCGGCCACGGCGCGCTGATGCGATATCACCGCCAGTTCGTCCTGCTCGGCGCGGGAGATGTTGTACTGCCGGCGCAGGTTCTCGGCGGTCTCCAACATGCCGCCGGGCACCGGGTAGTGCTGTCCGCCGGCTGTGGTGCGACCCCGCGCCAGCCCGTCGTGCACCGTGATCCCGCCGCGGGCGCCCCCCCACCGCATGTCAGTGGAGTAGAAGGCGACGTTGCTCATGCTTTCCGCGCCGCCGGCGATGACCAAGTCGTTGCCACCGCTGCCGACCTGCAGGCACGCTTGGATGACGGCCTGCAGACCCGATCCGCACCGGCGGTCGACCTGCATTCCCGGAACCGTCACCGGCAGACCGGAATCCAGCGCCACCACCCGACCGATCGCCGGTGCCTCACTGCTCGGGTAGCAGTGGCCCAGCACCACATCGTCGACGGCATCGACCGGGATACCGGTCCGTCCCAGGAGGCCTTGGAGCGCAGCCACACCGAGGTGGACGGCGTTCAACGACTTGAACACACCGCCGTAGCGGCCGATCGGCGTACGAACCGGCTCACAGATCACCACCTCGCGGAAGCTCACAAGTGCCTACCGCCCGTCACTTCGAGCACCGTGCCGGTCATGTATGAGGACAGTCCGGAGGCCAAGAACAGCGCAACGCCTGCGACCTCATCGGGCTCACCCGCTCGACCCAGCGGCACCTCGGCCACCTTGGAATCCCAGATCCGTTGCGGCATGGCCTCTGTCATCGCTGAGCGGATCAAACCCGGCTGGATGGCATTGACCCGCACGCCGAGATAAGCCAACTCCTTGCTGGCGGCCTTGGTCATTCCGACGATGCCGGCCTTGGCCGCCGAATAGTTCGTCTGGCCGATCATGCCTACCTTGCCCGAGATCGAGGACATGTTGACGATCGCGCCACGCTTGTTCTCCCGCATGATTGCCGCGGCCGCGCGCATCCCGTTCCAGGTGCCCTTCAGGTGCACCGCGATCACCTGGTCGAAGTCCTCCTCGGTCATCTTGCGCATGGTGGCGTCCCGGGTGATGCCAGCGTTGTTGACCATGATGTCCAGGCTGCCGAACCGCGTTGTGGCCACACCTACCAGCGCCTCGACGTCGGCGGAACTGGTCACGTCGGTGCGTACCGCCACCGCCACCTCGGACCCGAGGCGCTGCGCCGCGGCCTCCGTCGCCTCCAGGTTCAGATCGCCGAGCACCACCCGGGCGCCCTCGGCGACGAATCGCTGTGCGATTGCGAAGCCCAACCCCTGCGCTGCGCCGGTGATCACCGCCGTCTGCCCGTTCAGTAATGCCACCGGTCACCGTCCTGTCTCATCGTGTACATCCCTAGGTCGCGACACATCATATTTCATATATGATTTGCCGGCCAGTACCGAAAGGAGCTGTGTCATGACGACCACATCCGTCGACGACGACGTCTTCGCCGAGATCCTGGCCCAAACCCGCCGGTTCGTCCGGACCACGGTGCTCCCGCGGGAACAGGAGATCCTCGATACCGACCGAGTGCCCGACGACCTGCGGGCGGCCGCCAAAGCCCTGGGCCTGTTCGGCTACGCCATCCCACAGCAGTGGGGCGGGCTGGGCCTGGACCTGGCTCAGGACGTCGAACTGGCCATGGAACTGGGCTATACCTCGCTGGCGGTCCGATCGATGTTCGGCACCAACAACGGCATCGCCGGGCAGGTGCTGGTCGGATTCGGCACCGACGAGCAGCGGGAGTGCTGGCTGGCCCCCATCGCGTCCGGGGCGGTGGTGGCGTCGTTCGCGCTGACCGAGCCGGGCGCCGGATCCAATCCTGCGGGCCTGCGCACCAAGGCCGTCCGGGACGGCGACGGCTGGCTGCTGGATGGCCAGAAGCAGTTCATCACCAACGCACCACTCGCCGGCCTGTTTGTGGTGTTCGCCCGCACTCGGCCGGCCGATGAGCAGGGCGCCGGCATCGCGGTGTTCCTGGTGCCTGCCGACGCCGCCGGGGTCGAAGTCGGCACCAAAGACGCCAAGATGGGCCAGGAGGGCGCCTGGACGGCCGATGTCACCTTCTCCGACGTGCGACTGCCCGCGGCCGCCCTGGTCGGGGGCAGCGAGGACCTGGGGTACCGGGCGGCGATGACATCGTTGGCGCGCGGCCGGATCCACATCGCGGCGCTGGCGGTGGGAGCGGCCCAGCGGGCACTCGACGAATCAGTGGGCTATGCCGCCACCGCTACCCAGGGTGGCAGCATCATCGGCGCATTCCAGCTGGTTCAGGCGATGATCGCCGACCAGCAGACCGGCGTGCTCGCCGGGCGGGCGCTGGTCCGCGACGCGGCCCGCCAGTGGATCACCGGCGAAGATCGCCGGGTCGCACCCTCGGTGGCCAAGCTGTTCTGCACCGAGATGGCCGGCAAAGTCGCTGACCTGGCGGTACAGATACATGGTGGCAGCGGGTATATCCGCGGCGTGCCGGTTGAGCGCATTTACCGCGACGTACGACTGCTGCGCCTGTACGAAGGCACCAGCGAGATCCAACGTCTGATCATCGGATCGAACCTGATCAAAAGGGCTAAGCCACAACGCTAATCGTTCGGGCTGCGCAGGTGCGAGAACCATGTGCCCTGCGCATCAGTTGTTTTCACCAAACGCGCTGGTATCGGGCACGCAGTTGGCTTATTCATCAGGCGAATTCAGCTGGTGAATACGAATCAAATGTCGCTGCAAACACTCTCAATCTGCACCGATGACGCTGCTACTTGCACTTCACGGTCGAAATCCGGTCTGCACAGCGCATTTTCACTGTCCTACCTGGCCTTTTGCGTTGCGGCGTAATGTTTGACAACTTGATCGTCAAAAGTGATGCCTGCCACAGATTTTGGCAAGCCCTGTTAACCGTTGTTAGCGTGCGTGGTCATGTTTGGAATCGAGGCGCTCATGGCGCTAATCCAGCAGGTTTCCGGCACGCCGTACATCACCGGTGGGGACTCGCCCGCCGGAACGGACTGCTCAGGCCTGGCCTCATGGGTGTCGAATGTGGCAACCGGACGACCCGCCTTCGGTAGCCGTTTCCACACCGCCAACGAGGAGTCGGCACTGCTCGCCCGCGGCTTCCAGTACGGGACCGCGCCGGGCGCCCTGGTGGTGGGCTGGAACAGCCATCACACCGCGGTGACGCTGCCGGACGGCACTCCGGTGTCCAGTGGCGAGTCCGGCGGCGGGGTGCGGATCGGTGGTGGCGGCGCCTATCAGCCACAGTTCAACCGTCACATGTACCTGCCGATGCCGACCGAAGCACCCGCCGATCAACCGCCGCCGTGGGACGCCCCCATTGAGTTCGGCGCCTTGATAGAGCCCGCTCCCGCACCCGAGCCCGAGCCGATGGCCGTCGAGTTGGTCTCGGCGCCGTTCGAGGCGCCGTTCGAGGCCCCATTCGAGGCCCCATTCGAGGCCCCGCCCCCCGAGGCACCTGTGCTGGACGAACCGGCCCCGGAGCCCATCGACCGCGAGGCGCCGGCGCCGGCCTAACCCGCAGTGCTGCGGCGTCGCGCCAGCAGCCACGCCAATCCCTGGCCTTCGCCGTCCGCGATCACCTCAAGGCCGGCGAACGCCGCGCGTAGCTCACCGGGCGCCGCCCGGAACCGTCCCGCGGTGCTACCGACCCGGCTGAGAGCGCTGAGCGCCAGCAATCCGCCCGAGGCCAGCCGCTCGATCATCGGTACGTCGAGCCGACGGTCTCGGAACCGGGCACAGTAGACGACGTCGGCGGGCGGCCCGCTCGGCAGCCCGTCGTCGAGGTCGACGACGTCGAATCGGCAGTGGTCGCCGACACCACTGCGCTCCGCGAGCGCACGAGCCTGCTCGATAGCAACCCGGGAGACATCGAACCCGTGGACCTGCAGGCCCCGCTGGGCCAGCCAGACC
>JBDTEP010000249.1:0-12259 GCA_039922455.1 Mycobacterium sp. | reverse complement strand
GATCGGGATGGCGGGCATCTGGGCCCCCCTCGCAGCCACCGCGACCCGCAACTTGCCGATGCACCTGGCCGGCGCCGGCTCGGGGGTCTACAACGCGACCCGCCAGGTTGGGGCGGTGCTCGGCAGTGCCGGCATGGCGGCCTTCATGACATCGCGGATCTCGGCGAACCTGCCGCAGCTGCCGGCCGGTATGCAACCCGGGTCCGGGCACGCCGCCGGGTCCCTGCAGCTGCCCGAATTCCTGCGCGAGCCGTTTGCGGCGGCGATGTCGGAGTCGACGTTGCTGCCCGCGTCCGTCACCCTGTTCGGCGTGGCCGCGGCACTGTTCCTGGTCGGCTTCGTCATCACGCCGGCCCGGCGAACGCCCGAGCTGATCGATGGCCCCGACGATTTCGACGAGCTAGATGCCCCGCACGTCATGGAACGCGTCAGTCTGCCCAGCCGCTTCGCGGCCGTCAGCGCGGCCCGTGACGTCGA
Source organism: Mycobacterium sp. (assembly GCA_039922455.1). Lineage (GTDB taxonomy): Bacteria > Actinomycetota > Actinomycetes > Mycobacteriales > Mycobacteriaceae > Mycobacterium. Next base: position 11,782 of record JBDTEP010000249.1, on the reverse strand, counting down.
CGAGCCGACCGGCCCAATCGTCGCCCCCAGCGGTCAACAAGTCCGTCGCGAAGACGCCGCCACCGAACCGCTGACCGTCGAGATTCTGCGGGTCGCGGGTCCGCTACCGGGACCCAAGCCGATACCTCTGACCCACAACGGGTCTCACGCCGATGACGGACACCCTTTTCGCCCGGTAGTGAACGGGTCGCCGGTGCCCGATGTGCTGGCCAAGTTCGGGATCACCGGCAACAGGCCGGCGAGGCGCAACCGCCACCACCGGGGGGGTCCCGACGATACCGACCGCATCGGGGGGCACTCGTGCCGAGGCGACTGGCGCTGAGGTCCCGCTAGCTATCGGGTGGCGTTGCCGATGATCTCAACACCGGTGCCGTTCCAGTGGAACTTCACCATGCCGGTCAATCCTGGGATGCCGCTGGCGTTCTGCAAGGCCACGGTGTCGGCTGTGCAGTGCGCGAGGTCGATCCCGCTGAATCCGTAGGTGTCCGGCACGGATTGCGCAACGAACGCTCCGAGGTGGAACAGGACTGCCCGCGTGCTGGGGTTTTCGCCATTGGTGTTGGCCTTCACGATCACCGCCGACAGGTCCGTGCACTCGCTGTAGTTGCCGGCCAGCGGCTCCGGGCTCCAGGGTTGTCCGCTGCGCGGGTCGCGGGGCAGTTCCGAGACGGCCTTGGCGATCGCCGGGGCGGCCAGGTTGACCGCACACGGATCGGCCGGCGCCGGGCTGGTGCCCGGAGTGGACGCGCTGGTGGGCGGGGTGGGCGCGGCCGTCGGGCTGGTGTTCTGCGGTGTCGTGGCGACGGTGGAGTCGCCGGAGCCGCAGCCGGCCAGCAGCGCGGCGGCCAGCGCACCGACCCCGACGAACAGGCCTAACGGTTTTGCGGCACCCAACACACCGGGCACCGTACCGTTGAGTGGCGGGTAACTCCGGCAGGCGCGGCCGACCATCGAAGTCGGTTCTAAGGGCGCCGTCAAGCGTAAGGATCGGCTGCGGCAATCGTTAGGCGCGGTTGCCCGTAGAATGCAAGGCGCCATGACCTCCCTTGATGCCCCCGCCCTGACCTTCGCCGACCTCCAAATCCACCCTTCGGTGTTGCAGGCCGTCGCCGACGTCGGCTACGAAACGCCGTCGGCGATCCAGGCCGCCACCATCCCGGCGTTGCTTGCGGGCTCCGACGTGGTCGGCCTGGCGCAGACCGGCACCGGCAAGACCGCAGCGTTCGCCATTCCGATCCTGTCGCGCATCGACACGGCCAGCAAAGTCACCCAAGCCCTGGTGCTGGCGCCGACCCGGGAGTTGGCGCTGCAGGTGGCCGAGGCGTTCGGGCGTTACGGCGCACACCTGCCGCGGGTCAACGTCTTGCCGATCTACGGCGGCGCCTCCTACACGGTGCAACTTGCCGGGCTGAAGCGTGGTGCTCAGGTCGTGGTCGGCACCCCCGGCCGGGTTATCGACCACCTGGAACGCGGCACCCTGGATTTGTCGCACCTGGACTATCTGGTGCTCGACGAGGCCGACGAGATGCTGGCGATGGGCTTCGCCGAGGATGTCGAGCGCATCCTGACCGGCACCCCGGAGTACAAACAGGTGGCGCTGTTCTCGGCGACCATGCCGTCGGCGATCCGCCGGATCACCACGCGCTATCTGCACGATCCGGTCGAGGTCACGGTCGAGGCGAAAACCGCCACGGCGGAGAACATCTCCCAGCGGTACATCGAGGTTGCCGGCCCGCGCAAGATGGACGCCCTGACCCGGGTGCTCGAAGTCGAGCCCTTCGAGGCGATGATCGTGTTCGTCCGCACCAAGCAGGCCACCGAGGAGGTTGCCGAAAAGCTGCGGGCCCGAGGGTTTTCCGCAGCGGCGATCAACGGTGACATTGCTCAAGCTCAGCGCGAGCGGACCATCGCCGGGCTCAAGAGCGGCAACATCGACATCCTGGTCGCTACCGACGTCGCCGCCCGCGGCCTGGATGTCGAACGAATCTCACACGTGGTCAACTACGACATCCCGCACGACACCGAGGCCTATGTGCACCGGATCGGCCGCACCGGCCGGGCCGGCCGGTCGGGCGCCGCGCTGCTGTTCGTCAGCCCGCGGGAACGCCACCTGCTCAAGGCGATCGAGAGGATGACCCGGCAGAAGCTCACCGAGTCGACTCTTCCCACAGTTGACGATGTCAACGCCCAGCGGGTGGCGAAGTTCGCCGACTCGATAACCGCCACCCTCAGCTCGCCCGGCACCGACGTGTTCCGCGGCCTGGTCGAGGAGTACAGCCGCGAGCACAACGTGCCGATGGCCGACATCGCCGCTGCGCTCGCGCTGCAGGCCCGCGACGGCGAACGTCTCCTGATGGAGCCCGAACCGCCTGCGTCCGAACGCCGGTCGCGGGAGAAGTTCGACCGGGGCGACCGCAAGGACGACCGCAAGGGCGGCCCGAAAGAAGGGTTCGCCACCTACCGGATCACCGTCGGTAAGCGGCACAAGGTCAACCCGGGAGCGATCGTCGGGGCGCTGGCCAACGAAGGCGGCTTGCGCCGTAGCGACTTCGGCGCCATCAGCATCAAGGTGGATCACTCGCTGGTGGAGCTGCCGGCCAAACTGTCGGGCCAGACGCTCAAGGCACTGGAGCACACCCGCATCCAGGGTCAGCTGATCAACCTGCGTCGCGATCGGCCGTCCGGCAAGCCCGAGCGGCGCGACCCTGCTGGCGGGACACACCCCAAACGCATGGGATGACGCTGCCGCAGGACGAGGTGGCACAGGGCGGGCTGGAACAGGTCGCTCACGTGGATCGGGTCGCCTCGCTGACCGGTGTGCGCGCGGTGGCCGCGATCCTGGTGATCGGAACCCATGCGGCCTACACGACCGGCAAGTACACCCACGGCTACGCCGGATTACTGGGTTCCCGGATGGAGATCGGGGTGCCGATCTTCTTCGTGCTCTCCGGTTTTCTGTTGTTCCGTCCGTGGGTGCGCGGTACCGCAGCCGACCGGCCGGCCCCCTCGCTGCGTCGCTACGCCTGGCACCGGGTGCGGCGCATCATGCCCGCCTACGTCGTCACGGTGCTGCTGGCCTACCTGATCTACCACTACCGCACCGCCGGGCCGAATCCCGGCCACAACTGGATCGGGTTGCTGCGCAACCTGACGCTGACGCAGATCTACACCGACAACTACATGTTCGGCTATCTGCATCAGGGCCTCACCCAGATGTGGAGCCTCGCGGTGGAGGTCGCCTTCTACGTGGTCCTGCCACTGATGGCCTACCTGACGCTGGTCTGGCTGTGCCGGCGGCAGTGGCGGCCAGTGCGACTGCTGGCCGGGTTGGCGGTGGCGGCCGCGATCACCCCGGGCTGGCTGATCCTGGTGCACACCACCGACTTCCTGCCCGACGGCGCCCGGTTGTGGCTGCCGACTTACCTGGTCTGGTTCGTCGGGGGGATGACTCTGGCGGTGCTGCAGGCGATGGGCGTGCGCTGCTACGGCTTCGTGGCGATTCCGTTGGCGCTCATCTGCTATCTCATCGCGGCCACCCCGATCGCCGGGGAGCCCACCACGTCACCCGCCAAGCTGTCGGAGGCGCTTGTCAAGGCCGGCTTCTACGCGGTGATCGCCACGCTCGCGGTGGCTCCGCTGGCACTGGGCAATCGCGGCCTGTACGCGAGGCTGCTGGCGAGCCGGCCGATGGTGTGGCTGGGGGAGATCTCCTACGAGATGTTCTTGGTCCACCTGGTGCTGATGGAGGCGGTGATGGTGGAGGTGCTTCGCAGCCCGGTCTATACCGGGTCGATGCTCAACTTGTTCGTGGTCACGATGGTGGTCACCGTTCCGGTGTCGTGGCTGCTGCACCGGTTCACCATGGTGAGGCCCTGAGGCTTCCCGCCTTCCCCCCGTCGCCGTCTTGCCCCCGAAAGTGAACTTAGCTTCACTCTCGAGCGTCGAGGGTGAACGTAGCTTCACGCTCGGCGGGGGGCGGGCCGACCGGTGGGCCCGCCCGAAGGTGTGACGACCGGGACCACGAACTGCGCCAGCATCGCCTGCTCGTCGTCGGCGTCGCGGCCCGGAAAGCTCAACATCGACGTCATCACCCGCACCACCCAGCGGGCCCGCTGCTGCACCGTTTCGGCGTCCTCGTTACCCAGTGCGGACAGAAACGTCGTCACCATGACGGCGATGACATCGGACCGTTCGGCCATCGCGGCGCCGATCGGTGGGCCCGTCTCGGCGAACCAGGACGCCAGCGCCGGGTTACCCCGCACCAGGGCCAGGGACTCGGTGATACCGGTGACCAGCCGCTGTGTCGGATCGTCGATCTCGGCCAGCCGGTGGGCCAACTGCAGATATAGCGCGTTGGCCCAGCGGTGTACGTAGGCGGTGTAGAGCGCATCGCGGCTCTCGAAGTAGCGGTACAACGTAGCGCGCGAACACCCTGCGGCGCGGGCGATCTCATTCATGCCCACCGAGCCCGGGTCGTGCTCGGCGAACAACTTCTCTGCCGCGTCGAGGATTTTCTCAGCGGCCAACTCGCCGCGCTGGTCGGATAACCAGGCCCGCCCGGCCATCAGGATGCGACGGTGAACGGCACTGTCAGGGGTCGGCGCACGTAACTGCCGCCGGCCCAGCTGATTCCGGCCTCGTCGACGCCGTAGTCCGGGCAGCGCGCGAGCAATTCCTCCAGCGTCACCCGCGCCTGCATGCGTGCCGCCTGGTTGCCGATGCAGTGGTGCGCGCCGTAACCGAAGGTGAGGATCTGGCGCGGCTTGCGCAACACGTCGAGCTCTTCGGCCGTCGGCCCGAACTGGCGCTCATCGCGGTTGGCCGCGCCGTACAGCAGCAGGGCCCGCCGGCCGGCCGGGATGGTGGTGTCACCGATTGTCACATCCGCGGTGGCGGTGCGGGCCAGGCCCTGCACCGGTGAGGTCATCCGCAGCAGTTCCTCGATCGCCTCGTGCATCAGTGCCGGGTTGTCGACCAGCAGCCGGCGCTGATCAGGATGTTGGTGCAGCAATTGCGTTGAGCCGCCGAGCATTCCGGTCGTGGTGTCGTTGCCGCCGGTGACCATGGTGAATGCGAACGCCAGAATCGCGAAGATCCCGGCGTCGTCGCCTTCGGCCCCCATGCCCGCGGCGACCAGATGCGACACGGTGTCCTCGCCCGGGTCGGTGCGGCGCCGTTCGATCAGACCGGTGAAATACGTCATCATCTCGATCACCGCGTCACCGGCCGAGGCGACGCCGTCCTCGCTGGTGGTGGCGGCGACGATCGCGTCGGTCCAGCGGTCGAATTGGGCGCGGTCGGCCTGCGGCACTCCGAGGAAGTGCGCGACGACCATCGAGGGCAACGGCTTGAACAACTCGGCGACAATATCGCCGCCGCCGGCTGAGCGCAGTGCTTCGATGCGCTCGACGGCGAATTCGCGCACCTGCGGTTCCAGCTCCTTGACATGGGCCGGGGTGAAGGCGCGGGCCACCAGCTTGCGGAACTCGGTGTGCTGCGGCGGATCCTGCATCACCATCGGGGGATTGGCGGCCAGGCCGATCATCTCCAGATCGCGGTAGTTGATCGTCAGACCCTTGGCGGAGGAGAACGTCTCGTGGTCGGAGGCGGCCGCCCATACGTCGGCGTGCCGGGACAGCACGTAGTAGTCCTGGTCGGGTTCGTCAGCCGGGACCACATGGTGGACCGGGTCGTGATCGCGCAGCGCGGAATACATCGGGTAGGGGTTGGGCCACGTCTCGGCGTTGCACGGCTCGAACTTCGGATGAGACAGCATCGATGACATGTCTCATTAATACGACATGGGACGCCACTCGTCAATCCCTGTCATCGCGAGCGTGCGTGTCTCCGGCCGACACGCCGAGCCAAATCCCGGATTTGCGCACGCTCGCGCAGCCGGGCGAATTAAATCCCCGATCCCGGGTTGAGGATGTTCAGCGGGTCGAGCGCGGCCTTGACTCGCTGGTTGAGCGCCATCGCGTCGGGGCCCAACTGCTCGGCCAGCCACGGCCGCTTCAACCGTCCGACGCCGTGTTCGCCGGTGATGGTCCCACCCAGAGCCATGGCGAGATTCATGATCTCGCCGTAGGCGGTCTGAGCGCGGTGGACTTCGTCGGGATCATTCGGGTCGTGCACGATCAACGGGTGGGTGTTGCCGTCACCGGCGTGGGCGATCACCGAAATCATCAACCGATGGTTCTCCGCGATCTTCTCGATCCCGGTGATCAGATCGGCCAGCTTCGGCAGCGGCACCCCCACGTCCTCGAGCAATAACGGCCCCTTCGCCTCGACCGCCGGGATGCAGAACCGCCGTGCGGCGACGAAACCTTCGGCCTCATCGGGGTCGTCGGTGGAAAACACGTCCTTGGCGCCGTGCTCGCCGAACACTCGGGCCATCAGCGCGATGTCTTCCGCGCCGGCGTGGCCCCGCTCGTCGGAGGCCGCCACCAGCATGGCGGCGGCGTCGCGGTCCAGCCCCATCCGCAAGTGGTCCTCGACCGCGTTGATTGCCACCGAGTCCATAAACTCCAGCATCGACGGGCGCAACCGCCCGGCGACGTCGAGCACCGCCTCGGCCGCGGCGGCCACCGAGTCGAACGTGGCAACCACGACATTGAATCCAGGTTGGGCCGGCAGCAGTCGCAGCGTCACCTCGGTGATCACCCCGAGGGTGCCCTCGCTGCCGACGAACAGCTTGGTCAGGCTCAACCCGGCGACGTCCTTGAGTCGGGGCCCGCCCAGGCGCACCGCGGTGCCGTCTGCCAGCACCACCTGCACGCCCAGCACGTAATCGGTGGTGACGCCGTATTTCACGCAGCACAGCCCGCCGGCATTGGTGGCGATATTGCCGCCGATGCTGCAGATCTCGAACGACGACGGGTCCGGCGGGTACCACAGCCCGTGCTCGGCGACGGCCTTCTTCACCTCGGCGTTGAACAGGCCGGGTTGGCACACCGCGGTGCGGGTGACCGGGTCGACGGTGATCTCGCGCATCTTCTCCGTGCACAGCACGATCCCACCGTCCACCGCGGTGGCGCCGCCGGACAGCCCGGTGCCCGCACCCCGGGTCACCACCGGAATCTGGTGCGCGGTGGCCCACCGCATTACCTGTTGGACTTCCTCGGTGTGCTGCGGACGCACCACCGCCAGTGGCTCACCCGCTGAGGGGTCCAAGGCGTTGTCCTGGCGGTAGCCCGCGGTGATCGCCGGGTCAGTGATGACCATGCCGTGCGGCAGGTCGGCGATCAGTTCGGCCAGTGCATCGACGTCCACGCAGGTAATCCTAATTAGGTGGTCATCCGGCGGCCTACCGCAGAGCATCGCGGACTGGATTTCTGACCGGGTGCTGACACAGTAGAGCGGTGAGCCTGCCCCACCCCCGCACCGGCCAGCCGTTCGACTCCCCGGTGCCGCCCGGTTCGGGCTGGCCGGGGGATCCGGCCACCCCGCAGACCCCGGTGGCTGCCGATGCCGCGCAGGTTGTGCAACTGGCGGATCAGGTCAAGTCGATCGCCGAACTCGATGCACTGGTCAGCGTGTGTCGGGCCTGTCCGCGCCTGGTTACTTGGCGCGAAGACGTCGCGGTGACCAAACGGAAGTCGTTCGCCGACCAGCCGTACTGGGGCCGGCCGGTGCCCGGCTGGGGGGCGCCGCAGCCGAAGATCGTGATCGTCGGGTTGGCGCCCGCCGCGAACGGCGCCAACCGGACCGGGCGGATGTTCACCGGTGACCGGTCCGGGGACCAGTTGTTCGCCGCCCTGCACCGGACCGGTCTGGTCAACCAGCCGACCAGTCTCGACGCGGCGGATGGATTGCAGGCCAACGAGGTTCGGCTCATCGCCCCGGTGCGCTGTGCGCCGCCGGGCAACTCTCCGACGACGGTCGAGCGCAACACCTGCGCGCCGTGGCTGAACGCCGAGTGGCGGCTGCTGGCCCCGCACGCACGGGTAATGGTCGCGCTCGGTGGGTTCGCCTGGCAGATCGCGCTGCGGCTCGTCGCGGATCAGGTGCCCAAACCCAAGCCCAAATTCGGCCACGGCGCGGTCGCCGAGTTGACGTCCGGATTGCGGCTCATCGGCTGCTATCACCCCAGCCAGCAGAACATGTTCACCGGCCGGCTCACCCCGGCGATGCTCGACGCTGTGTTCGCCGAGGCGGCCCGCTACGCCGGGCTGCGGTAATGAACGGGAAGGTCTGCCGGCCGGCGTGCGTTGAGACAGGCGTGCAACTTTCCGTCCTCGATCTCGTCCCGGTCCGTACCGACCAGTCCACCGCCGACGCCCTGGCCGCCACGGTTCGGTTGGCCCAGGCCGCCGACCGGCTCGGTTTCACCCGGTTTTGGGTGGCCGAGCACCACAACATGCCGTCGGTCGGGGCTACCAGCCCGCCGGTGCTGCTCGCCTACCTGGCCGCGCAGACGTCGCGGCTGCGGCTCGGTTCCGGCGGGGTGATGCTGCCCAACCACGCCCCGCTGGCGGTGGCCGAGCAGTTCGCGCTGCTGGAGGCCGCCGCACCGGGTCGAATCGACCTGGGTATCGGCCGAGCCCCCGGTTCTGACCCGGTCACTTCGGCCATGCTGCGCGGCGGTCATGACCAGCGCGATATCGAGAACTTCCCCGAATACCTGGACCAGGTGCGGGCCATGATGAGCAGCCGCGGCGTGCAGGTCCAATTGCGCGACGGCGATTACCTGCTCAAAGCGACTCCGGCCGCCACCAGCGAGCCGCGGTTGTGGCTGCTGGGGTCGAGCATGTATTCGGCGCAGTTGGCGGCCGCCAAGGGCCTGCCCTATGTGTTCGCCCACCACTTCTCCGGTCACGGTACCGAGGAGGCGCTGGCCACCTACCGGTCGCAGTTCGTGCCCAGTGCGCTGTGTGCCCAACCGACGACGTTCCTGACGGTCAACGCGACGGTCGCCGAAACCCATGACGAGGCAATGGCTTTGATGCTGCCCAACCTGCAGATGATGGCCAGGTTGCGGACCGGCAGGCCACTGGGGGCCGTCGATCTCGTCGAGGACGCCCAAGCGGCGCAGGTGTCCGATCAGGAACAGCGCCTCATCGACAGCGGGCTGCGACGCGCCGTCGTCGGCGCCCCCGCAGCGGCCGCTGACCAGATCCGGTCGCTGGCCGACGATTTCGGCGTCGACGAGGTGATGATCAACCCGGTGGCATCGGCTCGCCGCGGCACTGATCCGGCCACCGCACCCGGGCGCGAGCAGACCTTGGACCTGCTGGCCAAAGAACTGTTTTAGCGGTGCGTCAGCGACTGATGATGGTCGCCCCGAAACCGCTGGGCCGGTAGTCGATGTAGATCGGGTTCTGCGAGAACGGGTAGTAGCCGGAGTTCGCCGCGCCACCCGCGGTGACGTACGGGCCGTTGCCCCCGCTGACCGTGTAGGAGTACAGCAGTGTCTCGCCGTCGGCGGTGAACACCGAAATTTCGGTGCCCGTCGGCAAACGGCTGCCGATCCCGGCAGTCGGGTAGACCGACTGCGGGATGCTGCCGTACATGCCGCCGGAGTCGATCGAGGTGGGCACCGCCACCGGGGGACCACCGTTGATCGACACCATGGTGTCGGCGTACGGGGAACCGGGCAGTGAAATCTCCGGGGTCAGCGGATTGGCGCCGAACGTCACCTGGCCGGTGGTCTCGTCGATGAGCACACCCTGATTCAGTGCGCCGGGCAGCGCCGAGATGATCGTGGAGGTGCCGGTGTAACCGTTATTCGGCCCGATGCCGAGCACACCGACGATGCCGTACTGGTTGAAGTAGCTCGTCATGAGAGCGCTCGACCCGGGGTCGACGATGTTGATGGCGGTTGGATCGGTGACCAACCCGTCCAGGCAGGCACCGACCTTGTCGCAGAAGCCGACCGTGGTGTCGTAGGTGTGGTAGCCGTAGCTCTGGCCGTTCAGACCGGCGTAGCTCGCACTGCCGGAATAGACCGAGTCGCCGAGGCCCTGGCTGCTGCCCAGCAGCGTCAGCCCGGTGGAGCCGGTGTCGATCTGCACCGCCACCGGTGGACCGCCGTTGATGGAGATGTACACGATCGGGCTGATCCCGCCGCTTTGCAGGTACAGCGGGATTGTCATGTTCCGCGGGCCCTCCGGCAAACCGGTGGTCCCGGAGTGGCCGGCACCGCTACCGGCACCGCCAATACCGCCGGAACCGTTGGCTCCGGTGCTGCCGACCGTGCCGCCGTTGCCGCCGATCCCGCCGTCGCCGCCGTCACCGCCGGCCGCCCCGGCACCGCCTGCAGCGACGCCGCCCGCAGCCCCGCCACCACCGCCGTCACCGGCGGCCCCGCCGTGGACGTTGGTCGACGCGAGGGTGGCGGCGCCACCGTCACCGCCGTCACCACCGTGGCCGCCCGCACCGGCGTTGCCACCGCCGCCGACGCCGGCACCCGAACCGCCGGCACCTCCGGCACCGGCGTTGCCGCCGGCACCGCCCGCCCCGCCGTCCCCGCCGCTGGAGCCCTGCGAGTAGTAGTTGCCGGTAGCGTCCCCGCCGTCGGCGCCGGCACCGCCAAGGCCGCCGTTTCCGCCGACGCCGCCAGTGAATCCGGTAGCGCCAGTGCCGCCGGTACCGCCGGCGCCCGCGGCGCCACCATTGCCGCCGGCGCCGCCGATCCCGACCGGCGCTGCGTTGATCCCGGGCTGCGCGTAGTTGCCGGTGCCGGAGGCGCCGCCGTCACCGGCCGTCCCGCCGTTGCCGCCATTGCCACCGGTGCCGCCGGCACTGTCAACCCCGGTGCCGCCGGTACCGCCGCCACCGCCGCTGCCGCCGCTACCACCGGCTCCGCCGTCGCCGTTGGTGCCGAAGCGACCGTGCTCGCCCAGGGCGGCGTTGCCCTGGTAGGCCGAGCCGGCGGCCCCGCCTTGGCCACCGGCGCCGCCGTATCCGCCGTCGAAGCCGGTGTTGGGGCCCGACGCCCCGGCATCGCCGAGCCCGCCGTTGCCGCCGATGCCGCCGGCCCCGCCGTCGCCGCCGCTGCCGTATTGCACGCTGTTGGCCACGTCCAGCGTGGCGATACCGTTGCCGCCGCCGTTGCCGCCGGCTCCGCCCTTACCGCCGGCACCGCCGTTGCCGGTGTCGGCGCCATGTGCGCTGACACTGCTGCCGCCGGCCCCGCCGATCCCGCCCCGCCCACCGTTGCCGCCGCTACCGGGCAACGTGGCGCTGGGAGGCAGGCCCGATTGGTCCAGGCCGCGGCCGCCGTCACCGGCAGCGCCGCCGCTGCCGCCCGCCCCGCCGTTGCCGTCGCCGAGGGAGCTGCCGCCCTTACCGCCGGCTCCACCATTGCCGCCGTTGCCGGCGTTGCCGCCGCTGATGGCGGCGACACCGTTCTTTCCGGTCACGCCGTTGCCGCCGTTACCACCGTTGCCGCCATTGCCGTGCAGGCTGCCGGTTCCGCCGTCCCCGCCCTTGCCGCCGGATGCGCCCGCGGCGGTTGCGGTGTAGCCGTTGCCGCCGTTGCCGCCGTCGCCGGCATGGGCGGCCGGGGACGCTCCGGTAGCTCCGGTGGCCCCGCTGGTCGAACCGGCGCCGCCGGTACCGCCGGCGCCGCCCGCGCCGGCTGCACCGCCGTTGCCGCCGCGACCGCCATCCGGATTGGCCGCACTGCCGTGGCCGCCGTTGCCGCCGTCGCCGGGATCACCACCGGTCCCACCGGTGCCGCCGGCTCCGCCGGCGCCCTGAAGGCCCGCGTCGCCGTGTATGGCGGTGCCGCCCGCGCCGCCGGCGCCGCCAATGCCGCCGCCGCCACCGCCGCCGCCGC
>JBDTEP010000248.1:0-10986 GCA_039922455.1 Mycobacterium sp. | reverse complement strand
CAACCCCAGCCCGCCCGACCCCAGCCCGCCCAACCCCAGCCCGCCCGACCCCAGCCCGCCCAGACCCAGGCTCGCAGGCCCGAGGAACGGCGGGTTGAGTATCTCCCCCAGGCCGCCGGGGTTTTCGGCTGTGAAGGCGGTCAGACCGATCCCGTTGTTGATGTTGCTGAGCATGTTCGCTGTACCGGACCAACCCGTCATGGTGGCGCTCATCCCCTGGGTGGCCAGCCCCGTGAACGGCGACACCTGACCGATTGCCGAGGTCAGCGAGGTCAACGCCGTGGTGGAATTGCTGCTGGCCGCTGCGGACGCCGCCTGACCGACCGCAGCGGACTGGGCTGCCGGCCCGGACGCGTTGGTGGTCTGCGGCGGCTGGCTGAACGCGCTCAACGTCGACGCGGCCGCCGAGGAACTGGCGTAGCGGTACATCGCGGCGGCATCCTGGGCCCACATCTCGGCGTACTGGCGCTCGGCTTCACCGATCGCCGGGGAGTGTTGTCCGAAGAAGTTCGTGGCGACCAACTGATTGAGCAGGACGCGGTTGGCGGTGATCAGGGGCGGCGGAACCACCGCCGCCACCGCCGTCGCATGGGCCCTCGCAGCAGCCGTGGCCTGACGAGCCGTCTGTTCAGCCTGGGCGCCGGTGCCGCGCAGCCAGGTCACGTACGGCTGGGCAGCGGCCGCCATCGCCGTCGCCGTCGGGCCGGTCCATCCCCCGGTAGTCAATCCGGAGGTCACCGAGTCGTACATGGTCGCGGTGGTGTGCAGTTCGGAGGAGAGCTGATCCCACACGACGGCGGCGGCCAGCAGTGATCCGGATCCGGGGCCGGCGTACATGCGTCCGGAGTTGATCTCCGGCGGCAACACCCCGTAGTCCAGGCGCATCACTTCTCCTCAATCAGGGCACACGGTCCCCAGCAGCTGTCAGGCGGCCCGTCGAAGGTTAACGCAACGCGGCCCAGGTGAACTCTAGGCAATGGTGAGGTATCCAAACAGCGGCGGCTTGGTGAACTGTTGTCAGCGCAGCCATCGGTACGACACGATCGACGCGCATCAGACGGATGGTGTTCATTCGTCATTCATTTTGCGGGCGCTGTTGGTTAATCCGAGACAGCGATGCTATGGGCACCATGAAGCATGTGCGATGGATTTTGACCGCGGTCGGTGCCGCCGCCCTAGTCGGCTTTGCCGCACCGGCACACGCCGACACCGATCCGGACGCAATGTTTCTCAGCGCGGTCGAACAGGCGGGCATCGAGTACACCGATCCCCAGGAAGCCGTCAGCGTCGGACGGGAAGTCTGCAACTACCTGCATGCCGGGCATCAAGCGGATGGCGCCGCGCGTGCCCTGCGGATTTCCAACCGCAGCCTGTCGGTGAAGAACGCCGCCCGGTTCGTGGGGTTCGCCAAAGCGGCGTACTGCCCTAATTAGATAGCCGGTTGACGGAGGAAGCTATGGGAGTTTGCAAAGCCGCGCTGGCGGTAACGGCGATGGCCGGTCTGCTCGGTTTAGCCGCACCGGCGGCCGCCGAGCCCACTGACGATGGTTTCCTCGTCGCACTCGACCAGGTGGGCATCGCCCACCCGAGCCCCGCCGATGCCGTAGCCGGCGGCCACACGGTATGCGAGTATCTCGCCTCAGGGCACAGCACCAACCAGGCCGCCAAAGGTGTGAAGAACGCCAATCCCAGCCTGACCCTGACTAAGGCGCACCAATTCGTCGGCGTCGCCCGAGCGTCGTACTGCGCTCAGGACTGAAGGCGCCTACTGTCGCCCTATTGCGCGATCGCCATCACCGCGCCGGGGCGCAGCCACGTGATGATCTGCACCAGCTTGGCGTCGTCGATGGCCACACAACCCGCGGTCGGGCCGCCGTCGGTGGTGTGGAAGAAGAACGCGGCACCGTCACCCGGCGCGCGGTCGGTGTTGACGCCCATCACCACCGCATGCTTGTACTGCGGGATTTCGAGATTCTCGCTCTCGCTGGTGTCGAACGGGCACTGAGCCTTTTTGCAGACCTGCATGGTGTTGAACGTCGGGCTGTGGTCATCGCCGTTCCACCAGTGATCGGACCCCACCTGAACATATTGCAGTCCCCCACCGGGATTCGGCGCGGTGCCGAACGCATACGGCAGCGTGAAGACGCCCATCGGCGTGGCCGGATACCCGCTCTTGGCCTTCTGCGTCATGCCGGCCGAGCCGACAAAAGTGGTGATGCCGGCGGCGACCGGCTGCCAACCCGCCGCGCTCCGCTGGTAGACGTCCATCTTGGCGTTCGAACCACCAACTCCGACAACGGAAATCACCTGGCTGGCATTGCCGACGGAGCGGGCGAACCACGGAGGGGCATCAGCCTGGGCGCCCGGAGCCGCGGCTAATGTCAATCCGACGGTGCACACGGCAGCGCAGAACAGGCTCAGCAGTCGGCGCATTCCCTCATCATCTGCGCATGTCGGGGGCGGGTCAAACACCCCGGGGTCACGGCGTGCCGCGGTTTCAGGACGCCACGAGTTCAAGCCTCCGGGCGGCGCTCCAGTTCCTCGGCGGGCGCCTCGCTCTTGAGCAACCCGCGTGACGACAGGTAGCCGCGAAAGTACTCCCGGTGCTCGGGACAGGTCAACCAGACCTTGCGACGTTCGGGGGTGTGCAACTTCGGGTTGTTCCACAGCATGCCGAACGTCGCTTCGGCGCTACAGCCCTTACGGGAGCAGATAAGCGCTCCCACCGGGTCGGCATCACTACTGATCATCAAGATCATCCTGCGGTGTCGGCCGCGAGGGGTCAACCCCGTCGGCCCACGGTTTGAGTAACACCGCCCACCCGCACAGATACGCCCAACCCAGCGCCCAACCCGCCAGCACGTCCGAGGGATAGTGCACGCTGAGCGCCACCCGCGACGCACCGACCCCGGTCACCACCAGCACACCGGAGCAGACTGCGGCCAGCCGAGCGTGGCGTCGCAGCGCCGGCAACGCCACCGTCAGCAGCGCGCCGACCCCGACCATCACCCCGAGCGCGTGGCCGGAGGGAAACGACGACGACGTTGCCTCCACCAGCGCGGTCATCGGGCGACGCCGGCCGACCGAGTCCTTGGCCACCTGGGTGAGGACTCCGGTTGCCTCAACCGTCACCAGCAGAAACAGCGCCGTCCGCAACCGGCGCCGACTCACCGCGATAATGGCCGCCACCATGGCCAGCACCCGGAACACCGGCGGTGCGAAGACCGTGGACAACCCGTGCCAGAACCACACCCAGGCCGGGAATTTGATGCCGATGTCGTGGCCCACGTCCACCGCGAAGGCGTCGGCGGTGGCCAACAGGCCCCAGCCCTGCCGGTAGCCCAGCAGCATCAGGACATAGACCGCAACGGCGGCCGCACCCGAGATCAGCGCCGACACGCGCATCTTCGAGACGGACATGGCTTTAGCCCCCGTCACCTCGAACGCCGGTGGCTCGCAAGTCCGGCCAGGGAGGGCGGCGCAGCACCGCCAGGGATGCGATCACCGCCGATAACAGCCCGGTGAGCACCCCCACCAGTGCGATCCGGTCGGCATTGACGGCGGGCACCCATTTGGCCTGGTCGCCGCGGATCACCATCACCCCCAGCGGCGTGGCGGTAACCCCGGAACCGCCGCGGCCCGACGCTCGCACGCGGGCGGCCGTGATGACCGTGGCGCCGTCGGGGGTCTGGTGCGGGTCGCCGTAAACCCGGTTACCGGCGAGGTCGGCGGGGAAGCGGTCGAACATTTCCGAACGTTGCATGGCGGGCGTCCCTTCGTGTGGCTTCTACCATGATCGCGTGGCCGACAATTCCTTCACCGCGCAGGAGCGACAGGCGGTGTACCGGGTGATCGCCGAGCGGCGCGACATGCGCCGGTTCGTTCCCGGCCGCACCGTCGACGCGGACGTGTTGACCCGTCTGCTGGCGGCGGCTCACGCCGCACCGAGTGTGGGGCTGATGCAGCCGTGGCGGTTCGTCCGGATCACCGACGACACCCTGCGGGAACGCATCCACGCCCTGGTCGACGATGAGCGCCGGCGCACCGCCCGCGCGCTGGGTCGGCGCGAACAGGAGTTCCTGGCGCTGAAGGTGGAGGGCATCCGTGACTGCGCCGAGCTGTTGGTCGTCGCGCTGCGCGAGGGCAGGGGGGCCCACATCTTCGGCCGCCGCACGCTGCCGCAGATGGATCTGGCGTCGGTGTCGTGCGCAATTCAGAACCTGTGGCTGGCCGCCCGCGCCGAGGGGCTGGGCATGGGGTGGGTGTCGTTGTTCGAGCCGCTACCACTGGCACAACTGTTGGGCATGCCCGCCGACGCCGAGCCGGTGGCGATCCTGTGCCTGGGCCCGGTCCCGGAGTTTCCGGATCGGCCGGCGCTGGAGATCGACGACTGGGCCTACCGGCAGCCGTTGGGCGAGTTCGTCTCCGAGAACAGTTGGGAGCAGCCATGACGCACCCCGACGATGCCGCAGCGGTTCGCCAGGTCTGGTCTGGGCTCGGGCTGCCGGGGATCATCGACGTCCACACCCATTTCATGCCGAAGTCGGTGCTGGACAAGGTGTGGGACTACTTCGACTCGGCCGGCCCGATGCTGGGGCGCAGCTGGCCCATCACCTACCGCACCAATGAGGCCCGCCGGGTCGAAACGCTGCGGGCCTTCGGGGTGCGGCGATTCACCTCACTGGTGTATCCGCACAAACCGGGCATGGCAGCCTGGCTGAACCAGTGGGCGACCGAATTTGCCTCTGCCACACCGGATTGTCTGTCGACCGCGACGTTCTACCCGGAGCCCGACGCTGCCGACTATGTCATCGCCGCGATACGCGGCGGCGTCCGGGTTTTCAAGGCCCACATCCAAGTCGGCGACTACGATCCGAACGATCCACTGCTTGACGACGTCTGGGGTGCAATCGCCGATGCCGATATCCCGGTGGTGATCCACTGCGGCTCGGGGCCCGCACCCGGACGATTCACCGACCCCGAGCCGATCCGGCAACTGCTGCACCGGTATCCGCGGCTGGCCCTGGTGATTGCGCATATGGGTATGCCCGAGTACCGCGAATTCCTCGATATCTGCCTGGATTCGCTCGCGGTGCACCTCGACACCACGATGGCATTTACCGCGTTCATGAACCAGACCACGCCGTTTCCCGCATCGGAGCAGCGGCGACTGCTCGACGCCGGCGACCGGATCCTGTTCGGCAGCGACTTCCCGAACATCCCCTACGGCTACCGGGATGCGCTGACCGCGATCACCGAACTCCCCGGGGTCGACGACGACTGGCTGGGCCGCGTGTTCTACCGCAACGCGGCACGGTTGTTCGCAATCGAAGCCCGGTGAGCCGGCCCATTAGGGGCTACCATCGCCGTTGACGGGCCCCGCGCCGCCTCCGGAGCGACCGCACCCGAGAAAGGCCGGCGACCGTGACTTCTGACGCCACCCCGCCCATTCCCGCCATCGGGATCCCCGACATTGTGGGTGCCGACGCCGACGAGCACGGCCTGCCGCACCGCAGCGATTTGTCGTTGCAGGAGAAGATAATCGTCGATGCGTCGGCGTTCTCGGACATCGGATTGCGCACCGCGGTCGCATCGATGGTTGCGGCGGCGATGGTGCCCTCGGTGCTGAGCACCGTGGTCGGCCGCGAGCAGTCGCGTCGGGAACGCAACCAGTTGGCGTTCTACGCCGAGTTGGCCGCCGAACACGACCCCGCCCGATCATTTCCGGCACCGAGCGCGCTGCCTAGAATCTCGGCGCGGCGAGCTAATCCGGTGGCGGAGCGAGTGGCGCACGGGATCGTCGAAAACGTGGCGTTCACCAGTGGCTTCGAGGCGGTCAACCCGACTATGCGGGATTCGTGGCGAGCCCTGGGCCGCAACAACACTGCGCGGTTCCAGCATTGGCGTCACGACGACGGGCCGCGGCCGACGCTGTGTGTCATCCACGGGTTCATGGGGTCGGCCTACCTTTTCAACGGACTTTTCTTCTCACTGCCGTGGTTCTTCCGGTCCGGCTACGACGTCGTGCTGTTCACCTTGCCATTCCACGGCCGTCGAGCCGAAAAGCATTCTCCGTTCAGCGGATACGGCTATTTTTCGCATGGCATGTCGGGATTCGCCGAGGCAATGGCCCAGGCCGTCCACGACTTCCGCTCGGTGGTCGACTATCTGGAGTTCACCGGCGTCGACCGCATTGCGTTGACCGGCCTGTCACTCGGGGGATACACCAGTGCCCTGCTGGCCGCCGTCGAACCCCGCCTGCAGGCCGTGATCCCGAATGTTCCGGTGGTCTCGGTCGAATCGGAGATCCGGGACTGGTTTCCGGCCAACATGGTGTTGCGGGCCGGACAACGGATGGGCCGAATTCCCGACGGGGAGTTCGCCGCCGCGACGGACTACCACTCCCCGCTCAATTACCCACAGCTGGTACCCAAGGACCGGCGGCTGATCATCACCGGCCTGGGCGACCGTCTAGCGCCACCGGAGCAGTCCGAGATGCTATGGCGGCACTGGGATCAGTGTGCGCTGCACTGGTTTCCCGGCAACCACGTGCTACACGTCAGCCAACCGGCCTACCTGCGCCGGATGACCGCATTCCTGCGGGAGTACATGTTCTAGCTCCATGGCGACGACCCGCTAGCGCGCGGGGACGCCGGCCGCCGCGACGGGCCACCGCAAGCCGGCCAGGGCGGCGGCGGGCAGTGGGGTGTGGCCGGCCAGGCGGCTCCCGGATAGCGGATGCAAACTCAGCAGCGCGGTCCGGTGGTTGCCCAGCTGCGGCACCAAGCCCGCCAGCGGAGCCGTGCCGTCGGGCGCCGACCCGGTGCGCAGGGCACACGCCGCTGCGACGGTCCGCTGGTCGCCGTCGCCGGCGAACTCCAGTGCTGTCCAGGTCTCCTCGGCACTCGAAGCGCGAACCCGGCCGAGCGTGTCGGCCAGGGCGGCGTCAATACCCACCTGGTAGGCGGCGACGTGGCCACCCGGGTTGTCGGTGACCGACCGCCACGCTTCCCGGGCACTCACGTCGATCAGCGCCGGAATCTCGTCGTCGCCGACAAGTGTGGTCTCCCAGCCGATCTCGCGGAGGTGATCGCCGAGGCGTCGGACCGCGATGTCGACGGTCCGCTGCAGCGGGATGGCCGATGACCGGGCCTGCAGTGCCGCCAGGTTCCGCGCTGCCGAATAGGTCAGGCCGATCCAGGTGTCAGAGGTGCCAGCACTGTCCCCGGACCGGGTGGCGTGACTGGTGATACGCACGGAGTCGGCCCGCAGCCCGTATCGGTTCAGGTAGCCGCGGATCAACGACAGCGGCAGGGCGTCCCCGCCCGCCGCGGCCGTGATCCGCAGTGCCGCCGTGGCCCGCGCTCCGGAGACCGATCGCCGGTCGGTGTGTACGCCGCGGCGTGAGCGCGACATCGCCAGCCGGCGGCGGATGATCGTGGTCAGGTGCAGCCCCCGCCACCAGCTCAGCAGCAGAATCGCCAGTACGAGACCCCCGCCGAGCACCCAGCGGTCCCGGGCGGTCGGCCAGGGGTAGGCCATCAGCGCCGGCACAACGGCCAACAGCACCAGTGCGATCCGGGCCGACCCGGGCCGGGGAATGGTAGATAGGTGCAGGCTCACAATTGGTCTTCCTTTGGTCGGCGGGCGGCCGCAGCGGCGCCGGCGGCAACGGCGATGACCAGCCCGATCAGCAGCGCGGTTCCCGCGAGGGCCACGATCCGCGGCGCCGGATCCTGCGGTTGCGGAGCCGGCGGTGGGGCGAGTTTCTTCACCGGCGGGTTGGCCGGATCGGCGGCCGCCGTCAATTCCCAGGTCAGGGCGGCCACCGGGTCGACGATTCCGGCACCCACCAAACCCGACGGCGCGCGCGCGGAGTTGTGGGCGGTGGAGACGATCCGGTGCGCCACCTGCATGGCGTTGAGGTCCGGGTAGCGGGATCGCACCAGCGCGGCCACCCCGGCCACATAGCCGGCGGCGTAGCCGGTACCGGTGAGCGGCACCAGCCTGCCCTGGTTGCCGGGAAGCGCATTGGCCAGACCGCCGTCGTCGCGGTTGCTGACCGAGAGGATTTCCTCGCCGGGTGCTGCGACGCCGACCCACGGCCCGGCCATGGTGAACGGCGACGGCTGCCCACTCGAGGACAGCGACGCCACCGACAGCACGTAGGGGTGCCACCATGACGGCACTGAGATGGAGGTGACGCCCGTCCAGTTACGCGGGTCCTGCGGTCGGCTCAGGTCGGTGAGCGGGTTGGATTCGCACGCCTCGCCGCCGCCGCCGACCGATCCGGTCTGCCCGTTGTCACCGGCGCCGGCCACGATCAGCGCGTCTTTCTCCACCGCCGCGTACCGCAGCGCCGCCCCCAGCGCGGTCTGGTCGACATTGCGGTCGGCCGGCAGGCAGGTGGTGGTGGAGATGGTGATGACCCGCGCGCCGAGGTCGGCGGCGCGCACGATGGCCCGCGACAGGGCGGTGATGTCGACGACCACGCGAGTGGTTCGGGGGTCGTCTCCGGCCAGCCTCGGGGAGATAGTTGCCGAGGCGGTTCGCAACGCCAGCAGTCGCGCGGCCGGAGCCACTCCGGAGAAGCCGTCCTGGCCCGGTGCGGGCTGGCCGGCCACGATCCCGGCGACCAGCGTGCCGTGCCCGTCGCAGTCGGTAAGTCCGTCGGTGGTCCCCAGGTAGTCGCCGCCGGGGTCCACGGCCGGCAGTCGCGGACCCGGCCGCACACCGGTGTCGATGACGGCCACGGTCTGGCCCTCGCCGCGGGAGAACTGCCACGCGGCGGGGAGGTCAAGCATCCGCTGCCCGATAACCGCCGTGCCGGCGTCGGTGCCGGGCAGCAGGGCCGAAGTCGCGCAGTCGCCGCGCTGCTCCATCGCCGCGACGGGACCGGGTGCCCCGCTGGGCGGTGGCACCGTCGGGTCGACGTTCGGCGGGGTGATGGCCGATGCCGGCGGTCCGGCCAGCAACATGGTCAGTGCCACTGCGGCACTGATGATTCCGGCCTTTTTAATCGGCACTGTCATCGAGACAGAACCCAGGCGAAAATACCGACCAGGTAGGCCATGACCGGGATCAGGCTGGCGTCGACGCCGGATGCCAAGAAGCCCACCAGTCGCCGCACCGGCAGTGAGTAACTGTCCGGCGACCCGACAGTCGGGCTCAGCGCGACCACCGTCCACACCGCCACTAGGGCGGCCAGCACCAGCACTGCGCCGAGCGCGGCCGAGTAGCGGCCGGTCGCGGCGTAGCAGACCAGCAGCACGACCGCGGTCAGGTGCGGCTGGGCAAGCAGCCAGGCCTTGCACCACGCCGCATCCCACACCCGGGCCCGCAGCACCGAAGCCACCCCGATGCCCGCGACCACGTACCACGCCCAACCCGGAAGCCCCTCGGGCTCAATCGCGATCGCGACCGAACCAAGCACGGCCAGCAGTACAGCGCCGGCGATGAAGCCGGTCTGGTGGGCGTCGGTGACCCGAACGCGACGCGGCAGGTCTTCGAGCACGCTTTGCGGCAGAGCCGACGGGGTCGGGTCGCCCGGGGCCGGGATCACCGGCAGCGGCAGTCGCGCCCACAGCGCCGAGACCTGCGGTGCGGCAACGGTGAGCAGCAGCGACGCGGTGATCAGCCCGCAGCCGAGGCTGAGAGGCGGCAACTCCCAGAACGTTTTGACGACGGCGGCGGCCAGCACCCCGGCCCCGATGACCACCGCCGCTGTGAAGAAGGCGATCCCACGTTCGCCGCGGCCGCCCGGCGGAAGAATCAGGCAGATCAATGACCACGCGCTGACCGCGGCCGCGCCCAGCACCACGTGCGCCGGGCCGAACAGGCCGGGCACCGTCAGGACGCCGGCGGCAGCAACCGGCACCAGCGCCGCGATCGCCAGGGTCAGTGCGGCATCGGCCGAACGTGTCCGGCACACCAACGCCGCCAGGGCGGTGAGCAGCGCGATAGCCCCGGCCGCGAACAGGCCGGCCGGTTCGCCGGTGAGTGCGCGATGCGCGGTGGCCAAGCCGGTCCCCGCGAAGGCCAGCCCGACCCCCGAGGCCAGTGCGGCCCGCTGAATGTGCTTCGTCCCCCACGGTTTACGCCGGGACGCCGAGAAGATAACGGCCGCATCGGCGATGTCCTCGACGATGCCGGGAGCAGCCGGTCCGACCGGTAGCGGGCGAAGCGCCAGCAGGTCTCCGTCCACCACCCCGACCGTGTCCAGGCTGGCGTCCAGACTGAACGGCGCACCACCGACCGGCGCCAGACTCAGGAGGCTCGTCGCGCCATCGCCGGGCTCGGCGTCATCACCGCGGTCCGGAGCCACCAGGCGTCGCACCGCCGGCAGGATTTCGCGCAGCGGCAACTCGGCGGGCAGCGCGATCTCGGTCAGTCGGCTGTCGGCCAGAACCGCGACGCGGACGATCGGCATGACGGCGCTGGTCAGCACCGGAGCTTCGGTCATTGGTGTTCTCTATTCTTATCTCTGCTGGGATAGCTGGGCGGTGAAATCTCGGGACAGTCGCTGACCGGGGAACCACTGCCGGTCGGGCAGGGTAGCGGTCAACTCTTCGATCGCGACAGCGATCGCGAAATCGGTTCCGGGCCGGAAAGTCGATACCCACTCGCCGTCGAAGGCCCTCGACGGGGTGACCAGGATTCGGCCCTGATCGGTGTCGACCAGGCTCATTCCGACCTCGGTGGTGGTGTGCCGGCCGCCCTGGGAGCAGCCCGCGACGACCTCGACGTAGCTACGCGGGCCACCGAACACCGACTCCACGATCGGCCGTGCTGAAGCCGGAATACCTAGGTAGTCAAGGACTTCGACGAGTGGGGCGCCAGCGCGTAACCGCTCGTCGGCGCGCACTCCGACCCGGGCGGGCAGGGTGAATTCGTCGAACCGGGCCGGCGGGCGCTGCCGGAGTCCGGCCCCGAGCACCGGGACCAGCAGTCGCGGGTCGTCGATGTCCATCGCGGTGAACGTGACCA
>JBDTEP010000247.1:0-17178 GCA_039922455.1 Mycobacterium sp. | reverse complement strand
TTCGAGCTCGGGGTGACCTTGATCAGCCGGCCCAGCACCGCATCGGCTCCGGCGTAGTTGGCTTCGATCTCCTCGAACCGGTCCGCTAGCCCCAGTGCCTTGGCCTGCTGGTGCAGGTTGGACAGCTGACCGCCGGGGATCTCATGGCGGTATACCCGACCGGTCGGCCCTGCCAGCCCGGATTCAAACGGCGCGTAGACCTTTCGCACAGCCTCCCAGTACGGCTCCAGGTCGCAGACCGCCGACAGCGATAGGCCGGTGTCGAATTCGGTGTGCGCCGCGGCCGCCACGATCGAGCTGAGGGCGGGCTGGCTGGTGGTGCCGGCCAGCGGCGCCGCCGCCCCGTCGACCGCGTCGGCGCCGGCGCGCCAGGCCGCCTCGTAGGTCGCCAGCTGGCCGCCGGGGGTGTCGTGGGTGTGAACGTGGATCGGCAGGTCGAAGCGGGTTCGCAGCGCGCTCACCAACGTGGTCGCGGCCGCGGGCCGCAGCAGCCCGGCCATGTCCTTGATGGCCAGCACGTGCGCGCCCGCCGCAACGATCTGCTCGGCCAGCAACAGGTAGTAGTCCAGGGTGTAGAGCGTCTCGGCCGGGTTGGCCAGGTCCCCGGTGTAGCACATGGCGACTTCGGCTACCGCGGTGCCTGTTTCGCGCACCGCATCGATCGCCGGTTGCATTGAGTCAACGTTGTTGAGCGCGTCGAAGATCCGGAAGATGTCGATACCGGTGGCGGTGGCCTCTTGCACGAACGCCGAGCACACCAGCTCCGGATAGGGCGTGTAGCCGACGGTGTTGCGGCCCCGCAACAGCATCTGCAAGCAGATGTTGGGCAGCGCTGCACGCAGCGCGGCCAGCCGCTCCCACGGGTCTTCCTTCAAAAACCGCAGCGCCACATCGTAAGTCGCACCGCCCCAGCACTCCATCGACAATAGCTGGCTGGTGGTCCGGGCGATGTAGGGCGCCACGTTCAGCAGACCATTGGTGCGCAACCGGGTGGCCAACAGCGACTGGTGCGCGTCCCGGAACGTCGTGTCGGTGACTCCGACCGCCGACGATTCCCGCAGCCAGCGGGCGAACCCGTCCGGCCCGAGCTTCATCAGCCGCTGCTTAGAACCCGACGGCGGGGGGGCAGACAGATCCGCTTTGCTTATAGCGGGCAGCTTGTCGCGCGGGTACACCGCCGAAGGCCGTGAACCGTGCGGCGTGTTGACGGTGATGTCGGCCAGGTAGGTCAGGATCTTGGTGCCGCGATCGGCCGATGAGCGCGCGGTCAGCAACTGTGGGCGTTCGTCGATGAACGAAGTGGTGACACGCCCGGCTTGGAAGTCGGGATCGTCGAGCACCGCCTGCAGGAACGGGATGTTCGTCGACACCCCGCGGATGCGGAACTCGGCGATCGCCCGGCGCGCTCGTTTCACCGCGGTGGGGAAATCCCTGCCCCGACAGGTCAATTTGACCAGCATCGAATCGAAATGCGGGCTGATCTCCGCACCCAGGTTGGTGCCGCCGTCCAGCCGAATTCCGGCGCCACCCGGGCTGCGGTACGCGGTGATCCGGCCGGTGTCGGGCCGGAAACCGTTCGCCGGATCCTCGGTGGTGATCCGGCACTGCAGTGCCGCGCCGTGCACCACGATGTCGTCCTGCCGCAGACCCAGGTCATCGAGGGACTCCCCGGCGGCAACCCGCAGCTGAGCCGAGACCAGGTCGACGTCGGTGATCTCCTCAGTGACGGTGTGCTCCACCTGGATTCGCGGGTTCATCTCGATGAACACATAGTGACCGCGCTCGTCGAGCAGGAATTCCACCGTGCCCGCGCAGCTGTAACCGATGTGCCGGGCGAACGCGACGGCGTCGGCGCAGATCCGATCACGCAAGGCGGGATCCAGGTTCGGCGCCGGGGCCAACTCGACGACCTTCTGATGCCGGCGCTGCACGCTGCAATCCCGCTCATAGAGGTGCACCACATTGCCGTGGGTGTCGGCCAGAATCTGCACCTCGATGTGGCGCGGGTTGATCACCGCCTGTTCGAGGTAGACGGTCGCATCGCCGAACGCCGATTCGGCCTCCCTGCTGGCGGCTTCGACGGCCTCGGCCAGTCCGCCGGCCTCGGCGACCCGGCGCATCCCGCGGCCACCCCCGCCGGCGACCGCCTTGACGAACAGCGGGAAGGTCATATCGGCTGCGGCCGAAACCAATTCGTCGACCGAGCGCGACGGCTCCGACGACGCCAGCACCGACAACCCCGCCTCACGCGCTGCGGCCACCGCACGTGATTTGTTGCCGGCCAGCGCCAGGACGGCCGCGCCGGGGCCGACGAAGGTGATGCCCGCGTCCGCACACGCCTGCGCCAGTTGCGGGTTCTCCGAGAGGAAACCGTAACCGGGGTAGACCGCATCGGCGCCGCACCGCTTGGCGGCGCCGACTATCGCCTCCACCGACAGGTAGCCGCGCACCGGGTGCCCGGGTTCGCCGATCTGGTAGGACTCGTCGGCTTTGAGCCGGTGCACCGAATTGCGGTCTTCGTAGGCATAGACCGCAACCGTGTCGATCCCGAGTTCGAAGGCGGCGCGAAACGCGCGGATAGCGATCTCGCCGCGGTTGGCAACCAACACTTTGGCGATCACCCGGCACCCCTCACAACAGCGTCAACCAATAATCCTGAAATCTGATGAATGTCAACAGGAATAACGCGATAAACCATAACGCAGCCAGCGTCCACCGCCAACTGTGCAAATGGTGCAAAATTTTGCCATTACGATCCGGCTCGAATGCGAAGGTTGCGAATATCACCAGCAGAAACAAGGTGACCGCCCAGACCACCATGCAATACGGGCACAGCGCGCCGATCCGGTACAGACTCTGGAAGATCAGCCAGTGCACGAAGCCGGCGCCGGCCAGCGTGCCGACCGTCAAACCGGACCAATACCAGCGCGGCAGAGAAACTTTCGTGACCGCCAACACGCCGGTGACTGCCACTACAGTGAACGCCACGATCCCCATCAGCGGGTTGGGGAAACCCAGCACCGATGCCTGCGGGGTGGCCATCACGGGACCGCAGGACAGCACCGGGTTGAGGTTGCACGACGGCACATACGCCGAATCGGTCAGCAGCCTAACCTTCTCCACGGTCAGCGTGACCGAGGCGACCAGCCCGACGAGCCCCGCCACCAGCACCGCCCAGGCTTTCGCTGCCGCTACCCGCACCCCCGGCACCGGCGGCGCGGGTGACGACTCGACCGCCGATGCCGCGATGGTCACGACTCCTTGGCCGGCCCGTCCATACCCGGCAGATCGCCGACGATCTCCCGGATCTTCGCGACCAGGGCTTCCGGGCTCGACGGGCGGTAGTCCTCGCCGTTGATCCGCAGCGTGGGTGTGGCGTGGATGCCGGCGGCCTGGGCCATGCCGCCCACCATCTTGAGGTATTTGCCGCTGTTGATGCACCCCGGAACGCTGCCGACGGCACCGGCTTGGCGGGCCAGCTCGATCAGGCGCTTGTTATCGGGGAACTCCGTCCCGATCTCGGAGGGCTGCAACTCCTCGGTGTACAGCGCGGTGTGGAACCGGCGGAACGCGTCGTTGCTCTCGTCGGCGACGCAGTAGGCCGCGGCACCGGCCCGCGAGGAGTAGTCGTCGTTCTGCGACCGGTCCAGGATCGCGACCATGTGGTAGTCCGCCGCGATCGCCCCGCTGTCAATCAGCCGGGACACCGTCGGGCCCAGCGCGCGCTCGAGGTTGCCGCACGCCGGGCAGAGGAAGTCCTCATAGAACGACACCACGGCCTTCGGGTCGTCGGTGCCGTCGCGGGTGACCAGCTTGCTCGAGGTCACCCGCACCGCCTCACCGGCCCCAGCCCCCTTCTTATGGCTGTTGGACACCACGATGTAGCCGATGAGGCCCGCCGCGAAGAGCACCACGATGGCGACGAGACCGATCTGCATGGCGAGGTTGCGTTTGTGATCGCCGGCTCTCAAGCCGGCGCCGACGGGGCGTTTGGGTTTGCTGGCCACTGTCCGTTGGTCCTCGTCCTCGGTGGTCGGTTTGCGGGTTCAGCGTACCGGCGTGCGCCCCGGACGTCAGCTATGGCTGAGATGGGCGCGTAGCGCCGAGATCAACTCGGTGGTCGCCGTGGCGCTACCGCCGCCCAGCGGGAACAGGTTGATGAAGCCGTGCGTCAACGACCGCATCTGCCGCAAGTCGACCACGACCCCCGCGTCGCGCAGCGCCGTGGCGAACAGTTCACCTTCGTCGCGCAGCGGGTCGAAGCCGGCGACCGCCATCAGCACCGGCGGCAACCCGGACAGCTCCGCGGCCAGCAGCGGTGACACCAGCGGGTCGGTGGGCTCCAGCTGCGAACGGCCCACGTATTGGGCGGTGAACCAGTCGATGTCGTGTTTGGTGAGTAGGAAGCCGTCGCCGTAGAGCGTGCGCGAGCGGGTCTGGGCAGTCGAGTCCGTCACCGGGTAGATCAGCCACTGCAGAATCGGCGCCGGTCCCCCGTCGTCGCGCGCCAACTGCGCCACCACCGCAGCCAGGTTCCCGCCGGCGCTGTCCCCGCCCACGGCCACCCGCCCGGGAAGCCCGCCCAGGTCCGCGGCATGGTCATACGCCCAACGGAACGCCGCGTAGGCGTCGTCGACCGCCGCCGGCGCCGGATGCTCGGGGGCCAGCCGGTAGTCGACGGACAGCACCGCGATGTTGCCGTCACGGCAGGTCAACCGGCACACCGCGTCGTGGGTGTCCAGGTCTCCGACCACGAATCCGCCGCCGTGGTAGAAGACCAGAAGGGGGTGGGCGCCACCACCGACCGGCCGGTAGTGCCGGGCAGCGATGTCTCCGGCCGGGCCGGGCAGCGAGATGTCGCGGATATCGCAGCCATGGATGTCGGCGCCGCCGAGCCCGGCGGCCAGCTCGCGAAACTGGTGCCGGGAGGCGGCCGCATCATCGCCGGTGACGATGCCGTTGACGCCCAACGCGCGCAGCCCGGCCAACGCCAACCGCAGCGTCGGGTCCAGGGTGTTGCCGTCGATGGTCACCGACCGTCCACCGGTCATCAGCCGCTGCACGCCGATCGGCAACATCGGCGTCGCCTTCATCCCGACGCTGAAGACGGTGCTCTGCAGCTGGTCTGTCCACCGCGCCGCCGACCCGGAGCCGGACCCGCCTGGCAGACTTCCTGACATGACTGTTCGAAGTAACTTGCGCTTGGTCACGCTCAATGACGGTAATTCCATACCCCGCCTCGGTTTCGGGGTTTACCAAATCCCGCCCACCGACACCGAGCAAGCGGTGGCCACCGCACTGCAGGCCGGGTACCGCCACATCGACACCGCGGCGCTCTACGGCAACGAGCGCGAAGTCGGCCGTGCCGTCGTGGCGTCCGGGCTGCCGCGCGACGAGATCTATGTGGTCACCAAGGTGTGGAACGCCGACCAGGGCTACGACTCGACGCTGGCGGCGTTCGACACGAGCATGGATCGGCTCGGCCTGGACCTGCTGGACCTGTACCTGATCCACTGGCCGCTGCCGACACACGGCAAGTTCGTCGACACCTTCCGGGCACTGGCCCACCTGCGGGATCAGGGCCGGATCCGCTCGATCGGGGTCAGCAACTTCGCCCCCGAGCACCTCCAGATGCTGATCGACGGGACCGGCATCGTGCCCGTCGTCAACCAGATCGAATTGCACCCGCGGTTCAACCAGGCCGAACTGCGCGAGGTGCACGCCCACCTGGGCATTGCCACCGAGGCATGGGCACCGCTAGGGCGGGGCTCGGTGCTGGGGCACCCGACCGTCACCGAGGTCGCACAGCGCGCCGGCAAGACGCCGGCTCAGGTGGTGATCCGTTGGCACATCCAACTGGGTAATGTCGTGATCCCGAAGTCGGTAAACCCGGAGCGCATCACCAGCAACTTCGACGTCTTCGACTTCGAACTCGCCACCGCCGATATGGCCGCGATATCCTCTCTCGACGAAGGCGCCCGATTAGGGCCCGATCCACGCACATTCGACTACACAGGTAGGTGAGATGACGCCGGGTACCGCGATCCCCTCCATCGCACTCAACGACGGCCACACGATGCCGGCTCTCGGCATCGGGGTGGCCGAGCTTTCCGACACCGAGACCGAGCGGGCCGTCTCGGCCGCACTGGAGCTGGGCTGCCGGTTGATCGACACCGCCAAGGTGTACGGCAACGAGGCGGCGGTGGGCCGGGCGATCGCCGCGTCGGGTATCCCGCGCGACGAGGTGTTCGTCACCACCAAGCTGGCCAACGCCGACCACGGGGTCAACGCCGCCATCGATGCCTGCCAGGCCAGCGTGGAGCGCCTCGGACTGGATTACGTGGATCTGTATCTGATCCACTGGCCGGCCCCCGCACTGGGCCTCTACGTCGACAGCTTCGGTGGGCTGATCCAGGCCAAGGCGCAGGGGCTGGCCCGCTCGATCGGGGTGTGCAACTTCACCGAAGAGCACATCAGCGTCGTGACCGACCTCGCGTTCGAGACGCCGGCGGTCAACCAGATCGAGTTGCATCCGCTGCTCAACCAGGCCGATCTGCGGGCCTTCCACGCCGAGCACAACATCGTCACGCAGGCCTACAGCCCACTGGCGGTGGGCCGGCTGCTGGACCACCCGGCGGTGATGGCGATCGCCGGCGAGTACGGCAAGACCCCGGCTCAGGTGCTGATCCGGTGGAGCCTGCAGCTGGGCAACTCGGTCATCCCGCGGTCGGCTCAGCCGGAGCGCATCGCCGGCAACCTCGACGTGTTCGGCTTCGAGCTGGCCGACGAGCACATGGACACCCTGGGCGGGCTCAACGACGGCACCCGGGTCCGCGAGGACCCGCTGACCTACACCGGCGTCTGAGCCAGCCCTCGAAACCCCACCGCCGTCAGCTCGCCGACACCCGGCGGCTGATCCGCTCCACCAGCCGGGCCCGCACCGCCGGCCACTCCTGGTCGATCACCGAGTAGACCATCGTGGTGCGCCACGATCCGTCGCGGCGGCGGGCGTGCCGCCGCAGCGCACCCTCCTCGGTCGCCCCGATGGCCCGCACCGCGCGCCGGGACCGCTCGTTGAGGTCGTCGACGTTGAACTGCACCCGGACCGCGCCCAGGGTGCCGAAACAGTGATCGAACAGCAGCAGTTTGGCTTCGGAGTTGATCGCCGAACCCCGAGCCCGCGCCGACAGCCAGGTGTAGCCGACCGTCACCCGGCGGTGCGGCTCGCTCATGTCGTAGATCGACGTCGTCCCGACGATCTCACTGGTATCGACCGCGACCTGGGTGAGTACCTGCCGACCCGATGCGAGCGCCTGCGCCACGGTCTGTTCGGTAGGTGGACCGGATTGGCTGCCGTAGAGGAAATACCGGGTGGATTCGACGTCATAGGCGCGGGCCAGCCCGGCTACATCGGCGAGCACCGTCGGCCGCAGCAGCACCTGTTCGCCGCGCAGCGTGGGTGCGGTGGTCCAGTGGTCGATCGTCATCACGCCCCCTATCCGGTCGGACATGTCGCCGCGGCCCGGCGCAGCACGTCTGCCGACTGCTGATCGAGACGCAGCGCGTAGCCCCGCAACACGGAAATGTAGGCGATGGCGTATTGGCACGCGAATGATTTATTCGGCGGCATCCACTGCCCCGGACCGGCATCGCCCTTGTCCTGGTTACCCTGCCCGGCGACCGCCAGCAGGTTGGCGGGGTCGTTGGCGAAGCGCAGCCGCTGGCGGTACGGCCAGGCGGAGGCGCCCATATCCCAGGCGTAGGCCAGCGGGACGATGTGGTCGATCTGCACGGCCTCGCCGATCTTGGCGCCACGGGTGAAGGCGACCGTGGCGTTCGTGTACGGGTCGTGCAGGGTTCCGGTGGCCACCGCATCGGCGCAGCGCTTCGTCGACACATGGCTGACGTCGACGAGGTCACGGTTGAGCACGTCGTTGCGGGTGTCGCAACCGTTGTGGCCACCGGGCGCGTCGTTATCGTCGTCCCAGGCCTCGCCGAACACCGGGCGTCGGTAGTCGTGGCGGTGGGTGCGGGCCGGAACCACCGTGATGCCGGCCAGTACGTCGGTACCAGGTTGCACTGTGGGCATACCGGCTTGCGCGGCGAAGGCACCGTTGCGATGGTTCACCGCGGACACCGTCTGATAGGCCACGACCACGGCCAGCACCGCCAACACGGCCAGCCACAGCAGCGTCTTGCGGCTGGTCACGCCTTGTCCAGGTAGTCGATGTCGGTGAAACGCGCCGCCAGCAATGCCAATCCGGAATCGTCGGGATCGGTGTTCCAGGCCTTGATGCAGAACGCCCGAGCCGCCTCGATGACCTCGCCGTGGTCGAGCAATGACAGCAGTTTGAGACCTCCTCGCCAGCCGGATTGGTTGCGGCCCAACACATCCCCTTCGCCGCGTTCGCGCAGATCCAGGTCGGCCAGCGCGAATCCGTCCAGCGTGCCAGCCACGGCCTCCAGCCGTTGTCCGGCCCGGGAGCCCTCGGCCGCCCCCGTCACCAGCAAGCACAGGCTGGCGTGCTCGCCGCGGCCGATCCGACCGCGCAACTGGTGCAGCTGGCTGATACCGAATCGGTCGGCGTCGGCCACCAGCATCACCGTGGCGTTCGGCACGTCCACACCGACCTCGATCACGGTGGTGCACACCAAGACATCCACCGCCCCCGACCGGAACGCGGCCATCACCGCATCCTTCTCGTCGGCGGGCAGTCGGCCGTGCATTAAACCGATTCGCAACCCGGCCAGCTCACCGGAGCGCAGCCGGTCGTACAACTCCACCGCGGTGGCCGACGGGCGGGTCGTACCTCGGGCCGGATCGCCCGACGGCTCGGGCTCGTCGACCTCGTCGATGCGGGGCGCCACCACGTAGGCCTGCCTCCCGGCCGCGACCTCTTCGCGGATGCGCTGCCAGGCCCGCTGCAGCCAGGCCGGTTTGGCCTGCTCGAAGATCACCGAGGAGACGATCGGCTGACGCCCGCGGGGCAGTTCACGCAGCGTCGAGGTCTCCAGATCGCCATAGACGGTCAGTGCGACGGTGCGCGGAATCGGGGTCGCGGTCATCACCAACAGGTGCGGGGTGATGCCCTCGGGCGCCTTGGCGCGCAACTGATCCCGCTGCTCCACACCGAACCGGTGCTGCTCGTCGACGACCACCATGCCCAGTCGGTGAAACTCCACCGCGTCCTGCAACAGGGCGTGGGTGCCGACGACGATGCCCGCCGTGCCTCCGGTGATCTCGGCACGGACCTGTTTCTTGGCGGGCGCCGACATCGAACCCGTAAGCAGTGTCACCGCGGTGGCGTTGTCGGCACCACCCAGCTGGCCACCGAGCGCCAGCGGCCCGAGCATCTCCCGGATCGACCGGACATGCTGGGCGGCAAGCACTTCCGTCGGGGCAAGCAACGCGCACTGGTAGCCGGCGTCGACCAGCTGCAGCATGGCCAGCAGTGCCACAATGGTCTTGCCGGAGCCGACTTCACCCTGCAGCAGCCGGTTCATCGGGCGAGACGCGCCGAGTTCGTCCCGCAGCACCTCGAGCACCTCGTGTTGCCCGGCAGTCAGTTCGAACGGCAACCGCCCCAACAGTTCCGCGGCCAGTCCGTCGGTGCGCGCCGGGGCCGGCGGGCCGGATTCGGACAGTTCGCCGTTGCGGCGGCGGGCCAACGCCCACTGCAGCCCGACGGCCTCGTCGAAGGTCAACCGCTCCCGCGCCCGCGCCCGCTCCGCGGAGCTCTCGGCCAAGTGAATGGCGCGCAGCGACTCGTCCTCACTGATCAGGCCGCGCTCGTTGAGCAGCGCGGCCGGCAACGGTTCCGGCACCGGGTCGAGCACCTCGAGAACCTGCCGCACGCAGGCGAAGATGTCCCAGCTCTGCATGCCGGTGCTGGCTGGATAGATCGGGAAACAGGCTCGCTCGAAGTCCGACTGCAATACCTCGCCGCTGACCCGCTGCGACGCGTCCGCGATGTTGCGCAGCGAGCTGCTGCCGACGTTCCTATTCTGCGGCGTGCCGTCCGGAGACTTGAGCACCAGGAAGTCGGGGTGGGTCAGCTGCACAGCACCTTTGAACAGGCCTACCTCCCCGGAGAGCATCACCTTGGTGCCGCGGGTGAGCTGCCACCTGATGCCCTTGGGGTTGAAGAATGTTGCGGTGACCTTGCTGCGACCGCTTCCGACGGTGACGACCAGGTACTTGCCCTTGCGTTTGGTCATGTCCCTCAGGTCTGCGGACACGACGGTGTCGACGATCGTGATGTGCTCGCCAGGTTCCGGGCGCTCGTCGTCGCGGCGCACCGCTGCGCCTTCGACGTAGCTGCGCGGGTAGTGCCGCAGCAGGTCGTCGATGGTGCGGATGCCGAAGAACTCGGCGAGGTTGTCGGCGGCCTTGCCACCCACCACGAAGTCCAGCCGGTCGGTCAGCGTCACCATTACTACTCGACCCCGATCAGCAGCGCGTCCCCCCGATGGCCGGTGAAGTAGATCGCCAGTTCGGTGCCCGGGTGCTGATCGTGCACATGTTTGGCCAGTACGTCGACGACCCAGCCGTCGAAGCCGGCCCCGAGCAACACCGTCACCAGCTCACCGCCGGCCGCGAGCAGCACGTCGATCAGGCCGACCGCGGCCGCACCGACATCGGGGGCCACGATCAGCACCTCGTCACCGGCGATGCCCAGGCCGTCACCGGGGCGGCAGGTGCCGGCCCAGGTCAGTGCCTGCTCGGTGGCGACCCGCACCGAACCGTGCCGGGTGGTGCCCGCCGTGCGGGCCATGGTGTAGCCGTCGTCGACCACCGGCCGGCCCGGATCGTGTACCGCCAGTGCGGATAGCCCCTGCACCATCGAGCCGGTCGGGACCGGCACCACTTCGATACCCCAGCCGATGGCCGCGGTGCATCCGGCCACCAGTTCCTCGGCGGCGACGTAGCCGTTGGGCAGCAACATGACCTGTGCCGCGCCGGTGTCCACCACCGCCCGCAGCAGCTGCTGGGCGGTGACCATCATCGCCGGATCGGCGCTGTGCGGGTCGGGCCGCAACACGCAGGCGCCCTCGCCTTCAAACAATCCTTCAGCACCTTCGCCGTCGACCACGGCCAGCACCGCACGCTCCCGGGCCCAGCTGCCCGGCGACGGGCCGGCGGCCCCGGCCAGCGCCGAGATCTGGATACGCCGCGGCCGTCCCAACGCCAGACCCGCTTCGACCGCGGCACCGGCGTCGTCGGTGTGCACGTGCACCGAGTAGCCGCCGACCACCCCCGACGTCGCGATCGCCACCGATTCGCCAAGCTGCGTCAGCCGTTCCCGCAACGCCGCGATGTCTTCGGGGGCACACTCTCCGAGCAGGTACATCACCTCGAACTGCGGTGCGGGACGCTCGGTACCGGCATTCGGCGGGCGTGGACGCGGAGACGGCTGGTAAACCGCTCGAACCGGGGCCTGCCCGGTGACCGTCGAACGCAGCGCGTCGAGCAGCACCAGCAGGCCGCGCCCGCCCGCGTCGACCACCCCGGCATCAGCGAGCACGTCGAGCTGCTCGGTGGTCTTCTCCAGTGCGTCCGCGGCCGCATCGGTGGCGGCCGAGATCGCCGAACCCAGCCCCGACCCCGCTGCCGCGCATCGATCGACGGCCTCGGCGGCGGCCTGCAACACCGACACGATGGTGCCCGGAACCTCCCGGCCACCCATCGAGGCCACCACCAACTCAACCCCGTGCCGCAAGCCGGCCCCGAGCAGCGCGGCGTCGACGGCGGTGGCCGCCCCGGTGCCGTCGACGGTCACATCCGCCAGGCCGCGCAGGATCTGCGACAGGATCACCCCGGAGTTGCCACGCGCCCCGTGCAGCGCGCCCGACGACAACGCGGCGGCAACCCGGGCCACCTCACCCGAGGCGGCCTCGGTGTTGGCCTCGGCCAGGGCCGAGCGCATGGTGAACAGCATGTTGGTGCCGGTGTCGGAGTCGGCGACCGGGAAGACGTTGAGCTGGTTGATCTCGTCGGTGTGGGTGATCAAGTCTCCGACGGCGGTGTGCGCCCAGTCCCGCAAGGTGGCCGCATCCAGCCGACGATCGGGGTTGCCCACCTCCACCACCTTCCTGCCGCCACCTTCCGGTGGCCGTCAGCCTAATCACTTGGCCCGACGCCTCCGATGACACACGGCCTGGCCGAGACGGGGCGTTTTGGTGTTGCCCCGGCCGCCGGGTATCCTGATCAGGTTGTCGGGCCACCCGCTCAGGTTGTTGGCCCTCAAGCAGACGTTTTGAGGAGTGTCACATATGGCTGCCGTGTGCGATATCTGCGGAAAGGGCCCCGGCTTCGGCAAGTCGGTGTCCCACTCGCACCGTCGGACCAGTCGCCGGTGGGACCCGAATATCCAGACGGTGCACGCCACCCGTCCCGGCGGTAACAAGCAACGCCTCAACGCCTGCACGTCGTGCATCAAAGCCGGCAAAGTCGTCCGCGGCTAGTTCCGTTTATCGGCCGAACGGTGCACCATCCCTTCTTCGGCCGACCCGGGGTACCACCCCGTTGCGGCGGAGCGTGTCCCCGTCCGAGATGCCGGGTGAAATCTCCTTTTTTCGCACGCTCGCTGACAGCCATCGTGGTCGCGTCGGAGGGCTGAACCGCCCTACTCAAGTCGCCAGTCGACCGGTTCGGCTCCAAGCTGCCCCAGCAACTCGTTGGCGCGGCTGAACGGCCGCGATCCGAAGAACCCCCGCGACGCCGAGAGCGGCGACGGGTGTGCCGACTCGACCGTGCGGCAGTTGTCGGACAGCATCGGTTTCAGCGTCCCTGCGTCACGTCCCCACAGGATCGCCACCATCGGCCGATTGCGGGCTACCAGCGCGCGGATCGCGCACTCGGTGACCGTCTCCCAGCCCTTGCCGCGGTGCGACGCCGGGTTACCCGGCCGCACCGTGAGCACCCTGTTAAGCAGCAGCACGCCGCGCTGCGCCCACGCGGACAGATCGCCGTTGGACGGCTTGGGGTAGCCGAGATCGTCGGTGTACTCGGTGAAGATGTTCGCCAGGCTTCGCGGCAGCGGGCGCACCTGCGGAGCAACCGAGAAGCTGAGCCCGATCGCGTGGCCGGGGGTCGGATACGGATCCTGCCCGACGATCAACACCCGCACGGCGTCGAACGGAAAGGTGAAGGCGCGCAGAATGTTTTGCCCCTCCGGCAGGTAGCCGTGCCCGGCGGAGGTCTCATCGCGCAGAAATTCCCCCAGTGCTGCCACCTGGTCGGTGACAGGCGCCAGGGCGTCAGCCCAACCGCTCTCGACGAGTTCAGGAAGTCGATGCGCGCTCATGGTGTCTCAACGTAACGCGGCCCCCGCGCCATACGACTGCCAGCCCGCGTCCCCGCCCCACGGCGTCCCGTCCACCAGCACCCTGGCCGGCCCATCAGCCACCCGTCCAATCATCCGCCAGCCGGCCGGTAGCGCACCGGGAACCGTGGTGCAGTCAAATGTGGCGACCAGCGCGTGGTCTTCTCCCCCGCCCAGCACCCACGACCACGGGTCCACGCGCAGCACTGCACCGGCCGCGGCCAGCGCCTGATGATCGGCGGCCAGCGCCGCGGTGGACACGTCGATCGTCACCTGCGACGCAGCGGCCAGATGACCCAGATCGGCCATCAGCCCGTCGGAGACATCGGTCATCGCCTGCGCCGCGGCTCCGGCGGCCACCGCACCCTGTCCGTAGGGCGGCTCCGGGACAAGATGGCGTCGACGTAGCTCGTCGAAGCCGGCCACACCGTCGCTCCAGATCCGAAAGCCGGCCGCCGAGCGGCCGAGGTCCCCGACCACCGCCAGCACCGCCCCAGGCCGGGCCCCCGACCGCAGCACCGGCGCCCGCCCGGCCAGATCGCCGAGCACCGTGACCGACACCACCCAGGAGTCGGCCTGAACCAGATCGCCGCCGACCACGCCCGCACCGAAACGCCCGGCTTCTGCCCACATGCCGTCCGCCAGCGCGGCGGCATCGTCGGCCGGGGTGTCGGCCGGGGCGCCGAAGCCGACGACGAACGCGGTGGGACGGGCTCCCATCGCCTCGATGTCGGCGGCGTTCTGCGCGATAGCCTTGCGTCCGACATCGTGCGGGGTTGACCAGTCCAGCCGGAAATGCCTGCCTTCCACCAACATGTCGGTGGAGACCACGACCCGGCCGTCGGCGCAGCGCACCACCGCCGCGTCGTCACCGGGCCCCAGCTCGGTGGTGGCAGGCTGACTGCGGCCGGCGACCAGCCGGTCGATCATGGGAAACTCTCCGAGCTGACCCAGCGTGGGTTCGTTACCGCGCACAGCCTGGAGTGTAGGTGCGAACAATGGGAGCGCGGGGCTTGATCAATCCGGGGAACGACGCCGAAGGGCCGCCACGAATCGCGCTGATCGCCGCGCTGGTGCTCGCTGCGGCCGCGGTGGGCGCCGCGCTGGCGGTCGCGGCAGCTCACCAGCCGGGCCGGCAGCCGAGAGAACCGCTGCGCGTCGCCACGGTACCGGCCCCGGGCGCCGACGACGCGGCCTGCCACGCCGTGCTGACTGCCCTTCCGCAGCAGCTCGGCAACTATCGGCGCACCGAGATCGCGCCACCCGTACCCGCGGGTGTGGCGGCCTGGGCGGCCGACGGAGGCGAGCCGGTGGTGTTGCGCTGCGGGCTGGACCGGCCGGCCGACTTCGTGGTCGGTTCGCCGATCCAGGTGGTCGACAAAGTGCAGTGGTTCGAGGTCCGCGAAGGCGACCGCGCCACCTGGTACACGGTCGACCGGCGGGTCTATCTGGCGTTGACTCTGCCGTCGGACTCCGGCCCAACGCCGATCCAGGAGCTGTCCGATCTGATCAGGACCGCCGTATCCGCGGTACCGATCAGGCCGGCACCACCGCGTTGACCGCTGCTCAGCGAAGCCCCACTCCGCGGGCCAGTGCGGTGTCGACCATGGTCGCCAGCAGCGTCGGGTAGTCGACGCCACTGGCCGCCCACATCCGCGGGTACATCGAGATGGTGGTGAACCCAGGCATGGTGTTGATCTCGTTGATCACCGGACCGTCGTCGGTGAGAAAGAAGTCCACCCGGGCCAGGCCCTGACAGTCGAGCGCAGCGAAGGCGCGAATCGCCAATTGCCGCAACTTATCTGCGATATCGTCGTCGATCTTGGCGGGTACGTCGAGTTCGGCGGCGTCATCGAGGTACTTGGTGGCGAAGTCGTAGAAGGTGTCATCCCGGTCGCGCACGCCGGCTACCCGGATCTCCCCGATCGTACTGGCAGCCACGGTGCCGTCCGGGAATTCCAGCACGCCGCACTCGAGTTCACGGCCGACGATCGCAGCCTCGACGATGACTTTCGGGTCGTGGCGGCGGGCCTGCGCGATCGCGGCCGGAAGTTCCTCATAGGACGCCACCCGGCTGACCCCGATCGATGAGCCGCCGCGCGCCGGTTTGACGAACAACGGCAACCCCAGCCGCTGCCGGTCCTCGATCGACAGCGTCTCCTGGGTGCCTCGCAGCACCGCAAACGGGCCGATCGGCAGGCCCTCGGCTGCCAGCAGCTTCTTGGTGAACTCCTTGTCCATCCCGGCGGCGCTGGCCAGCACCCCGGCACCGACATAGGGCACGCCGGCCAGCTCCAGCAGCCCCTGCACGGTGCCGTCCTCGCCGTAGGGTCCGTGCAGCACCGGGAAGACCACATCGACGCAGTCCAGCACTTCGGGGGCACCCGACGCCAAAGCAATCAGCTGGCCGGCTCGCTGCGGATCGGCGGGCAACGCCAGTTCGGCACCGGACGCCGTGCTGACCGCCGGCAGCTGCCGGTCGCGGATCGTCAGCGCATCCGGATCACCGTCGGTGAGAACCCAGGACCCCTCCGGGGTGATACCTACCGCAACGACCTCGAAACGTTGCGAATCCAGGTTGCGCAGGATGCTGCCCGCCGAGACGCAGGAGATGGCGTGCTCGCTACTGCGGCCGCCGAACACGACGGCCACTCGGGTGCGCTTGTGGGAATTCACACGCCAGAGGGTACCGGGCCGCCCGACTGCGGACGCTCACTCCGGTTTGGTGCGACGCCCCAGCAGCAATGCCACCGCCTCGGTGACCGAGGACCCGGTGTGACAGACCCGGTGTACGGCGTCGGTCAGCGGCATCTCCACGTCGTAGCTGGAAGCCAGCGCCAGCACCGACTCGCACGACGTCACACCTTCGACGACGTGACCGTCGGAGGTGCTCGCCAACCCCCTCGACCCCGGTACCGGCGGCATCAACTCACCCCGGCCGAGCCGTTCCCCGAACGACCGGTTGCGCGAGCGCGGCGACGTGCAGGTAGCCACCAGATCGCCCACCCCGGCCAGACCGGCCAACGTGGCGTGCTTGGCACCGAGCGCAACCCCCAGCCGGGTGATCTCGGCCAGGCCGCGGGTGATGATCGTCGCCGCGGTGTTCTCGCCCAGGCCCACCCCGGCCGCCATCCCGCAGGCCAGAGCGATGACGTTCTTGCAGGCGCCACCGATCTCGGTGCCGGTCACATCGGCGTTGGTGTACGGCCGGAAGTAGCCGGTGTTGAGCATCCGCTGCAGCGCCACCGCACGACCGGAGTCGGTGCAGGCGACCACGGTTGCGGCGGGCTGTTCGGCGGCGATCTCCGCGGCCAGGTTGGGGCCGGACACCACCGCGACCTGTCCGGGATCGACCCCGGTCACTGACGCGATGACCTGACTCATCCGCATCAGCGTGCCCAGTTCGATGCCCTTGGCGACGCTGACCAGGGTGGCGCCGTCCTTCAGCTGCGGCGTCCAGCCCTCGAGATTGGCCCGCATGGTCTGCGCCGGCACGGCCAGCACCACCGTGGTGAGGCCGGCCAGGGCCTCGGTGGCGTCGTTCGTGGCGCGCACCCCGTCCGGCAGCACGCAGCCCGGCAGATAGTCAGGGTTGCTGCGAGTCTCGTTGATCTGCGCGGCGATGTCGGGCCGGCGCGCCCACAGCCTGACCTGGCTGCCGGCGTCGGCGAGCACCTTGGCCAGAGCCGTGCCCCAAGCTCCGGCCCCCATCACCGCAACAGTGCCCTCAGTGCCGGTCACCTCGCCTCACCTCCCTTAGGCGCATTACCCTAGCGGCGATCGCAAGCACGGCGGTGCCGGGCGCAGTGGGTCACCGCCATAAGGGGCGATGCTGAGGCCGCCGAACCCGACG
>JBDTEP010000246.1:0-14888 GCA_039922455.1 Mycobacterium sp. | reverse complement strand
CTGCGACCAGCTCGGAGTTCTCCATCTCTGACAAGGCGCGCTCCAGGGTGCCGGGCAGTTCGCGGTACCCCATCGCCCGGCGCTCCTCGAGCGTCAGCGCCCACACGTTGTCCTCCGCCTGCGGGCCAAGCTCGTAGCCCTTCTCCACCCCGCGCAGTCCGGCGGCCAACAGCACGGCGAACGTCAGGTAGGGGTTGCACGCCGAGTCCGGACTGCGCACCTCGACACGACGCGATGAAGTCTTGTGTGGGCTGTACATCGGCACCCGCACCAGCGCCGACCGGTTGGAAGCGCCCCAGGACGCTGCGGTGGGCGCTTCCCCGCCGTGGATCAGGCGCTTGTAGGAGTTGACCCACTGGTTGGTGACGGCACTGATCTCGTTGGCGTGCTCGAGAATCCCGGCGATGAACGACTTCGCGGTATCGGATAGCTGCAGCGGGTCATCGGGGCTGTGGAAGGCGTTGACCTCCCCCTCGAACAGGCTCAAGTGGGTGTGCATGGCCGAACCGGCGTGCTCCCGGAACGGCTTGGGCATAAACGACGCCCGCACCCCCTCCTTGAGGGCGATCTCTTTGATCAGGTAGCGAAAGGTCATCACGTTGTCGGCCATCGACAGTGCGTCGGCGTAGCGCAGGTCGATCTCCTGCTGGCCCGGGGCGTTCTCGTGGTGGCTGTACTCCACCGAGATGCCCATCATTTCGAGGGCGTCGATCGCGTGCCGGCGGAAGTTGGCGGCCGAGCCGTGGATCGCCTGGTCGAAGTAGCCGGCGTCGTCGGCCGGAACGGGTGTCGTCCCGTCGTAGGGGCCGGGCTCCAGCAGGAAAAACTCGATCTCGGGGTGCACGTAGCAGGAGAAGCCCAGTTCCTTGGCCTTGGCCAGTTGCCGGCGCAGCACGTGCCGCGAGGACGCCCACGCCGGGGATCCATCCGGCATGGTGATGTCGCAGAACATCCGCGCCGAGTACTGCCGGCCGGCATCTGACAACCACGGCAGCAACTGGAACGTGGACGGGTCAGGGTGAGCGACCATGTCAGATTCGAAGACCCGGGCGAAGCCTTCGATCGCCGACCCGTCGAAACCCACGCCTTCCTCGAAGGCGCCCTCAAGCTCAGCCGGGGCGATCGCGACCGACTTCAGATAGCCGAGTACGTCAGTGAACCAGAGCCGGACGAAGCGGATATCGCGCTCCTCCAGCGTGCGGAGCACAAACTCCTTCTGACGGTCCATACCGCGAAGCGTAGCAGCGCTCAGCACTTCGCATCAGGTGGCGGCAACGTGCCGTCGACCAGGTAACGCGTGGCAAAGCCGTCGACGCATTCGTTGCCCTGGAACACCACCGTGTGCTGGGTTCCGTTGAACGTCAACAGGCCGCCGCGCAGCTGCTTGGCGAGGTCGACGCCGGCCTGATAGGGGGTGGCCGGATCGCGGGTGGTGGACACCACCATGGTCGGCGGCAGGTCGGGCACCGAGATGGCGTGCGGTTGGGTGGTCGGGGGCACCGGCCAGAACGCACAGGTACTCAGTGGCGCGTTGCCGGTGAACTTTCCGTAACT
This sequence comes from Mycobacterium sp., assembly GCA_039922455.1. Classification (GTDB taxonomy): domain Bacteria; phylum Actinomycetota; class Actinomycetes; order Mycobacteriales; family Mycobacteriaceae; genus Mycobacterium. Next base: position 13,334 of record JBDTEP010000246.1, on the reverse strand, counting down.
CATGAACGGCGCCATCTCACGCGAACGCCGGTCTTCGTCGATCACCGCGGCGCGGTCGGTGACCGGCGGCTGGTCGACGCAGTTGACCGCCACTCGGGCATCGGTGGCGTTGGTGTAGTGACCGTTGGCGTCGCGGCGCATGTACAGGTCGGCCAGCCCGAGCATGATGTCGCCGCGTCCGTCGACCAGATCCGACAGGCCGTCATTGAGGTGGGTCCAGAACGTCGGCGAGTACAACGCCATGATGGTGCCGACGAGCGCATCGCTATAGCTCAGTCCGCGCGGGTCCTTGGTCTTTGCGGGCTTGTCGACCAGCGGGTCGACCAGGCTGTGGTAGACCTCGACGGCCTTGGCTGGGTCGGTGCCCAACGGGCAGTCCGAGTCCTTGGCGCAGTCCGCTGCGAAGTCGTCGAAGGCACCCTGGAAGGCCTGCGCCTGCCGCAGGTCCTCCTCGATCGGGTCGGCGTTGGGGTCCACCGCACCGTCGAGGATCATCGCGCGAACGTTCTGCGGGTAGGCCTCGACATAGGCCGCGCCGATCCGGGTGCCGTAGGAGTAGCCCAGGTAGGTCAACTTGTCGTCGCCGAGCCCGGCTCGCATCGCGTCGAGGTCGCGGGCGACGTTGACGGTCCCGATGTTGGCCAGGAAATCCTTGCCGGACTTTTCCAGGCAGCGCGCGACGTAGTCCTTGGTCTCGTTCTCGATGTGCTCTACGCCCTCGGGGCTGTAGTCCACCTGATTCAGTGCCCGCAACCGATCGTTCTCCTTATCGGAGTTGCACCAGACCGCCGGCCGCGACGACGCCACCCCGCGCGGGTCGAACCCAACCAGGTCGAATCGCTCCCGGACCCGGCGCGGCAGAGTGCTGATGAGGCCGACCGCGGTTTCGATACCGGATTCCCCCGGCCCACCGGGGTTGATCACCAGTGAGCCGATCTTGTCCTTGGTGGCCGGGAACCGGATCATGGCCAGTCGAGCGACGGCGCCCTGCAGGTTGGAATAGTCCACCGGTACGGCGATGAACCCGCACTGCGCGTCGGCGGGCACCTTGATGTTGGTGTCGGCGGTGAACCGGCATTTGTCCCACTGCACGGGCTGACCGACCCGCGGCGTGGCCAGCACCGCGTGCCCGGGCGTCATCCGCGTGCAACTGCCCACCGTGAGGGCCACCATCGCGATCGCGAGGCAGGTCAGGGTCGTACGCGCAATCCTGTCGCGGCGGGTAGGCGGGCTCATGACACCACATGCTGCCATGCAGAGGCGCAGACACCCGGACGCCGGGGCGCTCAGCGCGTGGCGTCGAGCAGTTCCTTCACCCCGAGGTCGAAGTCATCGGCGAGTTCCCACAGGTCCGGTAGCAGTTCGGGGCAGCTGATCAGGCCGATGTTGAGCCGGCCGTTCAGTGACATCACCGTCACGTTGAGCCCGGAGCCGTGAAAGAGCGGCCCCAACGGGTACATCGCGGTGATCTCGCAGCCCAAGTAGTACAGCGGCACCTGCGGACCCGGAACATTGGAGATCACCAGGTTGTGCACCGGCCGGCTCGACGTCAGCCGGGTCCGGGCATAGAGGCGCATCGCAGCGCCGAAAACCGCCGGCGCGGCGAACTGCGACCAGTCTTGCAGCAGTGTCGCGCCGATCGCCGAACTGTGTTCCTTGGCAACCGAATTCGCCTCGGAAATGGCCTTCAGACGTTCCGCCGGGTCGGCGATTTGGGTCTCCAGGCGGGAGAACATCCCGGACACCTGGTTGCGGCCCGGCCGGTCGGATTTGCCGTGTACCGACACCGGCACCATCGCCACCAGCGACGACTCCGGCAGCTCACCGCGATCGATCAGGAACTGCCGCAGCACCCCCGCCACAAGGGCCATCACCACATCATTGACCTTGACGCCGAAATGTTCCTTGACCGTCTTGATGTCGTCGAGATCCAACTGGACGTAGGCGATGTTGCGGCGTTTGCTCACGTTGGCGTTGAACGCGGTCTGCGGTGCGGCGAACGGCGCGGCCATCGTCTCGCCGGTACGCACCCGCTGCACCGTTTTGGCCACCGACGACAAGGTGCGCGGCAGCATGTTGACCAGCTGCAGGGGCCGGCTCGCGAACCGCACCAGCCCGCCCGCCACGATCGCCAATTCGCTGGCGTCACCGCTGCCGTCGACCGGGTCCGGTCGCGGGGCGTCGACCTCGGTACTGCACATCTGCGACATGAGGTTCGCGCCGGTGACCCCATCGACGCCGGCATGGTGCATCTTGGTCAGCACCGCGATGCGGTCGCCCTCGCGGGGTCCCGGCCCATCACTTCCAACACCCTCGATCACCCACGACTCCCACAGCGGCCGGCTGCGATCCAGCGGCAGTGACACGATGTGCGCGACGATCTCCGACAGCTCCACCCGGCCGCCCGGCGGCGGCAACCCGATGCGGTGCACGTGGCGGTTGATGTCGAAGTCGTGGTCCTCCACCCAGACCGGGTGGTCGAGGTTGAGCGGGCTGTCGGCGAGCTTCTCTCGGAACTGCGGCATCGCCGTGATGCGCTGTGCCAGTTCGTCGCGGAGCCGCTCGAAGGTGTAGCCGCCCGGCATGGTGGCAGCGTCCAATTCCAGGATCGAGCAGACGTGCAACGGTTGATCCGGGGTTTCCAGGTACAGGAAACTGGCGTCGAGTCCGCTGAGCCACTGCATGGCGCTGATGCTATGTCGGTGCGGTGGCCACGGCGATCGAATCGAGCAACCCCGGGCGGCCCCGGATCCGATGTGAGGAAATCCACTTCGCCTGGTGGTTCAGCTCCGCCGCGATAAGTGGCACACTGGCTGATGTCAGACGACCCGGGGACCCGGCCAGGGCTTCGAGGATCGACCCGACCAATTCATAGGGATCACGATGTCTGAGCACCTGTATGGCGCCCCAACCGATTCGAAGCCCGACCCTGTCCGCATTGCACCGCAGACCCGCGTCCATCATCTGCAACAGATGAAGGGCGAGGGCCGCAAATGGGGGATGCTCACGGCCTACGACTACTCCACGGCACGAATCTTCGACGACGCCGGCATCCCGGTGCTGCTGGTCGGCGACTCGGCCGCCAATGTGGTCTACGGCTACGACAGCACGGTGCCGATCTCGATAGATGAACTGATCCCACTGGTCCGCGCGGTGGTGCGCGGCGCCCCACACGCGCTGGTGGTCGCCGACCTCCCGTTCGGCTCCTATGAAGGCGGACCGGCCGCGGCGTTGGCCACCGCCACCCGTTTCATGAAGGAAGGCGGCGCGCACGCGGTCAAGCTGGAGGGCGGCGAGCGGGTGGCCGACCAGATCGCGATGCTGTCGGCAGCCGGCATCCCGGTGATGGCACACATCGGTTCCACCCCGCAGAGCGTCAACACCTTGGGTGGTTTCCGGGTGCAAGGACGCGGTGACTCTGCCGAGCAGACCGTCGCCGACGCGATCGCAGTGGCGGAGGCGGGCGCATTCGCGGTGGTGATGGAGATGGTGCCCGCCGAGTTGGCCACCCAGATCACCGGCAAGCTGACCATTCCCACCGTCGGGATCGGCGCCGGCCCGAACTGCGACGCCCAGGTTCTGGTGTGGCAGGACATGGCCGGGATGACCACCGGCAAGACCGCCCGATTCGTCAAGCGCTTCGGCGACGTAGGAGGCGAACTACATCGCGCGGCGACGCGGTACGCCGACGAGGTGGCGGCCGGAACCTTCCCGGCCGAGGAACACTGCTTCTAACGGCGCAGCACCGATACGTGTGACACGCTGGGCTTATGCCCGCGAACACCGGCGCGGCCAATCCGATCGGCCGCGCGATTGCCGAACAGGTCGACCAATGGGTGGCGGCCGACTGCGCCGTACGAGCCGACGCCGACGACGCAGTCCACCAGTTGCGGGTGACTATTCAACGGATCCGCAGCCTGCTGCGGGCGGTACCGGGGCCCATCGGCAGTGCCGCTGTCGGCTCGATCGAGTCTGAGCTGCGCTGGCTCGCCGGCCAGCTCGGGACGGCCCGGGACGCCGAGGTGCTGGCGCAGCGGTACCGGCGGGCACTGGACCGGATGGCGCCGTCACTGGTGCGGGGCAGGGTGGTCGAGCGATTGGTGGATGCCGCCGTGGAGCGTTACCGGGCCGGCTGGGCGGAGGCGCTGACGGTGATGGATTCTCCCCGGTATCGGAAACTAGCCGCTCACCTCAACGCGCTGGTCGACGACGCTGCCGGGCCGCCTTCCGACACCGACACCGTCGATGCCGCCTACCGGCGGGTGCAAAAGGCTGCTAAGGCCGCCCGGGTCCGCGGCGCCGGAGAAGATGACGCCCTGCACCGGATTCGCAAAGCCGCCAAACGGCTGCGCTACACCGCGGCGGCCCTGGATATCCCCTCGATCGTGGAGCAGGCGAAGGCGATCCAGACCCTGCTCGGTGAACACCAGGACAGCGTGGTCAGCCAGGCGCATCTGCTTGCCGAGGCCCGGGCCGCCAACGCAGCCGGCGAGGACACCTTCACCTACGGGTTGCTCTACCAACAGGAGGTCGACACCGCCCGCGGCTGTCGCGCCCGGCTCGACAAGGCGCTCGACGAGCTCGCCGGGTCGATGGCGGCTTTTAGGGGCGGACGAGTTGGCCTGTAAGCCGGATTCTGTTCCGCACCGCTGAGCGGTGCGGCGGCGACCATCCATCTGGGCACACCGTTGCCGGGTACCTCGAGCGGCCTACCCGCAGGTTCGGGCGAGCAACCCTCAAACACCTGCGCGACCACACTTCAAGTGCGGTCTTCTTGGCCTTGCTTCGGGTGGGGTTTACCAAGCCGTCCCGGTCACCCGGAACGCTGGTGCGCTCTTACCGCACCGTTTCACCCTTACCACCAAAGGTGGCGGTCTGTTTTCTGTGGCACTATCCCGCGAGTCACCTCGGATTGCTGTTAGCAATCACCCTGCTCTGTGAAGTCCGGACTTTCCTCGACCCGCTCGACGCGAGCCGCGGCCGCCCGGCCAACTCGTCCGCGCTGATCACCGTACCCGCAACCCGGTACCCAGGCCAGCTCGCAGCGTGAGCGTCCACCGCCCCTATCGTCTACCGCGGGAATCGCGAAACGTAAGGAGGCACATCTCCGATGCCACCGAACCGCTGGACGAAACGCATCGACGCCGCGGACTGGGATGCGATCACCACCGAACTCGACGAGTGCGGCGGTGCACTGCTGCCTCGGCTGCTGACGGTGTCGGAGGCCGCGCGGCTGCGCCGGGTTTACGCCGACGACGACCGTTTCCGCGCCACCGTCGACATGCAGCGTCATCGTTACGGTTCCGGTCAGTACCGGTACTTCGCGGCGCCGGTACCCGATACCGTCGATCACCTCAAGCGGGCGCTGTACCCACGTCTGCTGCCGATCGCCCGGGACTGGGCGGCCCGGTTGGGTCGGGATGCCCCCTGGCCGGATGACTTCGACGAATGGCTGGACCACTGCCACCGAGCCGGACAGACCAAACCCACCGCGCTGTTGCTGCACTACGGCCCCGGCGATTGGAACGCGCTGCACCGCGACCTCTACGGCGAGTTGATGTTTCCGCTGCAGGTGGTGATCAACCTCAGCGACCCGGCCGCCGACTACACCGGCGGCGAGTTCCTCCTGGTCGAACAGCGGCCGCGCGCCCAATCCCGTGGCACCGCAACGCAGTTGCCGCAGGGGCACGGCTACCTGTTCACCACCCGCGACCGGCCGGTGCGCTCCACCCGGGGCTGGTCGACGGCGCCGGTGCGCCACGGCGTTTCGGCCATCCGCTCCGGCGAGCGCTACACGCTGGGGCTGATCTTTCACGACGCCTCTTGAACGACGCCTCTTGAACGACACCGCTTGAGAGACACCGCTTGAGAGACGCCTACCGAGTACGCCGCAGCAGGATCACGTTGTCGATCAAGGAAGCGGCCTGGCCGTCGGGCGCGACGGCGTCGCGGTCGACGGCCCCCACCCGCAATTGCTCCCACTGTGCGTCATCGAGGGCCAGCCCGGCCAGAACCTCCCCGACCGTGGCGAAGTGATGGTCACGGGCATGCTCACCGGCCCACGGCGGTGCGGCACCGTGGTCGACGACCAGCAGCAGCCCGCCCACCGCTACCGCGTCGGCGGCACGACGCAGCACCGTCTCGCGGTCCAACCGCGCCGGGGAGTGCAGGAACTGCGCCGACACCAGGTCGAATCGACCATCCGGAAAGCTGGTGGACAGGTCGTGGCGCTCAAAGCGGATGCGCGTCGCCACATCGCGCTGCTCCGCCGCCGCGCGGGCCCGTTCCAACACGTTTGTCGAGACGTCGACGGCAACCACTCGCCAGCCGTCTTCGGCCAGCCAGATGGCATCGGCGCCCTCACCGCAGCCCAGATCCAGTGCCCGGCCCGGGGCCAGGTCCGCCGTGATCTCAGCGAGCTGGACGTTGACCCGCCTGCTCCACACCCAGGCGTCGCCGCCGTAGAACTGATCCCAGAACTCCCTCGCATCCTGCGCTGAGTCGGTCATCGCCTCGACGCCCCGTTGGCAACCGGGACCAACGGTAATCCATAGTCGTCGGCCGCCAGACTCCCTACGACCGCCGCCGCGGCCCGCGACCCCGCCGCGATCGCGGCGGCGACCTGCGGCAACTCGCCCGTCAGGTCCCCGGCGGCGAACACCCCGGGAATCGAGGTGCGGCACAGCGGATCGACGCCGACGGGATCTTCGGCGACGGGGCCGGGTCCGGACACGCTCACGCCGAGTTGCCCGACCAGCCGGTCGCGCTGCCGCATGCTGGTGGCGACCAGCAGTCCGCGCCGCGGCAGTCGACCGCCGTCGGCGAACGCCACCGCCGACAGCTCCCCGTCGTGGCCGTCCAGTGCGGCCACCGGCCGCTCATCGACCTGGATGCCGGCACCGGCCAGCCGCACGCGCCCACTACCCTCGATGTCCGCGGGACCGTCGGTGAGCAGCACAATGTCGTCGCTCCAGCACCGCAACAACAAGGCCAGGTGTACCGCCCGGTCGCCCCGCGCCAGTACCGCCAAGGGCTGATTCCGTACCTCCCAGCCGTGGCAGAACGGGCAGTGGAACACCGACCGGCCCCACAGCCCGGCCAGCCCGGGCAGATCCGACGGCACATACGACATCCCGGTGGCGAGCAGTACCCGGCGGACGCGCTCGCTGGTCCCGTCGCCTAGCCGCACGACGAAATCGCCGTCGAGGCCCTCGATCTCGATGACCTCGCCGGCGCGCACCTGCACACCGTACGACGCGAGTTCACCGCGGCCGAGCGCATACAACTCGGCCGGCGAGCGGCCATCGTGACCCAACAGGCCCCCGATGCCGTGGGCGGCAAGGTTGCTCTGCTCCCCCGCGTCGATCAGCAGCGTGTTACGCCTGGCCCGACCCAACACCAAACCGGCGCTGAGCCCGGCCGCACCACCACCCACCACTATGCAGTCCCAGATTTCATTCATGGCCCGAGCTTGCAGGCCTATCCCCATAAGTGGCAAGCTCCTTTGCTATGCAGGCAAATGCCGGGGAGGACAGCGTCGACTCGCGGGTACGGCGGCGGCTACGTGAGCTACGCACCCAGCAGGGCCTGACGTTGGAGGACGTGGCGACCCGCGCCCGCATCGATGTTTCGACGCTGAGCCGGCTCGAATCGGGCAAGCGACGTCTGGCACTGGACCACCTACCCCGACTGGCCGAAGCCCTGTCCGTCAGCACCGACGAATTGCTACGTGCCCCGCAACGCCCGGATCCGCGGGTTCGGGGCAACTCGCACACCCACCACGGCATCACTTACTGGCCGTTGACCCGGCATGGACCGGCCGGTGGTCTGCAGGCCTTCAAGATCCGCGTCAGCGTACGACGCAGTCGCCCCGACCCGTTGCCGGTCCACGAGGGTCAGGAGTGGATGTATCTGTTGTCCGGTCGACTCCGCTTGGTGCTCGGCGACGATGATTTCCTGATCGGGCCGGGCGAGGCCGTCGAGTTCTCGACCTGGACCCCACACTGGTTCTCCGCACTCGACGGGCCGGCCGAGGCGATCATGATCTTCGGCGCCCAGGGCGAACGGGTGCACCTGCACGATTGAAGGTGGGTTAGAGGTAGGCCGTTTGGTTGACCAGTCGCACGGACGCGGGCCCGTCGCCATAGAACTCGGCGATACTCAATGACGCCAAGTCCAGGTGCAGCCGGTACAGGACGGCCGGGCCGGCATCCAGCGCCAGGCGCAGCATGGTCTTGATCGGCGTCACGTGCGACACCACCAACACGGTGGTACCACCATGTTCGGCGATGACCCGGTCGCGGGCCTGTAGGACCCGCTTTTGCACCGCGTCGAAGCTCTCCCCGCCCGGGGGGTTGGTGGAGCTGTCCTTCAGCCAGCGCCGGTGCAATTCGGGATCGCGCTGCGCGGCCTCGGCGAACGTCAAACCCTCCCAGGCCCCAAAGTCGGTTTCGGTCAGGTCCTCATCGACGGTCACGTCCAGGCGCAGCAGTTTCGCCGCCGCGGTGGCGGTCTCACGGCAGCGCTGCAGCGGCGAGCTGATGACCGCCGCGATGCCGCCGCGCTGTGCGAGATATCGTGCCGCCGCATCGGCCTGCTGTCGGCCCGTGTCGGTCAGCGCCGGGTTACCCCGGCCGGAGTAGCGCCGTTGCACCGACAGTTCGGTCTGCCCGTGCCGCAGCAGCAACAGCCGGGTGGAAGTGCCCGTTGCACCGATCCAGCCGGGTGCCATTGGCGCCGAAGGTTTCTCGGCCTTCTCCGGCCTCCCGGCGGCGGCGTCCATCGCCTCGTTGGCCAGCCGGTCAGCATGAGAATTCTTCTCCCGCGGAATCCAGTTGTAGCGGACATGATCGAACTTCGACGCCAACTCGCGGGCCTGGGTGTGCAGCGTGATCAGGTGCGGATGCTTGACCTTCCACCGGCCGGCCATCTGTTCGACCACCAGCTTGGAGTCCATGAACACCGCGACGTCAGCGGCGCCCAGTCGTGCCGCCTCGGCCAATCCCGCTACCAGGCCTCGGTATTCGGCGACGTTGTTGGTGGCGACGCCGATCGCCTCCTTGGCTTCGGCCAGCACCTCGGTGCGATCCGCGGAGAACACCACCGCACCGTAACCGGCCGCACCCGGATTGCCGCGCGACCCGCCGTCGGCCTCGACTACGACTTTCATCCCACGACCTTCACCGGCCGGCGCACTAACCGAAGTCCTTGGCCCGCAGCAGGATCGCGCTGCATTCCGGGCAGCGCAGCACCTCCTCGGGCGGAGCCGCGGAGATCCGGGCCAGCTCGCCGCGGTCGATCTCGATCCGGCAGGCCCCACACTGGCCGCCCCGCAGCGGTGCCGCGCCGATTCCGCCGGACGCCCGCTGCCGCTCGTAGAGCGCCAGCAGTTCACCGTCGATCGTGCCGACCAACTCGTCGCGGCTCGCGGCGCGGTGCCCCCGGGTGGTCTCGATCTCCGCCGCCGCGGCGTCCAATGTCGCCTGCACGCTGTCCAGTTCGGCGGCCAGTTTCTCGACCACGCCCGACTCGGCGGTCGCCTTGGCCTGCAGCTGCTCGCGCTGTTCCAGCAACTCCAGCAGCGAGTCCTCCAGGCTGGTCTGCCGCCGCTGCAGAGTCTCGAGCTCGTGTTGCAGGTCGACGACCTGCTTGGCGTGCGTCTCCGCCGAATCCAGCAGGGCGCGGTCCCGGTCTTCGCGCTGGCGCACCGCGTCGATCTCTGATTCGAAGCGGGCGGCCTGAGCGTCCAAGTCCTCCAACGCCAATTCCAACGCGGCCAGCCGGTCGGTGGCGGCGGTGTGATCGGCATGGATACGCTGGCGGTCCTGCAGCTCGGGAAGGTGACCCGCCCGGTGCGCGATCCGCGACAGCTCGGCATCGAGCTCCGCCAATTCCAGAAGCGAACGTTGCTGTGCCATTTCGGCTTTCATTGCCGATCTCCTTCGCGCGCGAGGTTCCAGGGGTCGGTGCGCAGCGCGCTGACCCGCACCGGCAGGGTCGCACCGAAATGCGAGCGGAGCACGTCGGCGGCCTGCCCGCACCACGGGTATTCGCTGGCCCAGTGCGCCACGTCGACCAACGCCACCGCAGAGCGGCGGGAATGCTCGTCAGCCGGATGGTGCCGCAGATCGGCGGTTAGATAAACCTGGGCGTCCGCCGCGGCCGCGGCATCCAACAGCGAATCGCCGGAGCCGCCGCAGACTGCCACCCGCGACACCGGCAGGTCCGGATCCCCCGCGGCGCGCACCCCCCAGGAGGTGGCCGGCAGGCTCTTGGCGACGCGGGTGACGAAGGCGCTCAGCGGCTCCGGCGCAGGCAGGGCGCCGATGCGGCCGATCCCGACCCCGGCGGGCAGCGACTGCAACGCAAAGATGTCGAACGCCGGCTCCTCATAGGGGTGCGCGGCCAGCAGCGCCGCTCGGACCCGACCGCGCGCGCGAGCCGGTGCCACCACCTCGACGCGGTCCTCGGTCACGCGCGCCACCGCACCCACCCGCCCGATCGTCGGCGTCGCACCGTCGTCGGGCCGGAACTGTCCGGTACCGGTCACACTCCAACTGCACTGCGCGTAGTCGCCGATGTGCCCGGCCCCGGCCGCGAACACCGCGGCCCGCACCGCCTCGGCGTGCTCGGGCGGGGTGTAAATCACCCATTTATCGGTGTCGGGAGCCCTCGCCGCCGGGTCCAGCACGGCATCCACGGTTAGCCCGAGCGCATCCGCCAGTGCATCCGACACCCCGGGCGAAGCCGCGTCGGCATTGGTGTGCGCGGTGAACAGTGAACGGCCCGAACGGATCAGCCGGTGCACCAGGGAACCTTTGGGCGTGCTCGCCGCCACGGTGTCCACACCGCGCAGCAGCAGCGGGTGGTGCGCCAGCAGCAGGGCGCCGTCGGGTACCTCGTCGACCACGGCCGCGGTGGCGTCGACCGCGATCGTCACCGAGCCCAGCACGTCGTCCGGGTCGCCGCAGACCAGCCCGACCGAATCCCACGCGCTCGCCAGTTGCGGCGGGTAGGCCGCATCCAGGACGTCGATGACGTCAGCCAGCCGCGCAGTCACACCTCAAGACAGTAGTGCGCCACCCGGCGACCTCGCCGCGCGCGTCGGGGACAATGGACCCGTGACACGCACTGCCACCGCTGGCGCCGGACTGGTGATCTTCGACCTGGACGGCACCTTGACCGACTCCGCGGCCGGGATCGTCGCCAGCTTCCGTCACGCGCTGAGCCACATCGGCACGCCGGTGCCCAAGGGTGATCTCACCGGGTGGCTCGTCGGCCCACCGATGCACCACACGCTGGCCGCGATGGGCCTCGGCGAGCAGACCGACGCGGTGATCGCCGCCTATCGTGCGGACTACACCAGCCGCGGCTGGCTGATGAACACCGTGTTCGCCGGCGTCGCGGCGCTGCTGGCCGACCTGCAGGCCGCCGGGGTGCGGTTGGCCGTGGCCACCTCCAAAGCCGAGCCGACCGCGCGCAAGATCCTCGCCCACTTCGAGCTCGACGGATACTTCGAGGTCATTGCCGGTGCCAATGTCGACGGCACCAGGGCGGCGAAGTCCGATGTGCTGGCCCACGCACTGGACCAATTGGCGCCGCTACCAACGCGGGTGCTGATGGTGGGTGACCGGCGGCACGACGTGGACGCCGCGGCCGCGCACGGTATCGACACCGTGCTGGTCGGGTGGGGCTACGGGCAGTCCGATTACCCCACCAGCACCGAAGCCGAAATCCCAGACGGTCCGATGGTCCGCGTCGGGACCATCGCCGAACTGCGGGAGGTACTCGGTGTCTGACCCCACGCTGCACGTCACGTTCATCTGCACCGGCAACATCTGCCGCTCACCGATGGCCGAGAAGATGTTCGCCCACCAACTCGCGCAGCGCGGCCTGGCTGCAGCGGTGCGCGTCACCAGCGCCGGGACCGCGGACTGGCATGCCGGTAAGGGTGCCGACGAGCGCACCAACCGGGTACTACGCGACCACGGCTATCCGGTGGAGCACTGCGCCGCGCAGGTCGACACCGACCACATGAGCGCCGATCTGGTGGTGGCGCTAGGACGCAACCACGTCGGCTGGCTCCGCCAATCAGGGGTGCCGGCCGGGCGGATCCGGATGCTGCGGTCCTTCGATCCGCGTTCGGGAGCGGCGGTCCCCGACGTGGAGGACCCGTACTACGGCGGCCACGCCGACTTCGAGCAGGCTTTCACTGTGATCGCGGCCGCGCTGCCGGGCCTACACGACTGGGTCGACAGACAGCTGGCGTCCGGCGAGGGCGGCTGATGCGCCGGCTGCCGCTGCTGCTACGCCCGAGCTGGTTGGCCCTGGCGGCGGTGGTGCTGGCCTTCGCATACCTGTGCTTCACCGTGCTGGCACCGTGGCAACTGGGCAAGAACACCACCACGTCGCGCACGAACAGCCAACTCGAACACGCGCTGACCACCGACCCCGTCCCGTTGACAGCGATTCTGCCGCACCAGGATTCGTCGGCGCCGGATGAACAGTGGCGGCCGGTGAGCGCCACCGGACGCTACCGGCCCGAGGCGCAGGTGCTGGTGCGGCTGCGGGTGATCGAGGGCGTACCGGCCATCGAGGTGCTGACGCCGTTCACGGTCAAGAACGGGCCGACAGTGCTGGTCAACCGCGGCTTTGTGCGCGCCGAGGACGGCGGTACGCGGATGCCACCGATTTCGCCGCCGCCGGACACCGAGGTCACCATCACCGCACGGCTGCGGGACTCGCAGGCAGCCATTCCAGGCAAGAATCCGTTCACCGAGAACGGTTTCCGTCAGGTGTACTCGATCAACACCGACCAGATAGCGACGCTGACCGAGGTACCACTGACGGGCTCCTACCTGCAGCTGATGGACGACCAGCCCGGCGGGTTGGGACTGATCGCGCTGCCTCGCCGCGATGCCGGGCCGTTCTTGTCCTACGGCATTCAGTGGATCGCGTTCGGGATCTTGGCCCCGATCGGACTGGGTTACTTCGCGTTCGCCGAGCTGCGCGCGCGGCGGTCGGAGAAAGCCGCGAGGGGGGACGACACCGCCGATCCCGATGCCGCCGGCGCCGACGACGCGCCGCCGCCGCCGATGACCGTCGAGCAGAAGCTCGCCGACCGGTACGGCCGCCGGCGCTGAGTTGCCCTTGGGTCGATGTCGGCGCGCTCCGATATACCTGAACCCATGACCCTGATTCCGCGGATGGTTGCCTCCCTGGCCGTCGGCGCCACCCTCGGCGTGCTGCACCCCTGCGCTCCCGCCGACGCGGTGCCCGGCGACCCGATGCCGGGCTGCACCACCCAGATTTACGAGGACATCTGCGACGGCCCG
>JBDTEP010000245.1:0-6137 GCA_039922455.1 Mycobacterium sp. | reverse complement strand
AGACGTAGACGCAGCCGCGCCGGGCCAGGGCCGCCCCGTCGTAGATCGGGGTGGCTGAGCTGCCCAGGATATAGCCGCCGCCGTGGATGAACACCATCACCGGTAGCGGGCCCGCACCGGGCTCCTCGGGAGCCACCACGTTGAGGGTCAGACAGTCCTCGCCCATCGGCTGGAAGCGGCCCGGGCCAAGCAGGGTGTAGATCCGGTCCTGCGGTGCGCAGTTGGTGAAACCGTGGCAATGCCGTACCCCTGACCAGGGCTGGGCCGGCTCAGGCGCCCGGAACCGGAGCGGACCGACTGGCGGGCGGGCATAAGGGATGGACCGCCACCGGCGCACCCCGCCGCGCACGAAACCCTCCACGACACCGGTAGCGATGCTGGCCTGCACGGGTTGCGTATGCATGAGGCGAACGGTAGTCAATCAAGCGGCGGTTAGCCTAACGGCATGCGTCTGACCGTGCTGATCGCCATGTCGTTGCTGATCGCCGGGTGCTCGCACGCCACTGTCACCGACCCGGAGCAGGGACCGACCACCGGGCCGGGAGCCAGCGCGCCGGTCACGCCGTCGGCATCGACGCGGCCCCCGGCACCGACGTCATCCCGCGCGAACGCCGCCGCCGCACCCGCGGACGGCGCGCCGGTCGCCGAGGTGATCAGCTGGATCGAAGCCGGCCGGCCCGCCGATGCCGCCGGCTACCACAGCGCGACCCACGACGGGGAGACCACCGACCTCGGCGACGACATCGCGTTCAGCGTTCCCGGTGACTCCCGCCGCGCCACCATCTGCATGACCGATTCCGACCGCCAGGCGGGGGCGTTGGCGTGTCTGGTCGATCTGGTGAAGCCGCCCGCTCGGCCCGAAGCCGTTTACGGGCAGTGGAAGGGCGGCTGGGTCGACTTTGACGGCGGCACCCTGCAGGTCGGGTCCGCGCACGGCGATCCTGGTCCGTTCCGCAGTGGCCAAGGGCCGGAACTGCCCGCCGGCCTCGCACTGTCGTTCGGTGACTTCCGGTGTCGCGCCGAGGGCGCCGCGCTGTTCTGCGTGAACTATGCGCACCGCTCGGCGGTGCGATTCAGCCCGGAGGGTATCGGGACGTTCGGCTGCCTGCACCCGGTGCCACCGCCGGAGGACGCCGGTCAGCTGTTCGGCTGCTGACCGCCTCAGCGCCAGCGGTCGGCGGATTCGACGGCGTGCAGCAGCGTGGCGCACAGTTGCCGCAGCTCATCGTGCGGAGCGTCTTCGTCGAGGGCGATCGCGATGTCTTCAGCCGCGCAGCGCACCTGATATACCCGGTCGGAGAGGGCCGTCGCCTCCTCGGCGGACAGAACCACCGCGTCGGGCGCCAAGGTCGTCGTTCTACCGCTGCTGATGAGCGCACGCTGTTCATAGGCCCGCTGCCGGCAGGACTGCCTGCAGTACTGCCGACGCCGCCCGATCCCGGCGTCGCCCACGTCGCGACCGCACCATCGGCAGGGTTGCGGGCGGGGGCTGCGGGGCACGCCTGACAACCTTAGTCCGGAGCCGGCGATGGCCCCGGTATCATTAGAGGTTGCGCCACGTGTGCGGGAACTGCACAGGGCCCGTTCGCGTTGTCCTGCAAGAGACGACTTTTTCATTAACTGGCTTAAGGAGATGTGGGGCGATGGCTGATCGTGTTCTGCGAGGCAGTCGGCTAGGAGCCGTGAGCTACGAGACCGACCGCAACCACGACCTGGCGCCGCGGCGCCTCGCGCGGTACCGCACCGAGAATGGCGAAGAATTCGAGGTTCCGTTCGCCGACGACGCGGAGATCCCCGGCAACTGGATGTGCCGCAATGGTTTGGAAGGCACCCTGATCGAGGGTGACATTCCCGAGCCGAAGAAGGTCAAGCCGCCGCGCACCCACTGGGACATGTTGCTGGAGCGGCGCTCGCTCGAAGAACTCGAGGAGCTGCTCAAGGAGCGCCTGGACTTGATCAAGACGCGCCGGCGCGGCTGATCCAGCGGCGATCGCTAGCGCGGCCCCCGGCCGCGCGTGGCGGGTCGCCGATCTAGGCGCGGCCGTCCCGAAGGCGGTTAACCCGGCCGCCGATCCCCCAGCGTGCGACTTTCACCATCGCCTCGCGGATATTGGACCCGCTCATCTTGGAGACGCCCAGCTCACGTTCAGTGAACGTGATCGGCACCTCGGTGATGGTGAAGCCATTGTTGACCGCCCGCCAGGTGAGGTCGATCTGAAAGCAGTACCCCTTGGAGTCCACCGCGTTCAGGTCGATCTTCTCGAGTACTGCGCGACGGTAGGCGCGGTAGCCGGCGGTGATGTCGTGGATTCCGACCCCCAGTAGCAGCCGCGAATAGGTGTTGGCGGTCTTGGACAGCACCAGGCGGCGCCGGGGCCAGTTGCGCACCGTCCCGCCGTCGACGTAGCGCGAGCCGATCGCCAGGTCGGCGCCGGCGTCGATGGCGTCGAGCAACCGGTGCAGCTGTTCGGGTGCGTGGCTGCCGTCGGCGTCCATCTCGACCAACACTGCGTAATGACGGGCCAGCCCCCACGCGAAACTGGCCAGGTAGGCCGCGCCCAGCCCGGCTTTCTCGGTCCGGTGCATCACGTGGATCCGCTCGGGATCGGCCG
Source organism: Mycobacterium sp. (assembly GCA_039922455.1). Taxonomy (GTDB): domain Bacteria; phylum Actinomycetota; class Actinomycetes; order Mycobacteriales; family Mycobacteriaceae; genus Mycobacterium. Next base: position 3,525 of record JBDTEP010000245.1, on the reverse strand, counting down.
CTGCCAGCTCGTCGGCCAGCCGTCCGGTGCCATCCGGGCTGCCGTCGTCCACCACGAGAACGTGTACATCCGGGCGGGCTTGCTGCAGCCGGCTGAGGATGATCGGCAGGTTCTCCAGCTCGTTGTAGGTGGGGATGACCACCAGCGTGTGCAGGCTGGGACGTTCACTCATCTACGCCGGTCCTCCCGTTTTCCGAATCGGCGCCGGTAGGGCGACGCATGAAGTTCCTATTTTGCCGTATGGCCGCCAACAGGACCGCAACGGCCGCGCCGAGCAGCACCCATTGCAGGATCGGCGCCCACCGGGTAGCCGGGGTCAACGTGGTCTTGAGTCGCAGGTGACTGTCCAGGTAGGCGGGTTCAAAAAAGGCAGTGCGGGCCAACTCGTGGCCATCGGGTGCGATCATCGCGCTGATCCCGGTGGTTCCGGCGACGACGACGTAGCGGTCGTGCTCGACCGCGCGCACCTTGGCGAACGCCAGCTGCTGCTCGCTCATGGTCTCGTCGAAGGTGGCGTTGTTGGCCGGCACGGTCAGCAGCTGGGCACCGGCCAGCACCGACTGCCGCGGGGCACGATCGAAGATCACCTCCCAGCAGGTGGACACCCCGACCGGAACGCCGGCGACATGGACCACCCCATCGCCGGTGCCCGGCACGAAGTAGCCCGCGCGGTCGGCGTAGCCGGACAGGTGGCGGAAGAACCCACGCCACGGCAGGTACTCCCCAAACGGCTGCACGATCCGCTTGTCATGGCTCTCCCCCGGTCCGGTGAACGGATCCCACACCAGCACCGAATTCGTCGCCACCGGAGTGTCGCGGGTCCAGCCGGGCGCGGCACGTACGGTACCGACCAGTATCGGAGCGTCGATCGCCTGGGCGGCCATCGTGATCTGTTGTGCCGCATCGCTGTTTTGCAGCGGGTCGATGTCGGAGGAGTTCTCCGGCCAGATCACGAACAGCGGTTGGGCGGCCCGACCGGCCGCGACGTCGTCGGCCAGGCGCAAGGTTTCGCGGACGTGATAGTCCAGCACCTCCCGGCGCTGGGCGTTGAAGTCCAGCCCGAGGCGCGGCACGTTGCCCTGCACTGCCGCAACCGTGATCGTCGGGTCGTCACCAGCGCCCGCACCCGAGCGCCGCACCCCGGGCCACATCACGACCGCGGTCAGCAGCACCACGCAGATGCATGCGCCGGGCAGCAGCACCGCCGGCGGTCGGCCGGTGGCCGCACGGCCGGATGACTCCTCCCGCAGCCATCGCGCGATCTCGACCGTCAGGGCTGTACCGGCGCAACCGGTCAACACCACGGCTGTCGACAACAGCGGGACCCCGCCCAGCGCGACCAATGGCAACAGCGGGCCCGCCGTCTGGCCGTATCCCACTACACCCCAGGGAAATCCACCGAACGGAAACACCGACTTCGCCCATTCCTGGGCCGCCCACAGCAGCGCGAACCAGACCGGCCAGCCCGCCACCGGGCGCACCACCACGGCCGCTGCGGCGAACACGGCCGGAAACACCGCACACATCAAGGTCAGCATCAGCCAGGGCGCCGCGCCGACCAACCCGCCGACCCAGGGCAGCAGCGGCAGGTAGAACGCCAGACCGCACAGCAGGCCGTACCCGAAACCGCCGACGATGGTGGTCGCAGGGCGGATGAGCACCCAACTCAGCAGCGCGAATGCCAGGATCGCAGCCCACCACCAGTTCAGTGGCGGGAAACTTGCCCGCAGCAGCATGCCGGCGACGACCGATGCCGCCAGCTGTGCCCAGCGGTCTGCCGCCGCGACACCCAGGCGCTCCGGCCAGTGTTGCTTGGCCGCTGGGGCCGGGTGGGCGGGGGTTTCAGGTACCACCGGGTGGTCCAGGTCCTCAGCCATGCAGGACCACACCCCGATGCACGGTGTGCCGACACCGCGGCGCCGCACCTGATTCCAGTATCGGTAGGGCGGGTACCCGTGCGCGCGGGTCGGTCGACCACCGCTGAACGGTGTCCCGCGGGGCCGCGACGGCCAACCGGTCTACCTCCCAGACAGCGTAGGAAGCGGGCGCACCCGGCACCAGAGTTCCGCTGACGTCGTCGGCGCCGGCGGCCCGCCAGCCGCCTCGAGTCGCCGCGGCGAACGCCGCCCGCATCGACACCGCGCTGCCGGGCGTGCGGTGGTGGGCGGCTGCGCGCACCGCGGCCCACGGATCGAACGCCGTCACCGGGCTGTCGGAACCGAACGCTAGTGGCACGCCTTGGGATGCTAACAGCGCGAACGGGTTCAACCCGGCGGCGCGCGTGGCACCCAGACGCTGCGCGTACATGCCGTCGTCGCCGCCCCACAGCGCGTCGAAAACGGGTTGCATGCTGGCGATCACGCCCCAGGCCCCCAGCTTGGCGGCCTGCTCGGCGCTGACCATCTCCAGATGCTCGAGCCGGTGGCCGCAGCGCGCCACCGCCACCACCCCGAAGTGGTCCACCACCCGTTCCAGTGCCGCCACCACCGATGACACCGCGGCATCCCCAATGACATGGAAACCGGCGGTCACTCCCGCCTCGGTGCAGGCCCACAGGTGGGCGCAAACCGCGGCGGCGTCCAGGTGTTGCACGCCGGTGCAGTCGGGCGCGTCGGCGTAGGCCTCGTGGAGCCAGGCGGTGTGCGAGCCCAGTGCGCCGTCGACGAACAGGTCGCCGCCGAGGCCGCGCGCGCCGGTGTCGGCGAGCAGCTCAAGGGCCTGGGCGGCGCTGGTGACCGGTTCGCCCCAGTAGCCGATGACCTCGACACCGGGGGCTTGTTGGCTCAAGGTCCGCAGTTCCCGCCAGTCGTCGAGACCGCCGATGTCCGGGCCGGCGCACTCGTGGACCGCGACGATGCCGGCCGCGGCCGCGGCATCGAGCGCAGCGGTGCGGGCCGCGGCACGCTGGCTCGCGGTGAGCAGATCGCGGGCTGCCGCGCGTACCAGGTGGTGGGCGTCACCGGACAGCGCCGCGGCAGTTCCGACACCCGGCGGCAGCCCCGGCACCAGCCGGCGCAGCGCCGTCGACGCCAGTGTCGAGTGGACGTCGACGCGGGACAGGTAGGTCGGTCGCTCCCCCACCACCGCATCGAGCGCAGCGGTGTCAGGTGCCGCTCCTTCCGGCCAGCCCGATTCGTCCCAGCCGTGGCCCCAGATCAGCTGGTCGGGGCGGGTTGCCGCATAGTCGGCGATCAGCTGCAGGCAATGTCGCTGTGAGGTGGCCGGACGCAGGTCCAGGCCGGTGCGTAACAACCCGGTCTCGGTGACGTGGACGTGGCTGTCCACGAAACCCGGTGTCACGAATCCCCCGTCGAGGTCGACCACTTCGGCCTGCGGGAATCGTTCACGGCCGACAGCGTCGCTGCCCAGCCAGGCGATTATGCCGTTGCGGACGGCCATCGCGGTGGCATCCGGCTGACTCGGGCTGTGGATGCGACCACCCAGCAGCAACGATGTAGGAGCCTCGGTCACGACGGTCACGAGGTAGAAAGTACGGGTTGTCGGTGGCGGGTGGTCAGCCGACCG
>JBDTEP010000244.1:0-6915 GCA_039922455.1 Mycobacterium sp. | reverse complement strand
TCTGGCGGCAGCTCGGGTGGCGGCTCGAGTGGTGGTTCCAGTAGCGGGTCTGGCGGCAGTTCGGGTGGCGGCTCCAGCAGCGGCTCGAGTGGTGGCTCCAGCGGTGGGTCCAGTGGTGGTTCGAGCGGTGGTTCGAGTGGTGGTTCGAGTGGCGGAGGCGACTGACCCAAGAGCGGCACGGCTTACATCAGGCAGGCTCAGGATTAGCTCGCGATGTCAGTCGCGCTCATCGAGCGAACTGACGCGCCAATACCTTTCGGTCCAGTTTTCCGATCCCGCGTCGAGGCAATGCGGCCAGGATGTGCAACTCGCGGGGTGCCGCGGTGGCGTCCAGGGATTTCGCGACGTGAGCACGCAGCTCCTCCAGCGTCGGAACCGTCGTACCAGCCACCACCACCGCGACGGCGACCCGCTGGCCCAGCCGGTCGTCAGCGATCCCGAACACCGCGCACTCGGCCACCGCCGGATGGGTCGACAACACGGCTTCCACGGGACCGGGTAGCACAGTCAGCCCGCCGGTGCTGATCGCGTCGTCGGCGCGGCCGAGCACCGTCAGGTGCCCGGCAGAGTCCAGGGTGCCAATGTCGTTGGTGTGGAACCACCCCGGTTCGACGAACGGGTCCGGTTCGACGGGATTGCGGTAGCCCCGGGCCAGCGTCGGGCCCCCGACCGCGATCCGCCCGTCGTCACCAATGCGCACCCCGACCCCTGACAGCGGCACGCCGTCGTAGACGCACCCGCCGGCGGTCTCGCTCATGCCGTAGGTGCGCACCACCCGCACGCCTGCGGCCGCTGCCGCGTCCAGGATCGGTTGCGGCGCCGGACCGCCGCCCAGCAGCACCGCATCCAACTCGGCCAGCGCGGACGTTGACGCCGGCGCCGCCAGTGCCTTGGCCAGTTGGGTGGCGACCAGCGAGGTGTAGCGCCGCCCGGACCCGAGTTGAGCGACGGCCGTGGGCAATTTGTCGATGTTGAAACCCGCTGTGACGTCGAGCTGCACCGGGGTGGTGCCGGCCAGCAGGCTGCGCACCAGTACCTGAACCCCGGCGATATGGTGTGGCGGCAGCGCCAGCAACCACCGGCCCGGCCCGCCCAGTCGGTCCTGGGTGGCCGCGGCACTGGCCTGCAGTGCCGCACCGGTCAACAGCGCGCCCTTGGGTGCGCCGGTGGTTCCTGACGTCGTCACCACCAGTGCGACGTCGTCATCGACCGGCTCACCCACCCGCAGTGCGGCCAGGAGCGATGGGTCGGTGTCGGGGGCGACCGGTGTCAGCGCGGTGTCGTGGCCGTTCAGCACGCCCTGCAGGGCGGGCAGCAGCGTCGAGACCACACCGTCGGGTTCGACGACCAGCGCCCGCAGGCCGGCTATGGCGTCCCTCCACCGGTGGGAGCGTCGTCCAACAGCCAACCCTTGGAGGCCAAGCGTTCCCGCACCCGGTCGACGTCCTCAGGGGCGGGCAGTTCGTTGGTGAGGCGGGCGATCAGATCCCCGATGTCGACGTGGTCGAACTCGCCGCGGCCGATCAGCTCACCGGCGACGGCCTTGACCTCGTCGTTGGTCAGCCTTCGGGACAGCAACGCCAGTAGCGGGAAGTAGTCGGTCGGAGGGACACCATCGGGATACCCGGCGCGCAACCAGGCAACGATCGAGGTGAGAAATTTGGTCATACTGGGTCAACTTCCCCGCGCCGACCGGACATGTCGGCATCGATACTACGGCTCGTCATGGCCGAACAGCTCGCCCAAGCCACCCCAGTCGTCCCACTGCCAGCCGATGCGATGCTCGATGAAGTCGCGGGCGATGAACAACACCCCCGCCAGCACCATCACCAGTAACAACGCGAAGACCGTTCCGCGCAGCACGACCTGTCCGTGCTGGTGGACGCTGGGGCCGTCCGCGGCTTGGCCGAGGCGCACCCCGACGGCGAACAGTCCGGGCAGCGCGGTACCGAGTAGCAGGCCGAAGATGAGGATCTTGGCTGTGGACACATAGTTGAACCATGCGCTCAGGTGTTCACGCGCCAACCTCCTCGGCGGCAACACTCTCGGATGTCGAGGGGATAATCGATTGCGGCGCAGCGGGATTGAGTCCGTCGGTCATGTTATCGCCCCGGTCGGCGGTGACGTTGTCCTGGCTGATCGGGACTTTGCGGGATTGCAGCCAGATCAGGGTGGATATGCCCACCAGCAGTGCCAGTCCGACGAGGGTGCCCGGGTAGCCGCCGATGGTGTGGATCAGCCGATAGGTGACCGCACCGATAGCGCCGGCCATCGGCAGCGTGATCAGCCAGGCCGTGGCCATCCGGCGGGCGACCGCCCAGCGCACCTCGGCGCCGGGTCTACCCAGGCCCGAACCCATCACCGATCCGGTCACCACCTGCGTGGTGGACAGTGAGTAGCCGAAGTGACTCGACAGCAAAATGATGGCCGCCGATGACGATTCGGCGGCCATGCCCTGCGGAGATTCGATGTCGACCAGGCCCTTTCCCAGGGTGCGGATCACCCGCCACCCACCGAAGTAGGTGCCCGCGGCCATCGCCAGCGCACAGCACACGATCACCCACAGTGGCGGCATGACTTCGGTCTTGCTCGCCCGGGGAGACGTCACGGGTCAGGCGGTAGACCAGCCAGGTGCCGACAGTGGCGATCACGGTGGCGGCGAACACGGCCACCACGGTGGGTATCAGCACCTTCGACACCACGCCGTGCCAGCGCACCCCGGATCCGCCGACCGCGGCCAGCATCGCTCCGACCACCCCGCCGATCAGCGCGTGCGAGGAGCTGGACGGTATCCCGAGCAGCCAGGTCAGTAGGTTCCAGACGATGCCGCCGACGAGTCCGCCGAACATGAGCTCCAGTGTCACCAGGTGGGTGACCACCAGATCCTTGGCTATCGTCGCGGCGACCTGAGTCGACATGAAAGCGCCGACGAGGTTCAGCGTGGCGCAGAGCGTCACCGCGACTTTTGGTTTGAGTGCGCCGCTGGCGATCCCGGTGGCGACGGCGTTGCCGGTGTCGTGGAAGCCGTTGGTGAAGTCGAAGGCCAGGGCGGTGATCACGACCGTGATCAATAGAAACAGCTCCAAAGTCACCGCGCGGATTTTTGCAGCCGGACACGCGCTTGGTCGAACCGGGTTACTTCGGTTTGGCCCCAAGCAGGTACCAACCGAAGTGATGGCCCAGGAAGTCGCGGGCGATGAACAGCACCCCGATGACCACCACGACCAGCACCAGCAGGAAGATCGCCCAGCTGAGCGCGATCAGCAATGGCCGTCGCGTGCCGGTAGTTCCGGTGGTTCCGTCAGGGGCCGTCGTCACGCCGCTGCCGGCCGCATTGACCCGGGTCGCGACCGCGAACAGCGCCGGCAGTGCGGCCCCGACGAGCAGCCCGAAAGCCAGGATCTTCAGGGCTGCGGAGTAGTTGAACCACTCACTCATGACCGGACGACTTCGCGCGCGGCCGGGTCGTTGGGCGAGACGACCCGCAGCTGCGGTGTGTCGGGACCGGTGTCGAACGCTGACCGGAGGGCGTGCTCGACATGCGCGCCGTCAGCCGAGGATTGTTCGCCCGGCGCGGCGAGACCGCCGGTGAGACTGCCTTCCCACTCGGCGTTGACGTTGCTGTGGTCGATGCGTGCGCGGCGCGACCTTAGCCAGATCGCCAGTGTCACGGCCATCAGCAGGCCCACACCGACGCTGATCCCGGGGAAGCCGCCGATACTGTGCACCAGCCAGTAGGCGCCGGCGCCGACCCCGCCGGCCATCGGCAGCGTCACCAACCAGGCGGACACCATCCGTCCGGCGACCCGCCAGCGCACCTGCGCTCCGGGCTTGCCGACGCCGCTACCCAGCACCGAACCGGTGGCGACCTGTGTCGTGGACAGTGAGTAACCGAAGTGGCTGGACAGCAGGATGACCGCGGCGGCGGCCGACTCGGCGGCCATGCCCTGCGGCGGTTTGATCTCGACCAGGCCCTTGCCCAAGGTGCGGATGATGCGCCAACCGCCGGTGTAGGTACCGGCCGCCATCGCGAGCGCACAGCTGACGATCACCCACAGTGGCGGCAGCGTCTCCGACGTGCTCACCGCGCCGTAGGACATCAGCGCCAGGAAGATCACGCCCATGGTCTTCTGGGCGTCGTTGGTTCCGTGGGCCAGCGACACCAGCGCGGCCGAGCCGATCTGGCCGCGCCGGAACACCTTGTCGGCGTGCTTCTCGTTGACGCCGCGGGTGAGGCGGTAGACCAGCCAGGTGCCGACGGTGGCGATCATGGTGGCGATCGCGGTCGCCACTACCGCCGGAACCAGCACCTTGGAGACCACGCCGTTCCAGAGCACCCCGTGTCCGCCGACTGCGGCGATCATCGCCCCCACGATGCCGCCGATCAGCGCATGCGAGGAGCTGGACGGTATCCCGAGCAGCCAGGTCAGCAGATTCCACACGATGCCGCCGACCAAACCGGCGAAGACGAGCTCCAAGCTCACCAGGTGGGCGTCCACCAGTCCCTTGGCGATCGTCGCCGCGACCGCGGTCGACAGGAAGGCGCCGACTAGGTTCAGGCAGGCCGACAGCGTGACTGCGGCCTTGGGCTTGAGCGCACCGCTGGCGATCGAGGTCGCCATCGCGTTGCCGGTGTCGTGAAATCCGTTGGTGAAGTCGAAAGCCAGGGCCGTGACCACCACGATGATCAATAGGAATAGATCAAGGCTCACTGGAGCATCACAGCTCTCATTGTGCGCGGTTGGCGGCGTGGTTGTCTAACGATCACCCATCCAAAACGCGCGTGTATCCCGAGACGTTCCAATTTGTTTGCCCGTCGTTAACCTGACGGCTCGCGGCGGCGGTCCTGGCGGATGTCCCGCCGTAGTGGATGGTCCGGGGGGACCTGCACGAAAATCAGGGTGAGGCCGTCGGGGTCGGTGACGTGCAACTCATGCAGCCCCCAGGGCTCCTGCCGTGCTTCCCGGGCGATCGGCACGCCGCGGCTCTCCAACTCGGCCTGGGTGGAGGCGACGTCGCGCACCTGCAGCCACAGCGCCCCGGGAAATGGCGCTTTGGGAGACTCCGGGTTGCCGTGACCGGCGAGTTCGATCAGCGACTGCCCGGCGTAGAACACCATCCCGGCGCCGTAGTCGCGGGCTATCGCCAGGCCGAGCTCGTCGCGGTAGAAGTGCAGCGACCGCTGGTAGTCGGCCGGCCGCAGCAGCACTCGGCTGGCTAGAACCTCCACGAGCTCTCCATGTCCTCGTGTCTATCACGTACCGCGCTGCATGGCCGTGGTAACCCAGCCGGGCGCCAGCACGTCCAGCGCCCGCGCGCCGACGGCGATACGCGGGGCGATCCGCACCGGCCGGCTGCGCGCCGCGGTGATCATCCACTCGCCGGCCTCGTGCGAGGTCAGCGCGGGGCGATTCTGGAATGCCTTGGTCGGCGCGATCATCGGGGTGGCCACCAGCGGGTAGTACAGCGTCGTGGAATGCACGCCCTTGCCGGCCCACTCGGTTTCGATGACGCGGCTGACCGTCGAGAGTGCGGCCTTGGAGGCGTTATAGACCCCGAACAGTGGGGACGCTTCGGTCATCACACCCCAGGTGGCGACATTGATGATGTGCCCGTCGCCGCGTTGCAGCATGCCTGGCGCGATCGCGCGGATCAGCCGCAGCGGGGAGTAGTAGTTCAGCGTCATCGTCCGCTCGACGTCGTGCCAGCGGTCGAGGGACTCGGCGAGCGGCCGCCGGATGGAGCGGCCGGCGTTGTTGACCAAGATGTCCACTCCGCCCAGGCGTTTCTGCACGTCGGCGGCGAGCGCGTCGACGGCGTCCATGTCGGATAGGTCGCAGGCGATCGCGGTTGCGTCGCCGCCGGCGGCGGTGATCCGCTGCGCCACCTCGTCGAGCAGGTCCTTGCGGCGGGCCACCACGACCACGTTGGCGCCCTGGGCGGCGAACAATTCGGCCCCAGCCTCGCCGATGCCCGACGACGCGCCGGTCAGCAGTACGCGCTTGCCGCGCAGGTCGACCGGTTTGGACAACGGCCGGTACGCCAGTAGTTGCGGTGCGACGGGCGGGCGCATCGCGGCCAAGGAGACAGCTTCGGTGAGGCGGCGTAGCGGGCTTTTACTCATGGTTAGCCAGTCTATGCGTGGAACTTCTCGCGCCGAGCGTGCGGACGCCCCGTCAGAAGTAACGCGGACTCAGTAGTACCGGGGGAAGGGGCTCCAGTCCGGATCGCGCTTCTCCAGGAAGGCGTCTCGGCCCTCGACTGCCTCGTCGGTCATGTAGGCCAGCCGGGTGGCCTCGCCGGCGAACAGTTGCTGGCCCACCAATCCGTCGTCGAGCATGTTGAAGGCGAACTTCAACATTCGTTGCGCCTGAGGAGATTTGCCGTTGATTGCGTTGGCCCACTGCACCCCGGTGGCCTCCAGTTCGGCGTGGTCGACGACCTCATTGACCGCACCCATGTGGTGCATCTGCTCGGCGGAGTAGGTCCGGCCCAGAAAGAAGATCTCCCGGGCGAACTTCTGGCCGACCTGACGGGCCAGATAGGCCGAGCCGTATCCACCGTCGAAGCTGCCGACGTCGGCGTCGGTCTGCTTGAACTTCGCGTGCTCGCGGCTGGCCAGGGTCAAGTCGCACACCACATGCAGGCTGTGCCCGCCGCCGGCCGCCCAGCCGTTGACCAGGGCGATCACCGGTTTCGGCATGAACCGGATCAGCCGCTGCACCTCCAGGATGTGCAGCCGCCCGGCCCGGGCGATGTCAACGGTGTCCGCGGTGTCGCCGGCCGCGTACTGATAGCCGCTGCGGCCGCGAATGCGTTGGTCACCGCCGGAGCAGAACGCCCAGCCGCCGTCCTTGGGCGACGGCCCGTTGCCGGTGAGCAGGACGGTTCCGACGTCGGCGCTGCTGCGCGCGT
>JBDTEP010000243.1:0-2648 GCA_039922455.1 Mycobacterium sp. | reverse complement strand
GTGACGTCGTAGCTGCGCTGCAATAAGTAGGCGGCGGTCAGCCCCGCGATGCCGCTTCCGATCACGGCAACGGTGTCGCGTGTGGTGACTGTCATTGCGCGGGTTCCTCCTCCGTGTCGGGGTTGGTTTCCCGTGCTGATATAGCTTCCGGGGCCCCTTGCTGGTACTTCGGTGCCCCGGGCCCGCCGGATTGGTCGTCGGGGAAGAATCGAGGGGTCGATGACGGAGTTCGCTGGTCGATTCCGGCCGCGTGAAGGCAGTACCGCCACACCCTGTCGAGTTCGACTGGGCTGTACCTGGTCCAGGGCAGCAGCTGATCTGGTCGTGCGCGGCGATCGTGCCAGAACAGCCCGGAGGCGGGGGCAGGATCGGTGGCGGCCAGCCAGACGACGGTGTCGGCGCCCTGCTCCGCAGTTCGTAGCAGCGGCCGCAGAACTCGGCTGAAACCCGGCAGCGACGCCACAATTCCCGGCGTATTCGCCCAACCGGGATGCGTCGAGTGCACACTCACCCCATCAGCGCCCAGTCGAGCAGCCAGCAACGGGGTGAAGGCGACCTGCATCCGCTTGCTGCGCGCATATGCTGCCGCGCCCCGGTACTCACTCGCGCGGTACTCGGGGTCCCGGGCAGGTAGTTTCTGCGTGTACATGCCGCCGGAGGACACGACGATGACGCGTGCACCCGACTTCCCACCCGGCGGCGCGGCCCGCAATGAAGTGGCCCGCAATGAAGCCGCACGCAATAGGGGCCGCAGTAGCTCCGTCATGAGCAGCGGTCCGAGAACGTGTGTGGCCAGGGTCATCTCGTGCCCGTCCGCGGTCTCCGACCGCTTCGCGGGCAGTACGCCGGCATTGTGTACCAGCACGTCCAGGGCCCGACCGTCGTCATGCATTCGCGCCGCCAGCTCTCGAACTGAGTTCAGGCTGGAAACGTCACACGACTCCAAGGCAAGGTCCGCTTTCGGATGCGCGGCGCGAATCTCGTCGGCAGCGCGCCGCCCCTTGTCTACGTTCCGGACCACCATGACGACCCGGGCACCGAGCCCGGCGAGCTCAGCCGCGATCGTCTTGCCAAGGCCCGAGTTGGCGCCGGTTACCAGTGCGGTGGCCCCGCGCAGCGCCCCGGGCGCCGGGTCCGCCGGGTCCCACCGGGCTTGACGGGCAAGATATCCCAGTCGCGTGTAACCGATCACTACCGACCGGTCCATCGCTGTGTCCAGGGCCGAGGCCAGCCTGCCGAGTATTCCCGTCACGGCGTTAACCACCTCGACGCCACCATCGGGTCAGGTGTGTGCAGTGCCGTCATATTCCCTCGATCCTTTTATGACGCGCCCCGTGCGAGCTGGCCATAGCCGAAGCAGCCGGATCGTCGTCCGCGACTCGAGCCAACGCCGAGGGCCACCAGATTCGCCGACCGATGTCGATCGTCAAAGCCGGAACCAGCAGCGAACGAACAATGATCGTGTCCAACAGCACACCGAATGCCACGATGAACGCGATCTGTACCAGGAACAGGATCGGCAGGACCGCGAGCGCGGCGAACGTGGCCGCCAGTACCACGCCGGCAGAGGTGATCACCCCGCCGGTCAGCGCCAACCCGCGGCGGGTGCCCTCATGTGTCCCGTATTTCGCGGCCTCTTCCCGGACCCTGGTCATCAAGAAAATGTTGTAGTCAATACCTAGTGCCACGAGAAAGACGAATCCAAACAACGGCACGACAGGATCGGCGCCAGGAAAGTGGAAGATGTGGTTGAACACCAGCGCTGAAACGCCCAGGGTCGCGGCGAACGACAAAACCACCGTGCCGAGCAACACCAGCGGCGCCAGCAGAGCGCGCAGCAGCAGCGCCAGCACCAGGAAGATCACCACTAGGACGATGGGGATGATCACGCTGCGGTCTCGCTCGGATATCTGCTGGGTGTCGAGCTGGGCAGCCGTCGGGCCGCCGACCCGGGCGTCCGCATCGGGCACGGCGTGCACCGCCTGCCGGAGCTGAGCCACCGTCGCGACCGCTTGCTCCGAGCCGGCGGGATCGTCGAGGATCGTCAGGATCTCGACGCGGCCGTTCGCCGTCACTGGTTGGCCGCTTCGGGATTTTATCAGCGCGGACGAGGCGACTCCCGGCACCCGGGATGCGGCCAGCACCTGGTCCGCCTGCGCCAGGTTGGAAATCGTCACGGTGGGTGAGCCGCTACCGCCGGGAAAATGTCGGCCGAGCATTTCTTGGCCCGCGACCGCGGCCGACTTATTCAGCAGAATTTCGGACTGGGAGGTGCCGCTGGCTTGTAGCGTCGGCAGGAATGCCACACCAATCAGCAGCAGCACGGTGGCGGCGCCCCAGAGAGCCCGCGGACGGCGCGCAACAAGACTCGCAATGCGGCCCCAGATACCGCGGGTCTCCGGGTGCGTGGAGCCCAGTTTCGGCCGCAACGGCCAAAACGCCGACCGACCCAGCACCGCGAGCACAGCAGGCAGAAACGTGACCGAGGCTAGCCACGCCGCGCCGATACCGATCGCCGCAACCGGGCCCAAGCCGCGGTTGGAATTCAGGTCGCTAAACAGCAGACACAACACCGCCAGGATCACGGTCGCCGCCGACGCGGTGATAGGGGCGAGTGTGGCCCGCCACGCGGTGACCATCGCGTCAAC